>CANBWX010000017.1 GCA_947373225.1 Flavobacteriaceae bacterium | reverse complement strand
GCATTTATCATTGGTCACAGTGAAACTCCAATCGCCGATTTGGGTGAATCTAAAAACATACTTCGTTATAACTTGATGAAAGAAGAAAACGAAGAATATCTTGAAGCCGTTCAAAATAATGATTTAATAGAAATTGCCGACGCACTTGGCGATATGATGTATATTCTTTGCGGAACAATTATCGAACATGGCTTACAACATAAAATAGAAGAAGTTTTCGACGAAATTCAACGCTCTAATATGAGTAAATTAGGTGAGAACGGAAAACCTATTTATCGCGAAGATGGAAAAGTGATGAAAGGCCCTAATTATTTTAAACCAGATTTTTCGAAAATATTGAAGTAGTATTCAGTTTGCAGTATTCAGTTTGCAGAAAGCAGAAAGCAGATTTCAGTTGGCAGGTTAAAAAATGTAGAATTCTGAATTACGAAAAAAAGGAGTTTAAAAATGAAATAAATCATTTTTAAACTCCTTTCTTCTGAAATCTGCCTTCTGCTAACTAAACCTTAACTGTCCATCCAAAAGTATCTTCGGCCAGTTTTTGTTGAATTTTTGTCAATTTATCTTTTAGTTGTAAAGCAACTGAATTTTCAATTTTTGGTAATTCATGATATACATCTTGATAGGAGAATCCAGAAATTGGACTTACAACTGCAGCAGTTCCAGCTCCGAAAATTTCTTTCAAGCTTCCGTCATTAGCAGCATCAACAAGTTCAGAAGCTAAAACCGAACGAACTTCAGTATGAATACCTTCGCTTTTTGCTAAATCAAGAATACTTTTTCTAGTTACACCATCAAGGATTCTTTCGCTTGTTGGCGCAGTCAATAAAGTATCGTTTATTCTAAAAAATAAATTCATTGTACCAGCTTCTTCCAGTTTGGTATGCGTAGCGTCATCTGTCCAAATAACTTGTTGAAAACCTTCTTTGTTGGCTAAATTAGTTGGATAGAATTGTCCCGCGTAATTTCCTGCAGCTTTTGCAGCTCCAATTCCGCCATTTGCAGCTCTACTATAATGTTCGGCAATAATTACTTTTACTTCGCCTGAATAATACGCCTTTGCAGGTGATAAAATAATCATGAATTTATAATCATCCGATGGATTTGCAATTACACCAGTTCCAGTAGCAATCATAAATGGCCTGATGTATAAAGAACTTCCGTTCTCTTTTTTTACCCAATTTCGTTCTAATTGCAACAATTGTTTTAGCCCTTCCATAAAGATTTCTTCTGGAACTTCAGCCATCGCCATTCGAATTGCTGAATTATTAAAACGCTTAAAGTTTTCTAATGGTCTAAAAAGCCAAATAGCATCATGCTCATCTTTGTAGGCTTTCATTCCTTCAAAAATAGCTTGACCGTAATGAAAAACTTTAGAAGATGGATCCATTAAAAATGGGGCATAAGGTTTAATTATTGGTTTTTGCCATTCACCATTTGTAAAATCACATTCGAATAAATGGTCTGTGAAAATTTCGCCAAAATTCAAATGATCAAAATCTACTTCATTTATTTTTGAAGTTGCGGCTTTTATTATTTCAATTTTGTTGGTTTGTGTAGTACTCATAATCGGTTATTATGTTTTAAAAATATTTTTATATAATGGCTTATGCCAAAATGTTAAGATGCTATTTGAAATATATGTTTTGCAAAATTAAATAAAAATCAGCATATTCCTTGCTAAAAAAACATAAATTATAGCTTTTAACTGCGATTTATTTATATTCTAAAAATTCTATTAAAAGTAGGGGTAATTTTATGATATTTATAAAAATAGTTCCATTTTTGAAGACTAAACCTATTTGTTTTTAATTAAATTTGGCTTGCTTATAAATTAATACAAGTAAAAAAACACAGAACTCTATTTTGGAAAGAGAAATAATCAAAACCCGTGACGGCTCTACAACAATTCATATTAAGGATTGGGATGAATGTTATCATTCTAGATTTGGAGCCATTCAAGAAGCGCAACACGTATTTATAAAAAATGGACTTTCATTATTCGAAAACAAATCAGTTTCTATTCTAGAAATAGGTTTTGGAACGGGTTTGAATGCTTTTATTACTTTTTTGGAATCACAAAAAATCAATCAAATAATAGATTATGTTGGTGTCGAAGCGTATCCAATTTTGGCAGAAGAAGTGCTATTGTTGAATTATGTATCCGAATTGAATGCCAATACCGAAAGATTCATTTTCGAAAAAATGCACGAATGCAATTGGGAGGAGAAAATTGTTTTATGGAATGATTTTTCGTTCACAAAAAGAAATCAATTTTTTGCAGCTATTGATGACGTAGAAAAGTTTGATTTGATCTATTTTGATGCTTTTGGATATGACGTTCAACCGGAATTATGGAGTACTGAAATTTTCGAAAAAATGTATAAAGCATTAAAAACTAGTGGTGTACTTGTAACCTATGCCGCGCGTGGTGTCATAAAAAGAAGCATGAAAGAAGTAGGGTTTACTGTCGAAAAATTACCTGGCGCACCCGGAAAACGCGAAATGTTTCGAGCTATAAAAGGTTAGTTTTAGATCACTCTTTTTATGTTTCGAGTACAATAAAAAACATAATAGTACGTTAAAAAATAATGTGCTACAAAAAAAAAATGTAGATTTACATATGTTTAAAAATGAGTATTTAACCCTTAATCTTAAATGAGTATGTCGAAGTTAATGTTTGATTACACAAAGTCAATACTCGAAAGAGTGAGTTTTGATGCTATACTTTTTTGCAAAGAATTAGAAAAAGCGATTAAATCTTTATTGCCCTATGAAATGGAACAATTAAGAGAATGGTTGTTAAATTTTATAATCGAAAAACCAGAATTAAAGCAATGCTTGTTGATTGTAAATACATAAATTATAGAGAGGCTGTCTGAAAAGACAGCCTTTTTTATTTCTTTTGAATCGGACTTACTATTTGCACATTCTGAAAAGTAATAGCTCCTTTTACTACTCCAGAAATGGTGTTTCTAAGCGCATCGATAATATGTATTTTTAATTCGCTTTTTGGATAAATTAAACTTACTTCACGTGCTGGTTTTGGTTCCTTGAAATGTCTTAATTTTAATTTGTCTTTTTCCTTCAAATCTAGTGTGTGCAAGTAGGGAAGTAGTGTAGTTCCAAGACCTTCGTCGGCTAATTTTATCAAGGTTTCAAAACTGCCGCTTTCTAATTGAAAATTATTTTCGGAAACAGCGTTTTGATTTTTACATAAATTCAAAATCCCATCTCTGAAGCAATGCCCATCTTGTAATAACAAAATATCACTAAGATTTAAGTCAGAAATTTCAATTTCATTTTTATTTGAAATGGCATGATTATCAGGAATATAAGCTACAAATGGCTCGAAATAAAGAACTATTTCCTTGATTTTATCATCTTCCAATGGTGTTGCCGCAATGGCTGCATCCAGATGTCCGTTTTTTAGACGAAGAATAATTTCATCAGTATTTAGTTCTTCGATTATGAGTTTTATTTTTGGGTATTTTTTGATAAAATTATTCAAAAACATGGGCAAAAGCGTAGGCATAATTGTAGGGATTATTCCCAATCTAAATTCGCCACCAATGAAGCCTTTTTGATATTCTACAATATCTTTTATTTTGCCAGCTTCATTGACAATATTTTTGGCTTGATTGACAATTTTTTGACCAATATCCGTAAGTTGAATTGGTTTTTTGCTTCGGTCAAAAATTAAAATATTAAGTTCTTCTTCTATTTTTTGAATTTGCATACTTAAGGTAGGCTGGGTAACGAAACATTTTTCGGCGGCAAGCGTAAAATTTTTGTGTTCGGCTACAGCCAAAACATATTGTAGTTGAGTAATTGTCATGAAAATAGTATTTTATGATGCAAATATAAAAAACAATCATTTTTAATTATGATTGTTTTAAATAAATTCTACTAAATTATTTTATTATATCTTTGGGTACGTTAAAAACACAACAAAAAACATGATCGATTTTTACAAAAAGATATTAGATAATAATAAAAAATGGGTAGAAGCTTCATTAGCAGAAGATCCTAATTATTTTGAAGATTTAGCGAGACAACAAAAACCTCCTTTATTATGGATTGGTTGTTCGGATAGTCGAGTTCCTGCAAATGAAATTGTTGGTGCCAAACCTGGCGACGTATTTGTACATAGAAATATTGCTAATATGGTGATTCATAGCGATATGAATATGTTAAGCGTTTTAGATTACGCTGTAAATGTGTTGAAAGTAAAACACGTTATTGTTTGTGGACATTATGGTTGTGGTGGTGTGCAGGCTGCGATGAATAATCAATCGATTGGGATAATTGATAACTGGATTCGACATATAAAAGATATTTATCGTTTGCATCAAGCGCGTTTAGATGCTATTGAAGATGAAACGGAACGCTTTAATACTTTTGTTGAAGTTAATGTAAAAGAACAAGTTTTCGACTTAGCTAAAACATCGATTGTTCAGTCAGCTTGGAAAAGTGGACAAGATTTAACGCTTCACGGTTGGGCTTATGGTTTGAATTCTGGATTTGTAACGGATTTAGATGTGAATATCAGTTCCGATGTCGATTTAGATGAAGTGTACCAATTGAAGTTTTGATGGAACAAAATATATTTGAAGATTTCAAACTGCTTTCGGGCAGTTTTTTTGTCTTAAGGTTAAAATCAATCTTCAGTTTCAAGATTTTCATTAAATGCCGACGGTAATAATGTTGGTATAAATTTAATAAAAATTGGTAGCAATAAACTGCCGCCAGGAAGCAAAAATATGGCTAATGAAGGAACAGTTTTGCAAATATCCAACAACTGTTTTCGTACTTTTTTCTTTTCTTTTTCATCCAAATCTCTTTGGGTAGAATAAGCCAATAATACCATCAATTCTTTGCTTTCAATGATTTCCTTAACCAATCTATTTTTGTTGCGAGTAATCAGTTTTATTACGGTTTGAGTCGTTTGGTCATAAAAATGTTTAACCGGATTAGAGTAGTTGAAATAAGGAATTTCATTTTTATACTTAGTAATAAAATCATTTATATTCTCAATACTTTCGGTAATAAAAGCATCTTGAACAACCATTAATTCCGCTAATTTATGAAGAAAATAAGCTTCATTGTTTTCTATAACTCCATCGCTCCATAGTGCCATTCCTGCCATATCAATCAAGTAGAATTTTTCTAGTTCATTTGTATAAAAGTCTAATTTCAATTCTTCAAGATTTTGCACGTTCACATTCGAAAATTTGCTGTATCGAACAGAAGCTTCAAAGAGTTTAATCAGCAAATCATCATATTTAGATTTGTTAGATTTAGTTTTCAACGCAAGAGAAACAATACTGACGATGGTTTCCTCAATTTTTTTTAAATATTTTTCAGGAATTGCTCCGTGAATCAAGTATTGGCGGAAAGCCAAAACATCTATAAAAAGTAGTGCATTAGTAACTATATGGGAAAAGTTCTTGCTTATAATATCGATATTGGTTTGAACACGATCATCAATAATTTTTTCTAAATTTAAAGATGCAGAACTATCTGGCAACACTTTTCGCAGCAAATTGAACCCTTGTGGATTCATTTCGTTATAAAAAGCTACGGTTTTTTTAACAAAATTATTAGGATTATTTTCTTGAATGGTCAATTCATAAATGCCGTATAAAGTATTGAGTAAGGCTACCTTTGAAATTTCATTTTCTAACCAACCTTTGGTTTCAATAGGAATCAAAGTGTCAAAAGAAACGATATGCCCATAAATAAAACCTGTTTCTCTAACTTTTTTGTAAAACAAATTAGTGTCTATAATTCTGGGAAGCAAGGATTTTTTTTGCTTCAATAAAAATTTATCTATCCAACCAGGTGCTGATGGGTTAATCATTGCTTTATTTTGAATTGCAAATTTATGTTTTTTTGTGGTTTTGTATTAATTTAAAATAAAAAAACCGTCTTGTTTATGTTGACAAGACAGTTTTTTGTAATTTTTTAAGAAAACTATTCTCTTGATTTTTTATTTTGACTACAGAAAATTATAATTTGATTTATTCTACTATTTCGAGTTTCTTCTCTTTTTGCTTGATTTAGCCAATAGAGATAACTTTTTCTATAGGAGGGACTGAAATTTTTATAATTTTCAAAAGCAATTTCATTCTGTTCAAATGCCAATTTTAAATCTTCTGGAATAATTAAATCTTCAACAGCGTCTAATGAAATCCATGAACCATTTTGCTTGGCGATTTCAATTTTTGCTAATCCACTTGTGTGAATTAAATTCTCTTTTAGGAGTTTTTCGATATAGGATTTGTTCAATTTACTCCAAACGCTTTTGTCTTTTCTTGGCGAAAAAACTTGTTTACGGCATTCTTCATCCATCTTTTTTACTGTCGAATCAATCCAACCGTAGCAAATTGCAACCTGAACAGCTTCTTCCCATCGCATACTTTCAAACTTGCTACTTACTTTATAGAAAATTATATAAATACCCGTAGAAGCAGCATGATTTTCGTGTAACCATTTACGCCATTCTTTGGCATTTTTAAAATAGTGATGTTCTTTTTGTGCCAAATATTTTGAAATTTATTTTATAATTGCCGAACAAGCAACTCTAGCTCCAGCATTTCCAGCTGGTTGTGTAGTAAAATCATCGGTCCCTTGATGAACAATTAGTCCTTTTCCAAGGATGTTTTTTGTAGCATCTTCGCAACCAATACACCATTCATCTGTGGTCATAGTGATCGTTCCATTTCCTTTTTCATCGGCAATAAAATTACCAATATCGCCTCTATGATATTCTCCAACTCCCCATTTCCCATGTTTTTTGAAGGTAGGATTCCAATGTCCTCCTGCCGAACTTCCATCTGCTGCTGAACAATCTGATTTTTCGTGAATATGTATGGCATGTACACCAGGTTTTAATCCTGCTAATTTTGCAACAAAAGTCACTTTTCCATTTTTTTCAATAAAAGTTGCTGTTCCAGTTACTGTACTATTACTTTTTGATTCAAAAGCAATGTTTAAATTTTTCGAATCACTTGAGTTACTTTTCGTTTTACACCCAATTATTACGGCTATGATTAGCACGATAGAAAAGATTATTTTTTTCATAGTATTTAGATTAAATTATTTTCTATAAAATTACTCATTAAATGTAAATTAAAGAATAAAGTTTTCTTAAAATCTGATTTGGTTTTAAATTATAAATACCATTAGGTTATTTCAGACTAAATAGAAATCTTATAAATGATTTATAACTTTTGGATTTATTAATTTAGCAAAAACAAAATAAGTTACATGACAACTATTTTAAAAAGTAAATACTTTATATGTATTAGTTCAACTTTATTGTTGGTTTTATTTTTGCAATTAAATGTTTTTGCCCAAACAACTCAGTATCAAAAGATAAAATCACTTCCTGATATTTTTAAAAAGAAAGATTCATTGCTTGTAATCAACCCAATACAGAACAATTTTTTTCTTGTAATTCCTATTATTGGTTCGCAACCCGCAACAGGATTTGTTTATGGTGCGGTGGGGCAATACACATTTAAAGGGATTAATATAGGTGATAAATATTCAACCATTAACTTAGGTATTATTTATACTGGAAAAAATCAATTAATTGTCAATTTTAAAAATAATGTCATGCTTCGGGATAATAAAATATTTCTTAGTGGAGATTGGCGTTTTTATATTTTTTCGCAAGATAATTATGGGCTTGGGTCAGATATAGTACCCGTTTTTGGAAATAATAAACCCTTTGATATTAACACATTAAAAGAACCAATGGAATACAATTATCTAAAATTTCACCAAACAATATCTTGGAAGATAAAAGGGAATTTTTATATCGGTACTGGAATTCATTTGGATGATTATTCTTCGATACAAGATTATAATCTTAATGTTACTAAAGGTATTTTTACGGAACATTATATCTATAATCAGAAAAAAGGCTTTAGTGACACCGCTTATAATGTAAATGGTGTAAGCCTAAATATGGTATTTGATTCAAGAGATAACCAAATTAATACGAATCATGGCTGGTTTGCGAATGTTAATTATCGGATGAATCCAGCTTTAAATAAAAATCAGGCTGCAAGTACCGTGCTTTATACAGAATTTAGATATTTTATTCCTCTTAGTAAAACGAATAACCAACATGTTTTTAGTATTTGGACTTACGGCCAGTTTATTACAAGCGGAAAAGTGCCTTATCTTAATTTGCCTGCAATAGGTTGGGATCAGCGGAGCCGCAGCGGAAAAGGATATACCCAAGGATTGTTTCGAGGTTATAATTTAACTTATCTCGAAACAGAATATCGATTCCCTATTAGTCGCAATCAATTGATTAGCGGAACGCTATTTACAAATTTTACCAGTACAAGCGATAAAGATAGAGACATTCGACTTTTTCAATACATACAACCCGCTATGGGCATAGGTTTGCGCATTTTAATTGATAAAGCCACACGAACCAATCTTGTCCTCAATTATGCTTTGGGCAACAAATCGAAGGCGTTTTACCTTAATGCTGGGGAAACTTTTTAGATAATTTATTAAAATAAAAAAAACCGCGCTGTATAGCAACAGCGGCGGTTTTCTTATCAAATGAGACTAGTTAAAACTGTCTTTATTATTAGAAACAGTATTGGTTTTCTGATACTAATTTTGTTGTAATTATTTCTCTTATTTCAATGATATTGGGCATATTAGTGTATTTTGTGAATCGGCGCAATCCCATTAACATCATGCGTTGTTCATCGCCTTCGGCAAAAGAAATAACACTTTCTTTCCCTTTTTGAGTGACTACATCAACAGCTTTGTACAAGTACAATTTTGCCATTGCAATTTGTTCTTTTACTTTTTCTTGGCCTTCTTTTTTGGCTAATTTTTCTGTTCTAAGAAGCGTGCTTTCTGCCATATAAATTTCGATTAAAATATCGGCAGCAGCCATCAATAATTGTTGATGCGCATCTAAATCGGGTCCGTATTTTTGAACTGCACCACCAGCAACCATTAAGAATGCTTTTTTCAATTTGCCAATCATCTCTTTTTCTTCGGCAAATAATTCCGAATAATCAGGCGTATCAAAAGAGGGAATTCCCATTAATTCTTCTTGTACTTTTGTGGCTGGACCTAATAAATCAACGTGACCTTTGAATGCTTTTTTAATCAACATTCCTACCGAAAGCATTCTGTTAATTTCATTTGTACCTTCGTAAATACGTGCAATTCGGGCATCACGCCAAGCACTTTCCATTGGAGTATCCTCGGAGAATCCCATTCCGCCGAAAATCTGAATTCCTTCATCGGCACAATTTTGAATATCTTCAGAAACTGCCACTTTTAATATGGAACATTCTATAGCATATTCTTCAACACCTTTTAGTTCCGCTTCTTGATGGGACGTTCCTTCAGCTTCGCGAGCTAAAATACGATCTTCAATATCTTTTGCAGCTCTGTAAGTGGCACTTTCGCCTGCGTAACAGCTTGTCGCCATTTCAGCAAGTTTTAGACGAATAGCACCAAATTGAGAAATAGGAGTATTAAACTGAACTCTTTCGTTAGCATATTTTGTCGCGTTTGTCGTAACTCGGCGTTGTGCGTCAAGGCAAGCTGCGGCTAGTTTTATACGTCCAACATTTAAAGCATTCATGGCAATTTTGAAACCATTTCCTCTTTCAGAAAGCATATTTTCAACTGGAACTTTTGTCTCAGCAAAGAAAACCTGACGAGTAGAGGAAGCACGAATTCCTAATTTATGTTCTTCTTCGCCCATTGAAATTCCATTACTTGGATCATTTTCGACAATGAAACCAGTAATATTTTTATCATTTTCAATACGTGCAAAAACAATGAATAACGAGCAAAAACCTGCATTAGAAATCCACATTTTTCCTCCTGTAATTTTATAATGGGTACCATCATCGGATAAAACTGCTTTTGTTTTTCCTGAATTCGCATCCGATCCTGCGCCTGGTTCTGTCAAACAATAAGCACCAAACCATTCGCCAGAAGCTAATTTTGGTACGTATTTTTGTTTTTGTTCTTCGGTTCCATACAAAGTAATCGGCATCGTTCCAATTCCGGTATGCGCTCCAAAAGCCGTCGAAAACGAACCTGTTGCTCCCGAAATATAATCGCAAACCAAAACCGTATTTACAAATCCCATACCCATTCCACCATAAGCTTCGGGAACGGCTACGCTTAGAAAACCTAAATCACCGGCTTTCTTCATGGTTTCTTCGGTAAGAGCGTACTCTTTTTTCTCAAATCGGTCTTTGTTTGGCCAAACTTCTTTGTCCACAAACTCCTTAACCGAGTCGCGCATCATTAATTGCTCTTCATTGAAATCTTCTGGTGTGAAGACATCTTCGCATTTTGTTTCTTTTACGATGAATTGACCACCGCGAGTTTTATCTTCCATGACTATGTTTTTTTCTTATTAAAAAAGGTTTATTTACTCTTTTTGTCATTCTGAAGGAATCTCTTAAAGAGTATTACTAAATGAGATTCCTTCGGAATGACAAAAAATGGAGAAATATTAGTTAATTACAATAATTCGTAAATTCCCGCGCTTCCTTGTCCAGTTCCCACACACATACTGACAATTCCATATTTATTTCCACGTCTTTTCATTTCGTCGAATAGTTGAACCGATAATTTTGCACCTGTACAACCTAGTGGATGACCTAATGCAATCGCGCCACCATTGACATTTACGATGTCTGGATTGATGTCTAATTCCCGAATTACTGCCAATGATTGCGAGGCAAAAGCTTCGTTTAATTCGATTAAATCAATATCTTTTAATTGCAATCCAGCTTGTTTCAAAGCCTTCGGAATTGCTTTCACGGGGCCAATTCCCATAATTCTTGGTTCAACTCCTGCCGAAGCAAAGTTGACCAAACGTGCAATAGGAGTAAGGTTTAATTCTTTGACCATTTCTTCGCTCATGATCAAAACAAAAGCAGCTCCATCACTCATTTGCGAAGAGTTCCCAGCTGTTACACTTCCGTCGGCGGCAAAAACGGCTCTTAATCCTGATAAAGCTTCAACCGAAGTTCCTGCTCTTGGACCTTCATCTTTATTTACAACGTATGATTTGGTTTCTTTTTTGCCATTTTCATTAATGAAAGTTTGCTCGATAGTTATGGGAACAATTTGCTTGTCAAATTTACCATCTGCTTGCGCTTTCAAGGCTTTATTGTGGGATTGAAAAGCGAACTCATCTTGATCGGCTCTAGAAATGTTGTATTGTTTGGCAACGGCTTCGGCGGTCAAACCCATTCCCCAATAATAATCTTCGTGACCAGCTGCTGCAACTGCATAATCAGGAGTTGGTTTGTAACCGCCCATAGGAATAAAACTCATGCTTTCAGCTCCACCAGCAATAATACAATCCGCCATTCCTGACTGAATTTTGGCTGTAGCCATCCCAATAGTTTCTAATCCCGAAGCGCAATATCTATTAACTGTTACACCCGGAACATCTTCGATTTTCAATCCCATTAGGGAAATTAATCGTCCCACGTTCAGACCTTGTTCGGCTTCTGGCATTGCGTTTCCAACCATGACGTCATCAATTCGTTTCTTGTCGAAATCCGGTAATTCATTCATCATAAATTGAATGGTTTCTGCAGCTAATTCATCAGGACGCTTGAATCTAAATACTCCTTTTGGTGCTTTCCCCACGGCAGTTCTGTATGCTTTTACTATATAGGCTGTTTTCATAATTATTTTAAATTTTGAATTATAAATTTTAAATTATTGGTTGACTTAAATATTTTCTAAACATTTAAAATTCAACATTTTTAATTTAAAATTAATTTCTCAACGGTTTCCCTTTGGTTAACATAAATTGGATGCGTTCCAATGTTTTTCTTTCGGTGCATAAACTCAAAAAAGCTTCTCTTTCAATATCCAATAAATATTGTTCGGATACCAATGTTGGTTCGGATAAATCGCCACCAGCCATTACATAAGCGAGTTTATTAGCAATTTTCTTGTCGTGTTCCGAGATGTATTTTCCGGCTTCCATTTGGTCCGTTCCCACTAAGAACATTCCCAAAGCTTGTTTTCCCAAAACTTTCACATCATTTCTGCGAATAGGTTGGGTGTAACCAGCTTCTGCCATTATCAAAGCGTGTTTTTTGGCTTCGGCAATTTGACGGTCTTTGTTCACAACCACAACATCTTTTCCGTGTTGTAAAACTCCTAAATCAAAGGCTTCATGAGCCGAAGTCGAAACTTTGGCCATAGCCACAGTCAAGAAATATTCTTGTAATACATTCAATTCCACATCGTTTTTGCGAAATAAATCCGAAGCTCTTAACGCCATTTCTTTCGATCCGCCACCTCCTGGAATTACTCCAACTCCAAATTCGACCAAACCAATATACGTTTCTGCAGCAGCAACCACTTTATCGGCGTGCATGCTCATTTCACAACCGCCGCCCAAAGTCATTCCGTGTGGCGCAACGATTACTGGAATTCCAGAATAGCGTACGCGCATCATCGTGTCTTGGAACATTTTTATAGCCATATTCAGCTCTTCATATTCTTGTTCGACAGCCATCATAAAGATCATTCCGATATTGGCACCAACGGAGAAATTCGCTCCTTGGTTTCCAATAACTAAACCTTGATATTCTTTTTCGGATAAATCAATTGCTTTGTTTATGGCTTGTAAAACGTCTCCACCTATGGTATTCATTTTCGATTGAAATTCTAAATTCAAAATTCCGTCGCCTAAATCTTGGATAATGGCACCGCTATTACTCCATATTTTTTTGCTTTCGCGAATGTTGTTCAGGATGATAAAAGCATCTTGTCCTGGAACTTTTGTTTGCGTTTTATTTGGAATGTTGTAAAAATATGTTGCCCCTTCTTTTACAGTATAAAAATTCGAATTTCCAGAAGCTAACATTTCATTCACCCAAGCATTTGGTTCTAAACCTTCGGCTTTCATGATTTCGATTCCTTTTGCTACGCCAATGGCATCCCAAATTTCGAAAGGGCCGTTTTCCCAACCAAAACCTGCTTTCATAGCATCGTCGATTTTGTATAATTCATTCGAAATTTCTGGAATTCTATTAGAAACATAAGCAAACATTCCGGCGAAACTTTTTCTGTAGAATTCGCCCGCTTTATCAGTTCCATTTACCAAAACCTTAAAACGATTAATTGGTTTGTCGATAGTTTTTGTTAGTTCCAAAGTTGTAAACGAAGCTTTTTTGGCAGGACGATATTCTAAAGTATTTAAATCCAAAGTCAGAATATCTCGTCCTTCTTTTTTGTAGAAACCTTGTCCTGTTTTGCTTCCCAGCCAATTATTTTCCATCATTTTTGTGATGAAATCTGGTAATTGGAACAATTCGTGTTGTTCGTCATTCGGACAGTTTTCGTAGATTCCGTTGGCAACGTGTACTAAAGTATCCAAACCAACCACATCGACCGTTCTGAAAGTCGCCGATTTTGGTCTTCCAATAACAGGTCCTGTTAATTTATCGACTTCTTCGATGGTTAAACCCAATTCTTTGACCAAATGGAATAAACTTTGGATTCCGTAAATTCCAATTCTGTTTCCGATAAAAGCAGGAGTGTCTTTGGCAACGACCGAAGTTTTGCCTAAGAATTTCTCTCCATATATTGTAAGGAAGTCCAAAACTTCGGTTGAAGTTTGCGGACCAGGAATAATTTCGAATAATTTTAAATAACGCGCTGGGTTAAAAAAGTGGGTTCCACAAAAATGTTTCTGAAAATCATCAGATCGTCCTTCGCTCATAAAATGAATTGGAATTCCAGATGTATTTGAGGTTACTAAAGTTCCCGGCTTGCGGAATTTCTCGATTTGTTCGAAAACCAATTTCTTGATATCTAAACGTTCTACAACAACTTCGATAATCCAATCTACATTGGCAATTTTAGCGATATCATCGGTGGTATTTCCGGTGGTAATTCTGCTGGCAAATTTCGGGTGATAAATAGGCGATGGTTTCGATTTTAGCGCATTTTGGAAATGTTCATTCACCAAGCGATTGCGCACTATTTTGCTTTCTAATGTCAATCCTTTCTTAGCTTCGACCTCGGTAAGCTCTCTTGGTGCAATATCCAAAAGCAAAACCTCGACACCGATGTTGGCAAAATGACAAGCAATTCCCGAACCCATAATTCCGGATCCAATTACTGCAACTTTTTTAATAACTCTTTTCATTTTAAACTGTTTATAGTTTTATAGTACAATCTATTTTCTATATTCTATTCTCTTTTTTCTTCTAAAATATTTTCTTCTCCTGAATTAATTCATTGATAATTTCTGAAACTTCAATGAAATTTTGGAGTTGTTCCTCAGAAATATTTTGCTTTACTGCTTCATTAAATTTTAAAACGGTATTTTTCGATAATTCTCTTTTTTCTTTTCCAAATTCGGTTAGATAAATAAAAACGCCGCGTCCGTCAAAAGGATTTTTTTCTTTTATAATCAATCCTTTTTCCTCCATAGATTTTAAAGTTCTGGTTAAGCTAGTGGCTTCCATTCCCATTTTTGGTCCCAAAGCTGTAGAAGGATTTCCGCTGTCTTTGTCCATGCTCAATAATGCAAAACCGGTTGCCATTGTGGCACCATATTTTGCGGCTTCTTCGTTATACATTCTAGCAACAGCTTGCCAAGTAGCTCGGAGTAGATAGTCTATAGTTTTGTCTTTCATATAGATAGGGGCTTTTGTTTGTATTTTGGTTATACGCAATCGTTTTCAAATATAACAAAAAAATACTATGCACGCATAATAAATTAAACTTATTTTTTGCATTTTGATAATTGGCATAAAAAAACTCCTTATTAAGGAGTTTTTATGATAAATGGAATAAAATATTAGTTGTAAATTTTATGGAACAAATTAATATATTTTTCCATTACAATTTTTCGCTTTAATTTTAGAGTAGGCGTAAGGTGCCCAGAATCGATAGACCACACATCCGGAGTCAATTCGAAACGTTTTATTTTTTCCCAATTTCCGAATTTTTCATTTAAAATATTAACTTCTTCTTGAATGCGCTCGATCACTTTTGGATTCGCGATTACTTCTTCATTGGTTTTACCTACAGTTATTCCGTGAATTTTTTCCCATTCTCTAACGAACTCAAAATTAGGTTGAATAAAAGCTGCCGGCATTTTTTGTCCATCGCCAATAACCATTATTTGCTCAATAAAACGAGATTGTTTCATAGCATTTTCAAGCAATTGAGGCGAGATATATTTACCTCCAGAAGTTTTGAACATTTCTTTCTTTCGATCCGTAATTTTAAGAAAACCTTCGCTGTCAATTTCTCCAATATCGCCAGTATGGAAGTATCCGTCTATAATTGCCTCTTTTGTCAAGGCTTCGTCTTTGTAGTAGCCTATCATAACATTTGGTCCTTTACATAGGATTTCTCCGTCGATGGCAATTTTTATTTCAACATTATTAATTACTTTTCCAACAGTTCCCACTTTGAAACCGTGATTTCTTGTGTCATTTACTGAGATTACAGGTGAAGTTTCGGTTAATCCGTATCCTTCCATTACGGGGATTTGGGCAGCAGCGAATACTCTAGCAAGCCTTGGCTGTAAAGCCGCACTTCCGGAAACCATCAAATCTAAATTGCCTCCTAAACCTGATCTCCATTTGCTGAAGATCAGTATTCTGGCTATTTTTAATTGAAATTCATACCACAATCCATTCGCGCCATAAGGTTCGTATTTCAATCCTAAATCAACAGCCCAGAAAAACATTTTTCTTTTTATTCCAGAAAGGTTCAAACCTTTTGCATAGATTTTGTCATACACTTTTTCAAGAAGTCTTGGTACGGCTGACATTACTGTTGGTTTTACCTCATTGATATTATCACTAATTTTATCTATTGATTCTCCAAAATAAACGGCAACACCATAATATTGGTATAGATACAAAATCATTCTTTCGAAAATATGGCAAATAGGTAAGAAGCTCATCGCACGACTTTTTCCCTTTTCGAAAGGAATTCTCGCAGCGCTATCTAACACATTTGAGACAATATTTTTATGCGAAAGCATAACTCCTTTTGGTTTTCCTGTTGTTCCAGAAGTATAAATTATGGTAGCTAAATCTTCAGTTTTAACGTTGCTTTTTCGATTTTCAACTTCATCTTGATTGCTTTGGTCTTCGCCAAGAACAAGTAGTTCTTTCCAATTTTTGCAACCTTCGATTTCGTCAAACGAGAAAACTTCTTTAAGATTGGGAAGATTTTGTTTTATTAAATTTACTTTTTGCAACACTTCAGCATCTGAAACAAAACAGTAGATAGATTCGGAATGGTTGAGGATATATTCATAATCTGCTTCGGCAATAGTTGGGTAAATTGGGATAGTTTGTGCTCCGGTTTGTAGCGCTCCTATATCCATAATATTCCATTCAGTTCTATTATTGGTAGAAATCAGCGCAATTTTATCGTCTTTTTGAATTCCCATTCGCAACAACGCTCTTGAAACGGCATTGGCTTTAGCAATATATTCTTCGGTTGAAGTTTTTACCCAAACCCCATTATACTTGGTAACCAAAGCATCTGGAATTGAATAATGCTCTAATTGAAAATAAGGAAAATCAAATAATCGGGTGATATTGGTCATTTTAAAAGGTATTAATTCATCGCAAATTAAGTAATAAATTATTAGTGACCAATTTTTAAGCTTTTAAATATTTTTGACATAAACGAGATGATTTTATCAGTTAACAGTTTTTCCGAATTATAAATGTATTCTGTTTTTTGTCAAAAGTTTAACAACGCAAAATTGATTAATTGTAATATATTTGCAAAGTTTAATTAATTGACCCAAAAATGCAGCAAAACTTGCGTCTGAATGAATATAAAGTCTTGTTTTACAGACTATCCTTGGCTTATATTTTCTATTTTATTGCCCGAATTCTTTTTTATCTTTATAATACCGATTTGCTTCGAGTAGATTCATTTTCGGATTTTCTTGCTCTTTGTTATTATGGTTTGGCCTTTGATACAACAGCTATTTTATATGTAAACCTTCTGTTTATCGTTTTTTCGGTCTTGCCATTTTTAAAAAACACCACGATTAGGTATCAAAGAAATCTTCGTTATCTTTATTTTGCAACGAACTTATTGGCTTATGCCACGAACTTTATTGACTTTATTTATTACAAGTTTACGTATGCCCGAACCACAATTGTTGCGCTCAATGTGATAAAACATGAAACCAATAAAAAGGTTTTGTTCTTTAGTTTTTTGATTGATTATTGGCATGTTTTGGCATTGTTTATCATGTGCTCCATGCTTTGGATTTATTTGTACAAAAAGATTACCGTTAAAGTTTCGATTCCAACTCAAAAAATACCTTATTTTGGGTTTTCTGCAATAGGTTTTTTATTGATAATTTTATTGACTATTGGCGGTATTCGCGGTGGTGATTTCAAGAAATCTACTCGACCAATAAACCTTTTGGATGCCAGTCGTCACGTAAAAAATATTGTTCATTCGGACATAGTGCTTAACACGCCTTTTGCAATTATTAGAACCATGTTTGCCAATAGTTTCCTCAAAACAAATTATCCAGGAGTTACGGAACAATTGATTTTAGAGAAAATTCAGCCTATAAAACAATATCACAATAATCCAGAAACGAAACCGAATGTAGTTGTTTTTATTCTCGAAAGTTATGGTCGTGAATACATTGGAGCATTCAATAAAAAGTCGGGTATTCCAAATTATAAAACACATGCGCCGTTTTTAGATTCCTTGTCGCAGCACAGTATGATTTTTACCAATGCGTATGCCAATGGCCGTCAATCTATACATGGAATGTCATCCGTTTTGGCTGGAATTCCGTCGTTTAAAGATGCTTTTACGTCTTCTCCTTATCCAAAACAAAAAATAGAATCACTTGTTTCTACATTGAAAGGAGAAGGATATGACACTTCCTTTTTTCACGGAGCGGCTAATGGTTCGATGGGATTTTTAGGTTTTGGAAATATCCTTGGCATCGATCATTATTATGGAAGAACCGAGTTTAATGACGATTCTCAATTTGATGGTTTTTGGGGAATTTGGGATGAACCTTTTCTTCAATTTATGAAAAACACCTTGGATAAAAAGAAAACGCCATTTTTTGCTTCCGTTTTTACCGTTTCATCGCACGAACCTTATATTATTCCCGAAAAATATAAAAACAGATTTCACGAAGGTGGAGTTCCTATTCATAAATGTGCAGAATACACCGATTTTGCCTTAAAAAGATTTTTCACCGAAGCCAAAAAACAACCATGGTTTTCGAATACTATTTTTGTTTTGGTTGCCGATCACTGTAATCAAATTTATTATGATGAATATCAAAAACCAATTAATAGGTATGCAGTTCCAATTATTATTTATAAACCGAATAGTAATTATGTGGGAGTAGATGATGATTTTGCTCAGCAAATAGATATTTACCCAACGATTTTGGACATGATTGGATATAAGAAACCGTTTAGAAGTTGGGGAAGAAGCTTGTTCGACAAAAAAACAACCGAACCTTTTGTAATCAATTCTACAGGAAGTATTTATCAATTTGCAAGAGGAAATTACATTTGTACTTTCGACGGTAAACTAGCTCTTGGTTTTTATGATAAAAATGATAAAGCATTGAAAAATAATCTAATAAAAAACAGAAATCCAGAAATGGATGATCTTGAGTTGCGTTGTAAAGCTTTTATTCAGGATTATATGAATCGAGTTGTGGACCAAAAAATGTATTCTAAATAATAATATGAGGATGAAATAGCTTCTTTCCTCGCAATGATATAAAAATGAAAAAAAATAAAAAAATAATTGGGTTTTCCATACTTGCGATAGTATTGGTATTTGTTGGAAAATATGTTTACGATATGAACATTAATCATAATTTTGAAACAATAACTGAAGGCAAAGTCTATAAATCAGGTGTAATTCCGCCAAGTGAAATAGAAAGTTACGTCAAAAAATACCATATTAAATCAATTGTCGATTTGCGCTTTCCCGGTACAACTGACTTGGTAAATAATCCTGAAATACCAGCAGAACTTACTGCCGAAAAAGATGCCGTAGCTAAAATAAAAGGAGTTAATTATTTCAATAATGGTTCTGATCAAGTTCCAAAACAGGAAAATTTAGATCGATTCTTCAAAATCATGGATAATAAAGATAATTATCCGGTTTTGATTCATTGCTACCACGGTATTGGTCGCGCCGAAATGTATTCGGCTATTTATCGAATTGAATATGAAAATTTCACGAATGAAGAGGCAAGAAGTGGAGTAAGAACACTCGTAAAATGGAGTTCTTTTGACGATGGAAAACCAAAAGGTGAATATTTAAAAGCCTATAAAAGCAGAAAACAATTAGCTGGAGAGAAGAAGTAATTTTGTTGAAAGCATAAAAAAACTCATTCAATAAGAATGAGTTTTTTTATGCTTTCAAATAGAATCATTTTAAAAAGTAACTTGTTATTTTTTAATTAGATTTTTTTAAGTTTAATTAATCCACATAATCTTTAACCCTTTCGCCCATAATATACATTTTCTTGGTATTGAAATGAATGGAGAATTCTACTAAAATCCAATCGTTGTTATCGCTTGATTCTGAATTAATTAAATTGTCTTTGATTTTATAACAAAGAGTATATACGGCGCTATCAAACCCTTCTTTGAATTTAAGTGTTCCATTTTCAGAACATTCTAACCCCCAAATTATTCCTCTTTTTGATAGATCTTTACTCTGAAAAACACCTGTTCCATCTCCATTTAATATAACTATAGGTTCTGATATATTCTCATATTGATAGGTGCCAGCTATTGGATAATCTATTGTTGTAGTGATATAATGGTCTTGATTCCTTGATGAAATTTTGGTATTTTTACTTTGAGCATTGGAATTTGTTATCGAAAAAATTAGAGAAATAAATAGTAGAGTAAAGATTTTCATAATCAGGGGTTTTAGTTATTTATTGTCTGTAAAACAGTCGAATTAATTTCAGTAATTTTTTGGTATAAAAAAAACTCCAAAGCTATCTGGAGTTTTTTATATCTGAATTCTGATTTATTCTTCCATTGTATGATATACGTTCATCACGTCATCATCTTCTTCCATTTTTTCGATAAGTTTCTCCACGTCAGCCATTTCAGCTTCGGTTAGTTTTTTCGTGATTTGTGGAATTCTTTCAAAACCAGAAGATAGGATTTCTATTTTTCTGTTTTCTAATTCTTTTTGGATCGTACCAAAACTATTAAAAGGAGCATAAATTAAGATTCCGTCTTCATCTTCAAAAACTTCTTCGGCACCAAAATCGATTAATTCTAATTCTAATTCTTCAGGATCCATTCCGCTTGCTGGAATTCTAAAGTTACAAGTGTGGTCAAACATAAATTCAACCGAACCTTGCGTTCCCATTGTTCCATTACATTTATTAAAATAACTTCTAACATTGGCAACTGTTCTGTTATTGTTGTCAGTCGCTGTTTCAACAAGAATTGCGATTCCATGAGGCGCATAACCTTCAAAAAGTACTTCTTTATAGTTTGCTGTATCTTTATCGGTAGCTTTTTTTATGGCGCGTTCTACATTCTCTTTTGGCATATTTGCTGCCTTCGAGTTTTGTATAACCGCTCTTAATCTTGAATTGGCATCAGGATTTGGTCCGCCTTCTTTTACAGCCATTACAATATCTTTACCAATTCTGGTAAATGCTTTGGCCATTGCTGACCAACGTTTCATTTTTCTTCCTTTTCTAAATTCGAACGCTCTTCCCATTTCTTATTTTTTTTAAACTTCTGAAATCATAATTCTTTAATCGACATTCGATATTCAAAAACATATTTCAATGTGCAAAAATAACTTTTTCAATTGCAATATCAAAATTCAATTTCAATTTCAATTTTGTCATTGTTATTGCTGTTTTATTTTAAGTTTGCCATGATTTTTATGGATTCAAAAACACGAAAGTTGTTTTTTAAATTTTTAATTTGTGTACTATTTATTGATTTTAAGTAATTGCTATTTTCTATCTTTTTCGTATCATTACTGGTGTTGTTAACAATAAAGGAATATTGCGTTTTACTAAATGTTTCAATTTCTTTCCATTCTTTCGAAAATCCATTCAATTTATTTAAATTAAAAACAGCATTAAATTCTAAAGGAATAGCAACAGGATGAAAAGTGAAAAATTGATTAAAAATCGTCTTAAAATGGATGTTTTTTTGTAATTCTATATTGTTTTTTGACTTTTGTTTATATTCTAAAATAGCTTGTTTTTGTTTTTCATTCATTGGAAACTTATTGGTATCCACAATGTTTTCAATTTTATCATTTTTAATAGCAGTAGCATAACTTTTTTCTCTAGGAATTTGGTCGTCAAATAAACTAGGAATTTCAATATCGGGTGTAATACCGCTGTATTGATTCGTTTTTCCGGTTACTCGATAAAATTCACCAATGGTTAGTTTCAGAAATTGATCTTTTTCATTTGGTAAGGGTACTATTTCTTGAATTGTAGCTTTCCCTAAGGATTTTGTTCCTACAATCAAAGCTAAATTATAATCTTGCATTACATTAGCAAAAAACTCACTTGCCGAAGCTGAGAAACCATTTATTAGGATAACGATTGGGCCAGTATAACTATTTTTGGGTTTCTGATTACCAATAATTTCTTTTTTATGTGATTTAACAACAGCTTGGGCTAAATAGGGAGCATTCATAAACAAACCACAGAGTAAAACAGCTTCTTGCATAGAGCCGCCGCCGTTATTTTCTAAATCAACAATTAAGCCCGTGATTTTATCTTCTTTTAGTTTGGCTAATTCTAAGGCTACATCATCACTTACATTTGTTTGTCCGTTTTCTAAAGTTGAATAAAAGCTAGGGATTTTAATATAACCCGTTCTTTGATTATCTTTTTCCAGAATATAACTATAAACACTATTTTGATAATCTCTCATAACTTGCTTGTAGAGATTTACAGTGTAAATTTCACCACTTTTTTTCTTGAGGGTTAACACAATACTTTTGTTTTGGCTGGAACTTAATATTTTAGTTATTTTTTCAAAATTAAAGCAATTAACTACGTATTCTTCTTCCTTCGATTTTATTTTAATTACTTGATCTCCAAGCTCTATTTTTTCCGAAAAATAAGCTGGGCTACCAGGTAATATCTCATCAATGGTAAGATTATTCGTTTCTTTTATTGAAAGACCAAGACCTAAAGTATAGTTGTCTGAACTAATCGAAGAAAGGAAATTTGATTTTTCATTAGTTGAAAAAAATTCGGTATGAGGATCAAAATAAGAACAATAAACGTTAAAATAAAGGTCGTAAAAAGCTTCTGTTGTAAGATTGTTTTTGGTGGCTTCACAGGTGTAATCGTCGAATGTTTTTTGTTTTGAAGTTTCGGAAATACTTGAAAACGCGGTTAGTAAAGAATCTTTATTAGAACTAGTTTGCGCTATTTCATTTAAAACATCAAAAAGCATTCTTTTTTTATAGTATTTTTTTAATTCTTCTTCCGTTTTTAAATGAGGCAATGCGTTTTTATATGACTTCATTAATTCGTTGCTACTCAGAGGAAATTTTTCTTTTTTAATACTTTCTATAATTGCAGTATGGCGACTAACTGCTTTTTGATAAGTTGTATAAAATTCATTTAAAAAACTACAATTCAAATGGTTGGTATAATCGTCTAATTTGTATTTGTGTTTTTTAAGATTATTAATTTCTGATTCTAAAAACAAATTGTTTCTTTCGTCTAAAACTTTTAGAAAATGGTTAAAAACATAAACCGATAAACTATCATTAATCGGTTTAGGTTTATAATGCGACTCTTTAATCAAAGCATTAATTTTGGACAATGTAGTGCAAGCATCCGTTTTGGTTTGCGCAGGGAGTTCTTTTGAAAAAAACAGGATTAGAAAGAAGATTACTTTTTTCAATTATTATTTCTTATAAAAAATTCATTTTTTTTCTAAAGAATAAAACTTACATCCATTTCACGAATCTTCACAAATCATATAAAAATCTGTGCTAATCTGTGAAATCTGTGTTTCAGTTTTTTCTTTCAATCTTTTAATCTTTCTTGTAAAACGGCAATTTCACCACCTTAGCCGAAACATCGTTTTTTCTGATTCTAATAAAAATATCACTGCCAATTTTACTGTTTTCGGTAGTTACATAACCCATTCCGATCCCAACATTCATCGATGGCGACATGGTTCCCGAAGTTACAATTCCAATTGCGTTTCCGTTCGCATCCACAATTTCATAATCATGTCTTGGTACCGAACGCTCTTGCATTTCAAAAGCTACTAATTTTTTAGCAACACCTTCTTCTTTTTGTTTTTTCAAGTTTTCCGAATTCGTAAATTCTTTATTGAATTTCGTGATCCAACCCAAACCAGCTTCAATTGGCGAAGTAGTATCGTTAATGTCGTTTCCGTACAAACAAAAACCCATTTCTAAACGCAACGTATCACGAGCCGCAAGACCTATTGGTTTGATACCAAAAGCAGCACCCGCTTCAAAAACTTTATTCCATATTTGTTCTACTTCGTCATTTTTACAATAAATCTCGAAACCACCCGAACCGGTGTAACCCGTTGCCGAAATAATCACGTTCTCGATTCCTGCAAAATCCCCAACTACAAAATGATAATATTCAATCGCCGATAAATCTATAGAAGACAACGCTTGCATAGCTTCCACCGCTTTTGGACCTTGAATGGCCAATAGCGAATAATCATCCGAAAGGTTTCTCATTTCTACGCCCAAATCATTGTGAGTCGAAATCCAATCCCAATCTTTATCGATATTCGAAGCATTTACGACCAATAAATATTGCTCGTCTTTCATTTTGTAAACCAATAAATCATCTACAATTCCGCCATCATTATTAGGTAAACACGAATATTGCGCTCTCCCAATAGTCAAAGTCGAAGCATCATTCGAAGTCACTTTCTGAATCAAAGCCAAAGCATTTGGACCCGTAATCAAGAATTCGCCCATGTGCGACACATCAAAAACGCCCACACTATTGCGAACCACCTCGTGTTCAGCATTCACACCTTCATATAAAATAGGCATATTGTATCCGGCAAACGGAAGCATTTTTGCTCCCAAACTTTCGTGTATGTGCGTAAGCGCAGTATTTTTCATTGTAGCTTTTGTGTAAATTTTGAGCCGCAAATTTATCGATTTTATTCCGACTGACAAAGTGTTTTTAGGAGCTATTTGCTTCGCCAGTTCGCTTCGCTCGTGCCCCGCTATTCGTTGCAATCTTTTTCTAAACCAAAAAAGGTTTAGAAAAGGATTTCCACTGTTATCGGGGCTATGGCATTTGTAGTAAAAACTAAAATTTTCTATTTAATCAGGATGCTGTGCGAAGTCTCCCGACTTCGTACCTATTATTATATGCCTATTTAACTTTATCAACTTTGTATTACCTGTGTTTGCTGATTATAGGAATAGCTACGAAGTCGGGAGACTTCGCAGAGCAGTCACGATTATATTTTGTGGTAATAAGATACTAATACTTCGCAGAGCTGGTGGCAATAATTTTCTTTTTTTTAATAGTGACTCAAGCTTAGTGCTTTTACCAGCAGCAAATCAATTATAAACTAAAATTATTCTTACTTTTTTAATAACCCAATCCTATTTTCATCATTTCTTCATAAGCCATTTTAATCTGTTCTTTTCCGTACAATTTCTCTAATCGTCTTATGGTAAAATGACCTTTTGCCATATCCTGAAAATGGTCAATGAAAATCGTATTTACAAGTATTCCGCCTGCTGCGCCAATTGCCGGAATGGTTTGAGCAGCCATTTTTTCAGTTACTTGAATGCTAAATCGTTCGGCAATCTTTACAATAAATCGTATTAAAGCTGGCGAACCTTCTTCGGCCAAGGTTCGGGAGGCAATAAATTCGGCAGCTTCTGCCACCGATTTTGCCAAAGCGGTTCTAACGACAAAATAGCCACTTTCTGTAGCATTATCATTTTTGCTTTTGCCACCCAAAGCGAAAACCTCCAAGCACGCTAATTTGGTTTCAGGGTCATTTATAGATTCTCCTTCGGCTCTCGCAATATCCGCAATCGAGCGCAACATGATGGTTGTAGAAACGGGAAGTTCTATGACCAAAGCACCAAGACCAAAAAAACCACCAACGCCACCCGTTACGGCAACGCCTATTTTATGCCACCAATTAGACGGTGCTTCATTAGGTCGGTCACTCATGGTGAATACCGCCGCATTTGCCGCTTTCAAAAGTGCGTTTTGTGTCACTTCGCCTATTTTGTCGTTCCAACTTTCGGGAAGCATGGCGATTCCTTTTTCGATTGGTGTACCTACAAAATTGGTTATTTTTGCCGCAATTCCTGGGTTTTCCAATATTTGCATGGCGTTATATAATTCTTGACGATGTATTTGGGTTAAATCCATTGTTTTTTAATTAGTATTATTGTATTCGGATAAATCTCTAACTCATAAGTACAACTCAACATTCGTTCCAATTGTTATAAAAAATATTTTTATTTACAGAGTTATTAAACCTAGTGACTTTACCTACAGAAAACTAATTAAAACGGATAATAAATTATAAGAATAATTGGTACTAATGCCAATTAATTTGTCAGCCACGACCCAAGCAAAGCGAACGGGTGAAACAATTACACGAATTGGCATGAATTATTTTTTTTTAATTTTAAAAATTAGTGAAAATTAGTGTAATTCGTGGCAAAGTTTTTTACTTAAAATTCATCAAATTTTCGTAATTTTAAGCAAATAAATCCAATGAAAAATCCAATTGCTATAGACCGCATCGAAATCCTCCAACGATATAAACCCACAGATCCGCACACGCATAAAGGAATTCAAGGTCACGCCTTGTTAATTGGTGGCAGTTATGGCAAAATAGGAGCGATGGCTTTATCATCAAAAGCGTGTTTGAAAACCGGTTGCGGATTAGTCACGGTATTTATCCCGCAATGCGGTTACGAAATTCTTCAAACCGCCAATCCCGAAGTGATGGTTTTAACGGATTGTCAAGAAAAATACATTTCGAAAATAGAATACGATTTTATGCCCAACGCCATCGGTATTGGTCCTGGAATAGGGCAGGAGTTAGGAACCCAAAATGCGCTTCACGAATTCCTGATTAATGACAAAACGCCTCTAGTTATTGATGCCGATGCACTGAATATTCTATCTCAAAATGCAACGTGGATTTCGTTATTGCCCAATAAAACAATTCTCACGCCACATCCTAAAGAACTGGAACGACTTATAGGAAAATGGAATTCGAACTCCGAAAAGTTCGAAAAAACAATCGCTTTTTCAAAACTGCATAATCTTATAATTGTCATGAAAGGCGCACCAACATTCATCATCGACGGTGCAACGATTTACGAAAACACTACCGGAAACGCCGCTTTGGCAACAGCCGGAACTGGCGATGTCCTCACAGGAATGATTACAAGTTTGCTCGCTCAATCCTACGAACCAGTTGATGCGGCAATTCTTGGCGTTTATCTCCACGGATTAACAGCCGATATTGCGCTGCCCGAAACGGGTTATCAGTCGTTTATCGCTTCGGATGTGATTGCGAATATTGGTAAAGCTTTTTTGAGTTTGGAGGAATAAATCAAACATTAAATCGTTATAAGGTGTAAGGTTATTTAAGTTGCAAAATGTAATGAAACAAAAAAAACCGCAAATTCGCAAATTTTATAATTTGCGAATTTGCGGTTAATGTTTTAATAACAATCCTGTTTTACCCCAAAAATGCTTTCAATTCTTCATAAGTTTTGATTTTTACACTTACTTTTTCTTTATTCAATACGCTTTCAATTTGCGTTGGAATTGGTAATTTTATGTTTAAGGCTGGTTCAACCACATCCAAAAATTTGATTGGATGAGCCGTTTCTAAGAAAATTCCAATGGCGTTTGCGTGGTTTTTCAGTTCTTTTTTCAAACCTAAATAACCAACAGCGCCGTGTGGTTCTGCAATATATCCGTCGGTTTTATAGATGGATTTCATCGCTTCCAAAGTTTCGGCATCGGAATAAGAAAAGGAAGAAAAATCTTTTTTGAATTGCTCCAAATCGTTATTGTACATTTCTTGAATACGGATAAAATTACTTGGATTCCCAACATCCATCGCATTCGAAATCGTTGCTTTAGATGGTTTTGGATCGTAATTTCCGTTTTCTAAGAATCTCGGAACGGTATCATTTACATTGGTCGAAGCCACAAAATGTTCGATTGGTAAACCTAATTTTTTCGCGATAATTCCGGCGCAAATATTTCCAAAATTTCCACTCGGACAAGAAAATACCAAAGGTTTGTTTTGCGATTTCAGTTGTTTGTAAGCAAAGAAGAAGTAAAACATTTGCGGCAACCAACGGGCGATATTTATCGAATTCGCCGATGTTAGTTTTTTATGTTTCAGACTTTCGTCTAAAAACGCTTTTTTGACCATATCTTGACAATCATCAAAAACGCCGTCTACTTCAAGCGCTTTTATATTTTGTCCCAAAGTTGTTAATTGTCGTTCTTGAATGTCGCTCACTTTCCCCGAAGGATATAAAATGATCACTTCAACACCCTGAACACCAAGGAAACCACTTGCAACAGCACCACCTGTATCGCCAGAAGTCGCTACAAGAACCGTGTTTTTACTGTCTTTTTGGTCTTTATTGAAATACGCCAAACAACGTGACATAAATCGGGCACCAACATCCTTAAAAGCCATTGTTGGCCCGTGATACAATTCCAATGCGTAAATATTATCTTCCACTTTCACCGTCGGAAAATCGAAACATAAAGTTTCGGCGATGATTTGTTTTAAAGTTTCGGCTGGAATTTCGTCGCCCACAAATTGTTGGATGGCTTCGTACGCCATTTCCTCATTGCTCAAATTTTCGATATTTTCGAAAAAATCAGCTTTTAACGGAGTTATAGATTCTGGAAAATACAATCCTTTATCGGTTGCTAATCCTTGTATTACGGCTTCTTCGAAAGAAACTTTTGGTGCGTTATGGTTTAAACTGTAGTATTTCATTTTTAAATTTACGATTTACAATATTTGATATACGATTTTGCGATTCGAAATTCGTATATCGTATTTCAAACTTCTTATATTATTATACTTATTCCATCCGCATTCACTTTTGAAACGTGAATTTCATAAGGCAAATTGATTTCGTCATAAACAGCGCTCATGGCTTTTGCGATTTTATCGGCGGTTTCTTTTCCTCTGCTTAAAGCAAAAATCGAAGGACCAGAACCTGAAATTCCAGAACCTAAAGCTCCGTTTTCATAAGCTGTTTTCTTGATTAAATCGAAACCAGGAATTAGCATGCTACGAACCGGTTCGATGATTTCATCGTGCAAAGAACGACCGATTAATTCGTAATCATTCGTGTATAATCCTGCCACTAATCCGCCCACATTTCCCCATTGCGTAATAGCACTTTTTAAGGAAACGGTTTGTTTTAATACTGAGCGTGCATCCGAAGTTTTCAACTCAATTTGAGGATGAACAACTGTTGCGTACAATTCTTCGGGGCTTTCGATTTTGATAATATCCAAAGGATTCGAGCATCTTACCAAAGTAAATCCACCTAATAAACAGGGAGCAACATTGTCTGCATGCGCGTTTCCACTGGCTAATTTTTCGCCTTGCATGGCGAATTTTACCAATTCTTTTCGAGTAAAAGGACGACCTAATAATTCGTTGATTCCAAAAACAGCTCCGGCAGAACTGGCAGCGCTACTTCCGATTCCGCTTCCGGCTTTGATGTGTTTGTAGATTTCGATTTCAAAACCAAATTCGGTTTCAACTTCTTCCATCATTGCTAAGGCAGCAACACCCGCCACATTATTTTCGGTTTCCAAAGGCAAATCGGCTCCCACAATTTTGGTGATACGAATGCCTTTTACAGCTGATTTTCGGATGATCATTTCGTCACCCGCAGTGGTCAAGCAAAGTCCCATTACATCAAAACCGCAGGAAAGATTGGCAATTGTTGCAGGGCAGAATAGTTTTATTTCTGTCATTTATTTTAGTCTTAAAGTCGAAAGTCTTAAAGTCTTAAAGTATCTCTGACTTTAAGACTTTTGACTTGACGACAAATTTACATATTTCCAACACGAATCACATCGGCAAAAATTCCCGAAGCGGTAACCGCAGCACCAGCACCAGCACCTTTTATCAATAAAGGTTGGTCGATATAACGGTCTGTGTAAAATTGTACAATATTATCTTTACCTTCTAAATTATAGAACGGACTTTCTTTCGGGATGAATTCTAAACCTACGCTTGCTTTTCCGTTTTCGAAAGTAGCAACGTATTTCAAACGACAATCTTTTGCTTTTGCTTCCGCCAATAAATTCTCGAAATGAGCTGCATTCTTGATTAAAGATTGGAAGAAATCATCGTTATTTGTTGTTGCCAAACATTCTGCAGGCATAAACGATTTATTGGTAATATCTTCAATATCGAATTGATAACCGCTTTCTCGAATAAGAATTAAAATCTTTCTAGCTACATCAACTCCGCTTAAATCAATTTTAGGATCTGGTTCTGTAAATCCTTGTACACCAGCTTCTTTTACAACATCGTGAAAAGAATTATTTTCGTCGAAATTGTTAAAAATAAAGTTCAAACTTCCGGATAAAACAGCTTGTATTTTGTTGACTTTATCGCCCGAAGCAATTAAGTTTTTAACGGTATCGATGATTGGTAATCCAGCACCAACATTGGTTTCAAACAAGAAAGGGGAATTGTATTGACGGGATAGACTTTTCAGTTTTTTGTAATTGTCATAAGCCGATGAACAGGCAATTTTATTACAAGTAACCACGGCAATATTTTGTTTTAAATACTGCTCATATGTTTCAGAAACACTTTGATTGGCAGTAATATCTACAAAAATACTGTTGCGTAAATTGAGTGATTTTACCTTCGAGATAAAAGTTTCCATATTTGCTGGTTCTCCATTTTCTAATGCTGATTGCCAATCCTTTAACGAAATTCCGTCTTCGTCAAAGTGCATTTTTCTAGAATTAGAAACTGCCGTAACTCTCAAATTTATTTTTAGATTTTCTTTTAGGAATTTCTTTTGTTGGCTAATTTGTTCGATGAATTTCTCCCCTACATTTCCAACGCCCATTACGAACAAATTCAACTGTTTTGTGTTTTCTTCAAAAAAGCGTTCGTGAAGTGTATTTAATGCTTTTTTTACATCTCTTTCGTTGATAACTGCCGAAATATTTCTTTCGGAAGCACCTTGCGCAATTGCACGAATATTGACATTGTTTTTCCCTAAAGTGCTAAACATTTTACCGCTTAATCCTTGGTGGTTTTTCATGTTTTCGCCAACCAAAGCAATGATACAAAGGTTTTTTTCGACGATGCAAGGATCTACTTTATTTTGAGAAATCTCTGTTGCAAAAGCTTTATTAATAGAAATTTCGGCTTTTTCAGCATCAGCATTTAATATTCCGATACAAATAGAATGTTCCGATGAAGCCTGAGTGATAAAAATCACGTTGATATTCTCGTGTGACAACACTTCAAAAAGTCTTTTAGAAGAACCAGCAACGCCAATCATTCCGGAACCTTCAAGGGTAATCAAAGTAATATTATCGATGTGTGTAATTCCTTTTACAGGATTGTCATTCGACGTAACTTTATTCGAAATCAGCGTTCCTTCGGCTTCTGGTTCGAAAGTGTTTTTGATAAGAATTGGAATATTCTTTCTCAAAACAGGCTGAATCGTTGGCGGATACAACACTTTGGCACCAAAATGCGACAACTCCATAGCTTCTTGATACGAAATTGTGGCAATAGGTTGCGCTTGTTTTACAATTCTCGGGTTGGCAGTAAACATTCCGTTGACGTCAGTCCAGATTTCTAATTCGGATGCATCCAAAGCACCAGCGATAATTGCAGCTGTATAATCCGAACCTCCGCGACCAAGAGTTGTACCAATTCCGTCAATTGTTGAAGAAATAAAACCTGGCATAACAACGATTTGAGCGTCATTCGAGGCAAAATAATCGGCAATTAATGGATTGGTGATTTCAAAATTCACTGCAGCTTTACCAAAATTAGTATTGGTTTTTATCAATTCACGACTGTCTTTATAACCACAATTTTTGTCTTTTTGTTTAAAGGCTTCGGCAATAATATAAGAAGATAATAATTCGCCAAAACTCAAAATAGTATCGGAAGTTCTTGTGGATAATTCGCCAAGTAAAAAACAACCTTCCAGTAAAGTTTCGAGGTGATTGATGATTCTTTTAATGTGACTTAAAGCACTACTTTGCTCACTTACGGGAATCAATTCCTTTATGGCGTCTAAATGTTTTTTCTCGATTTCGGCAACGACTTCCTTAAAACTTTCATCATTTGAAGCTGCTTTTTGAGAAGCAAGAACTAATAAATCGGTTACTTTTGTAAAAGCGGAAACGACTACAATAATTTTGTCTTTTTTCGCTTTATTAAGAACTATATCTAATACAAGTTTTATATTTTGTGCATTGGCAACCGAAGTTCCGCCAAATTTTAATACTTTCATTTTGTTTGTTTTATTTTAAAAGGCAATGGTTTTTATACACCTATGAACTCTCTTCATCTTAGAAAAGAAGTACAAAAAATTGGATTATATGTAAAATGTATACCCTTAAAGGGTAGTCGTAGTTGTTGTTGTAGCGCTAAATGCAACAGAAATTTCAACCCGAATTTGGGTTGCTATCGAAGAATGATATTTTGTACTGTTGTTTTTCATTTGATTTTTCAAAAGTACAGTTTTTTATAAAATAACAAAACCTTTTTTTTCGTTTTTGTGAATATTTTTAAAAACACTAGTTTAAAAAAAGAAAATTAAACATTTTACCCCGAAAATGTTGTTTTTTAATATTCGTTTATTGAATTTTGGTCTTTCAAAAACCGAAAATAAATGGATAATACACATTATATAAGTACCGAAGTACTTTCCTTAGAAGCTTTGCAAGAAATTATTTCGCATTATAAACCATTGGCATTATCCGATGAAGCCAAGATAAATATCCAAAATTGCAGGGATTATCTTGACAAAAAAATGGCTTCGCATTCGAAACCTATTTACGGAATCAATACTGGTTTTGGTTCACTTTGTAATGTGAAAATATCGAATGAAAACCTTTCGAAACTTCAGGAAAACCTAGTGAAATCGCATTCTTGTGGCACTGGAGACGAAGTCCCAAATGAGGTCGTTAAATTGATGTTATTGCTCAAAATTCAATCTTTGAGTTATGGTCATTCTGGAATTCAATTGCAAACCGTTGAGCGATTGGTTGATTTTTATAATAATGATGTTTTACCAATTGTTTATACACAAGGTTCGCTTGGTGCTTCGGGCGATTTGGCTCCGTTAGCGCATATGTCACTTCCTTTATTAGGAGAAGGCGAAGTGAGTTTTGAAGGCAAAAAAGTGCATTCAAGTGAAGTTTTGAAAAAATTCAATTGGGAGCCCATTGTTTTAAAATCTAAAGAAGGTTTGGCTTTGCTAAACGGAACGCAATTTATGAGTGCTTATGGCGCACATATTTTGATGAAAGCCAATAAATTCTCTTATTTAGCAGATTTAATTGGAACGATTTCCTTAGAAGCTTTCGACGGAAGAATTGAGCCTTTTCATGAATTAATTCATTTTATTAGACCTCACAAAGGACAAATTGTAACAGCAAATCGCGTGAAAGGTTTTCTGGAAGGAAGCGAAATTATAAGCCAAGAAAAAACACACGTTCAGGATCCGTATTCTTTTAGATGTATTCCGCAAGTTCACGGAGCTTCGAAAGATGCGATTGATTATGTTCGAAAAGTATTTAAGACCGAGATAAATTCGGTTACGGATAACCCTAATATATTTATAGAAAGCGACGAAATCATTTCTGGTGGAAATTTTCACGGACAACCTTTGGCTTTAGCCTTAGATTTTATGGCAATTGCTTTGGCAGAACTAGGAAGTATTTCAGAGCGTAGAACGTATCAATTAATTTCGGGATTGCGAAATCTTCCTGCATTTTTGGTTGATAATCCGGGGTTAAATTCTGGTTTGATGATTCCACAATATACCGCCGCAAGTATTGCCAGTCAGAATAAACAATTGGCGACGCCAGCGAGTGTTGACAGTATTGTGTCGAGTAATGGTCAAGAAGATCACGTAAGTATGGGTGCCAATGCAGCGACAAAAGCGCTGAAAGTGATGGAGAATTTGGAGCGAATTCTTGCTATTGAATTGATGAATGCTTCGCAAGGTATAGAATACAGACGACCATTAGAATCGAGTGATTTTATCGAAATGTTTTTGAAATCCTATCGCGAGGAAGTTCCTTTAGTCAAGGAAGATAGAATTTTGCATTATGATATTGAGAAAACAGTCGACTTTTTAAATAGCTTCCAGATCGAAGAAGATTTGTTAACAATAACTTAACATTAGCTTAAAATTAATACGTAATTTTGTTACCTTAAAATTAATAAAATGTCAATAAATAGTATTTTCCAATTTTTTGTTCCAAAAGACAAAAAATTCTTTCCACTTTTTGAGGAAGCATCAAGTAATTTAGTTCAATTAGCTTCGATTTTACACGAAGCGGTAAATCTTCCATCAAAAGAAAGAGATGTTCTTTTTTTGAAAATAGATGAATTAGAACAAAAAGGCGAAGATATTACTCGTCTTACAAATCTTGAATTAAGTAGAAATTTTATTACACCTTTCGATAGAGAAGATATTCACTCGTTGATTACTTCTATTGATAATGTTGCCGATAATCTTCATGGAGCTTCTAGTAGAATGCGTTTGTATCAAGTGGGTAAGATTACAAAATCGATCCGAAAATTGACAGAAATAAACCTTGAAGCTTGTCAAAATATTGAAGTTGCGGTTAAGGAATTGAGAGATTTGAAAAAGATGAAAAATATCACCGATGCTTGCTCTAGAATTAGCAAATTAGAAAGTAAATCGGATTCTGTTTATGATAAAGCTGTTGCAGATCTTTTTGAAAACGAAACAGATGCCAAGAATATTATTATTTACAAAGAAGTATTGTCAGTTTTAGAATCGGCTACAGATAAATGTAAAAAAGTGGCAAGTGTTTTAGAATCAATTTCTGTAAAACATTCGTAAATAATTGAAAGATTTTATTTTTTAAATCTTTCAATCTTTTAATTTTTCAATTAAAAATATGGAATTTACTTTACTTATAGTTATTATAGTGTTGGCTTTGATTTTTGACTACATCAATGGTTTTCATGATGCTGCCAATGCCATTGCTACTGTTGTTGCCACAAAGGTTCTTACTCCTTTTCAGGCGGTACTTTGGGCTGCTTTCTTCAACTTTTTAGCGTATTGGGTTTTTGGTTTAGGCGTAGCAAATACTGTCGCAAAAACAGCCGATGCCAGTGAAATTAATCTTGTTGTTATTCTTGCTGGAGTTGTTGCAGCAATTATTTGGAATTTAATAACCTGGTGGCAAGGAATTCCTTCGAGTTCTTCGCATACTTTAATTGGTGGTTTTGCCGGTGCCGCAATAGCTCACGCCATTGCAATTCACGGATTTTCGGATTATACAGTTATCGAAAAAGGGGTTGAGCACACCAAACACTGGTACAATATTGTTTCTTGGTATAAAGAAGGAAAAGATGGTGGTATGCCTTCTGGAGTTGTGATTATCATTGCATTTATTGTATTGGCACCTTTGTTAGGAGCAATAATCTCTTATTTTATTTCGATTTGGTTATTGAATGCTTCTAAGAAAAGTATTTTACCGAAACTCTTCACAATTTTATTAATGATATTGACCATTTTATTTATTTATTACCAAATGGTTCCGTTCGAAAAAATTGAAAAACCACGTTTTGAGTCTCATTTTTGGAGTGTTGTATTTGAATCGCATAATATAAAATGGTTTTTAGTCGCCTTTATATTATTATCAATTTCAACATTTGCTTTATTTTTCAGCAGTTTGAATTTACACAAAGCGGATTCAGTTTTAAAAAAAATGCAACTATTATCATCTGCCGCTTTTAGTTTAGGACACGGTGGAAACGATTCACAAAAAGTTATGGGAATTATAGCGGCGGCAGTTGCTGTATATATTCATACCAGCGGTGTCGATATTATGACGCTTCCTCATTGGCTGCAAGTAATACTTCCAGACGATGATAAAGGTATAAAAGGAGTAATGCCTAATTGGATCCCACTTGCTTGTTACACGGCAATTGCTATTGGAACCTTAAGCGGAGGATGGAAAATTGTAAAAACAATGGGTTCTAAAATCACAAAAGTCACTTCATTTGAAGGAGTTGCCGCAGAAACTGCAGGAGCTTTGACATTGTATTTTACAGAACATTTCAAAATACCGGTAAGTACAACACATACCATTACAGGATCAATCATAGGAGTTGGTTTGACAAAACGTATTTCGGCTGTTCGTTGGGGTGTTACGGTGAGCTTATTATGGGCTTGGGTACTAACAATTCCTGTATCAGGACTTTTAGCCGCAATCACTTATTATGTGCTTAGAATTTTCTTTAATTAAGAAATTCATAATAATTTATAAAGACCATTTGCATTTGTAAATGGTCTTTTTTTTGGTTAAAATCGAATGATAAATGTCATATTTTGAATGAAATAATTTCATAACTTTGTATATTGATTCAACAAAATGAAAAATAATTTTCACATACTATTGCTAATTATAACGTTTGGTTTCTTTTTGTTGCCAAGCTTGGCATCGGCATGTGAAATGAAAGCTGGAAAATCGTGTTGCAGTAAAGAAATGTCTTCGTCTAATGAGAAGATGGATTGCTGCAAAAAAGCAAATCATTCTAAAGGAAAACAGGATGAAGGCTGTGGGGGAAAATCGAAACATTCTTCTTGTAGTTGTTCTATTTTTCATATTAATGTAATTCTTCCTTTAGAAAATGAAGCTAAAGTTTTATGCTTCATTTTTTTAAACAAAAAAGATAAATTTATTGAGAATGAAACCTCTATTTCTTGTGGTTTCTCTTCCATCTGGCTTATTCCAAAAATAAGCTAAATTCCGTTTTGACAGCCATAAGTGTGTCAAATTCAAAGCTGTTTTAGCTTTAAAACCAATTATTTCTCGGCTATTTCAAGTATTAAACAATAGTTTATTACTATTATTTGATTGTGCTGTAGCTTATTCAATTCAAAATTATTTAAACTTAAATAAAACAGGAACTGCTAAATCGAATACTCGACGAAGTTAAAGCACTGTTTTCTAAATTCAAAAAAATGAAAAAATTAATCATCGTACTAAGCGTATTCTTAGCAGCTCATACAGTCGGTTTTACACAAACTAAAATAGAATCTTCTAAAAAAGAAGAAGTTAATAAAACAATTTATACTTGCTCGATGCACCCAGAAGTAGTGAGCGACAAGGAAGGAAAATGTCCTAAATGTGGAATGATATTAGTTAAAAAAAGTTTGCAAAAAGAAACTATAGATAAGGTATATGTATGCAAAATGTGCAAAGGTGTAACTTCTAAATCACCTGGTAAATGCCCAAAATGTGGTATGGATATGACTCTAAAAGAAGGAAAACCCGAACACAATCATAAACATTAATTAATTGTGAATTCAGCCTATATTTTTTTTAATTATGGGCTGAATTTTTTCAATAACTTTAAAAATTCAAACATGAAAAATTCATTCTTTTTAGTAATTATAATGGCGTTTGTATTGGTTTCTTGTAATCAAAAAAGCAAACCAGCAGAACTTGTTTCAACTTCAATAGTAAAAAAGGATTCGATTATGAAAGACACAATTTCAAAAATATATGCTTGTCCAATGCACCCAGAAGTTCATGGTAAATTAAATGATAAATGTCCAAAATGCGGGATGAAATTAACTGTTGAAGTAAAAAAACAGTAATTATTCATTCGTTTTTATTTGATTTATCAATCGAAACTAGAACATCATGGTAGAAAAATTAATTGCATTCTCACTACGGAACCGAGCTGTTGTCTTGCTAGTTTCCGCTTGTTTATTCGGCTGGGGGATTTATAGTGTACAACAAAATCCTATTGACGCCATTCCGGATTTGTCCGAAAACCAAGTCATTGTTTTCACCGAATGGATGGGAAGAAGTCCTCAAGTTATAGAAGATCAGGTGACTTATCCTTTGGTCTCCAACCTACAAGGAATTCCGAAAATCAAGAATATTCGAGCTTCATCTATGTTTGGGATGAGTTTTGTTTATATCATTTTCGAAGACAATGTCGATCCTTATTGGGCAAGAACCCGTGTACTCGAAAGATTAAATTATGCGCAACGCTTATTGCCCCAAAATGTCGTTCCGACTCTGGGACCTGATGGAACGGGTGTTGGTCATATTTTTTGGTATCATTTAGATGCCAAAGGAATGGATCTTGGTGAACAAAGAGCGATTCAGGATTGGTACGTGAAATTTGCTTTGCAAACCGTTCCCGGCGTTGCCGAAGTGGCTTCGTTTGGTGGTTTTGAAAAACAATATCAATTGGTTTTAGACCCATTGAAAATGCAATATTACAACGTTAGTATTATGGAAGTTATGAATGCCGTGAAAACGAGTAATAATGATGTCGGCGGTCGAAAATTCGAGATGAGCAATATGTCCTATATCGTGAGGGGTTTGGGTTATATCAAAAACATCAAAAATGTGGAAGATATTGCCATTAAAAATTACAATTCGGTTCCTGTTAAAGTGAGTGATATTGGTTCGGTACAAATGGGTGGCGATTTGCGTTTGGGAATTTTTGACCATGACGGAAACGGCGAAGTTGTGGGTGGAATTGTAGTGATGCGTTACGGTGAAAATGCAGATAAGGTTATTAAAGCCGTGAAACTGAAAATGAAAGAAGTCGAAAAAGGATTGCCCGAAGGTGTGACTTTTAAAACGTCTTACGACAGAAGTGATTTAATAGAAAAAGCAATCGAATCCGTTAAGGGAACTTTAATCGAAGAGATGATTGCGGTTTCTATCATTGTGCTGCTTTTTCTTTTTCATTGGCGAAGTGCCTTGGTTATTCTCATACAAATACCAATATCTGTTGCCGTTGGATTTATCTTTTTGCAAGCTTTTGGAATATCTTCCAACATCATGTCGCTTACAGGAATAGCATTGGCAATTGGCGTTTTGGTTGATGACGGGATTGTAATGGTCGAAAATGCCTATAGAAGTATTGCCGAAAAACAGGAACAATTCGATTTAAATAATTCAAAATGAAAAACTTTCTAAATAAAATATTCAAAAAAGAACGCGATCCATTGTCTTCGGAAGAACGAATCAAAATCATTGAGGAATCTTCGAAACTAGTTGGTCCTGGTGTTTTTTATTCGACTCTTGTGATAATTGCTTCCTTTTTACCGGTATTTCTTTTGACAGGAATGGAAGGAAAATTATTTAGTCCGCTGGCTTGGACAAAGTCATTTATACTAATTGTGGATGCTTTTTTTGCCATCACGCTCACACCAGTTTTAATCAGTTTCTTGCTCAAAGGCAAACTTCGACCAGAAAATAAAAACCCAATTAATCGAAAACTCGAAAGTATTTATACGCCAATTTTAACCTATTGTCTAAAATGGAGAAAGACAGTTTTAGGAATTAATATCGTGGCTTTACTTATTGGCGGTCTGATGTTTACCCAATTGGGTTCAGAATTTATGCCTCCATTAGACGAAGGTTCTATTCTGTTTATGCCCGTGACTTTGCCCGATGTTTCTAATTCGGAGGCAAAAAGAATTTTGCAAGTTCAGGATAAACTCATCAAATCAATTCCCGAAGTGACCAGCGTTTTGGGAAAAGCGGGGAGAGCCAATACGGCGACCGATAATAGTCCGATAAGTATGATTGAAACAATTATTCTTTTGAAACCCCGTCAAGATTGGCGAAAAGGCAAAACGAAAAATGATATTGTTACCGAAATAAATAACAAACTTCAAATTCCGGGCGTGACCAATGGCTTTACGCAACCTATTATTAATCGGATTAATATGCTTTCGACAGGAATTAGAACCGATGTTGGAATAAAAATTTACGGGGCTAGTTTAGACACGATTAATGTGCTTTCGCAAAAAATCAAGAAAGCACTTGA
>CANBWX010000016.1 GCA_947373225.1 Flavobacteriaceae bacterium | reverse complement strand
GGTAAAAATTCTAGTGGTGACGCATCAATATCTGGTTTCGAACAGCATTTGCCACAACCGGTGAGGCAATGTAGCTTAGTTTCGGATTTGAAATCAGTAATTTCAGTATCTAGACGGTCGAATAATTCTTCGACCAATCGAACCTTAAGTTCTATCGCCATTATTTTTTTTGGTAAGGTAGACTATTAAAAATGGCTCAAACTATAATGTCTGTTTACTTGCTGTTTATATTGTTTTTCATCGTTAAACGAAAAATAACAGCGATTTTTTGAATAATAATTTCTACAATAGAGGAAATTTCGGAACAATTTTAATTAAGTTTGCTTTTCATAAAACAGCACTTAATGGCATTTTTAAAAAGAATAAATAGTAAAGCAAAATCAAATTTAAATTCAGGATTTGGCACCAATACAAGTAGTTATGGTGGTCGATTTGTTAATAAAAATGGGACTGCGAATGTTGATAAACGGGGAATGAATATTCTACATCGCATAAGCTGGTACCACACTTTGATTGATATGCCTGCTTGGAAATTTATGTTCATTCTCTTGACTTTTTATGTGTGTATCAATTTTGTATTTGCTTTAGCTTATTTTGCTATTGGCATCGAATATTTAAACGGAATCGATTCTTCGGCATCCGATTGGGTAAAATTTGGAGAAACTTATTTTTTTAGTGCGCAAACCTTCACCACTGTGGGTTATGGGCATATTAGTCCATCTGGTTTTATGGCGAGTGCGGTTTCTGCTTTTGAAGCATTAATTGGCTTATTAAGTTTTGCAATTGCTACCGGTTTGTTCTTTGGACGGTTTAGCCGACCTATTGCTTTTATAAAATTTTCTCATAATGCAATTATTGCTCCTTATGACGATATCACTGCATTGATGATTCGAATCACTCCTTTTAAAAACACTAATTTTTCAGATGCAGAAGCTAAAATTACGCTTGGAATTAGTGTTGAAGAAAACGGAAAATTGAGTAACAAATTCTACTCCTTAGATTTGGAGTTCGAAAAAATAAATGCGCTTACAATGAGTTGGACTTTAGTACATCCTATTACTGAAGAGAGTCCGTTATATCAATTTATTAAAGAAGATTTTGACACCATTAATGGTGAAATTTTGGTGTATATTAAGACTTTTGATGATATGTTCAGCAATACAGTTGCAATTAGGACTTCGTATACTTTTGACGAAGTTGTATATGGAGCTAAGTTTAAACCTATGTATTCCCAGAACAATAACAATACAAAAACCATCCTGCATTTGGATAAATTAAACCATTTTGATATTGTTAATTTATAATGTTTTATAGTTTCAATAAATAAACTTACATTTGTTTATTAAATTTAGATAAATGATAAACAATATTAAAAGTGTTTTTAGTATAAAAGACTTAGAAAACCTTTCTGGGATAAAAGCGCATACCATCCGAATTTGGGAAAAAAGATATAATATTCTGGAACCCATTCGAACAGAAACAAATATTAGAACCTATGATTTAGCTAGTTTGCAAAAGCTTTTGAATGTTGTATTGTTAAATTCCTACGGTTATAAAATTTCTAGAATTGCGGAACTTACTACAGAAAAAATAGCACTTCTTGTTCGCGAAATAATATCCGAAAAAAACTCGAATAATCATGCCTTGAATGCTTTCAAGATGGCGATGATTAATTTTGATCAAGCTTTATTTTTGAATACCTATACCAATTTACTTTCAGAAAAGTCATTTCGTGAAGTTTTTTATGAGGTCATTATTCCGCTGATGAATGAAATAGGTCTGTTGTGGCAAGCGGGAACAATTTCACCAGCACAAGAGCATTTTATTTCCTATTTAATTAAGCAAAAACTACTTATAAATACAGAAAAAGTTCAGATTCTGGAGCCTACAAGGAATGATAAAGTTTTCGTTTTATATCTTCCGGAGAATGAAATTCATGAATTGGGTTTGATGTATCTCAACTACGAAATCTTGTTGAATGGTTATAAAACTATTTACCTTGGCGAAAGCGTTCCAATCGAAAGTTTAAAAGATATGAAGAAATATTTTGACAATATTATCTATATATCTTATTTGACGGTTCAGCCATCGCGAGATGCAATCGATGATTATATGAAAGAAATTTCAACTGAAATTTTAGATGCCAATTCGCAGATTTGGTTCCTTGGTAGAATGACTGAATTTATTGATTCTAAAAGCCTTCCCGAAACAATTTCCGTCTTTAATTCTATTTCAAGTTTGGTAAGTAAATTATAATTAACTTTAAATATTTTTATTTTGTTTAACTTTATTGTATATTTGTTAAACAAATGAAAAAAACAATCACAATAATAGGTTCAGGATTCTCCGCTTTAGCAGCTTCTTGCTATTTAGCGAAGGAAGGATTCGATGTTACAATTCTCGAAAAAAATCCAACAGTTGGCGGTAGAGCAAGGCAACTTCTAAAAGACGGATTTACTTTTGATATTGGTCCAACTTGGTATTGGATGCCCGACGTTTTTGAGAAATTTTTTGCAGATTTTGGCAAAAAACCTTCTGATTATTATACGTTAGAAAAATTGAATCCTGCTTACGAAGTTTATTTCGATGCTTTGGATTCCATCCAAATTCCAGATAATCTTCCAGAAATTCTTGCTATTTTCGAAAAAGAAGAAACAGGAAGCGCTGAGCATTTGGATTCGTTTTTGAAAAATGCCAAATTCAATTATGATGTTGCTATCAAGGATTTGGTTTATCGTCCAGGAATTTCGTTAACCGAATTGATTACGCCAGTTACGATTAAAAAAGTAAATCAGTTTTTTACTACTATTAGAACGACTGTTCGAAAAAAAATAAAAAGTCACAAATTGAGACAAATCATGGAATTTCCGGTTTTGTTTCTTGGTGCAAAACCTTCGAATACGCCAGCATTTTATAGCTTTATGAATTATGCTGATTTTGGTTTAGGAACTTGGCACCCAAAAGGCGGAATGTACGAAGTAGTGAATGCAATGGTTAATCTTGCCGAATCACTGGGAGTGAAAATTGAAACCAATCAAAATGTTGAAAATATTGTAGTTGTAAATAGCATTGCAAAAGGGGTGATTTCAAATGGTATTTTGATTGAATCGGATATTGTTTTGAGTGGCGCCGATTACCATCATACTGAAACTTTGTTGGATAAACAGTTCAGAGGTTATTCCGAAAAATATTGGGATACCAAGGTATTTGCACCTTCCTCATTACTTTTTTATGTAGGTTTTGATAAAAAAATAGAAAATGTTTCGCATCATACTTTGTTTTTCGATACGGATTTTGATGTGCATGCAAATGCCATTTACGACGATCCCAAATGGCCCGAAAAACCATTATTCTACGCTAGTTTTCCAAGTAAAACCGATTCTATTGTGGCTCCTGAAGGGAACGAAGCTGGAATATTTCTAATTCCAATTGCGCCAGGTATAGAAGACACGCCAGAAATTAGAGAAAAGTATTTCGAAAATATAATCAGCAGATTTGAAGAATTGACGAATCAAAAAGTAACAGATTCCATTCTTTTTAAAGAAAGTTTTTGTGTCAAGGATTTTGTCAAAGATTATAATTCCTATAAAGGAAACGCCTACGGATTAGCTAATATTTTGACACAAACGGCATTTCTAAGACCGAAAATTAAGAGTAAAAAGGTACGGAATTTATTTTTTACTGGGCAATTAACAGTTCCAGGGCCAGGAGTTCCACCAGCGATAATTTCAGGTAAAATAGTATCCGATTTGATAAAAAAACAACTTTCAAATAAATAGAAATCATGAAAGAATTATTTGATGAAGTATCGTTCAAATGCAGTGTTTTGGTAACAAAAAGCTATAGCACTTCGTTTTCAATGGCGGTTAAAATGCTGGCTCCAAGTATTCGAGATGCCATTTATAGCATATATGGTTTTGTACGTTTTGCAGATGAAATTGTAGATTCTTTTCATGGTTTCGACAAAGAATATTTGATTATTGATTTTGAAAATGAATATTACAAAGCTCAAAAATTCGGAATTAGTTTAAATCCTATTTTGAATTCTTTTCAGCAAACCGTAAAAAAATACAATATTGCTGATGACTTGATTCAGTCTTTTTTGAAAAGCATGAAAATGGATTTGGTGAAGTCGGATTATAACAACACCCAAGAATATCAGGAATATATTTATGGCTCCGCCGATGTGGTTGGACTAATGTGTTTGAAGGTTTTTGTCAATGGAAATGACGAATTATATGAGGAATTAAAAGGTGAAGCGATGCGATTAGGTTCTGCTTTTCAGAAAGTGAATTTCTTAAGAGATTTGAAAGATGATAATCTAGTTTTGAATCGAAATTATTTTCCGGGATTTGATTTAAAATCATTTGATGAAAAGGCTAAAAATGAGATTATTAGAGAAATTGATGAAGATTTTAAAATTGCTTTTCAAGGAATTCGAAAATTGCCTTTGGAAGCAAAATTCGGGGTTTATACCGCTTATGTTTATTATAAAAAATTATTGAATAAGTTGGAAAACACGCCTTACCATAAAATTGGAAATGAAAGAATCCGAGTTTCCAATTATTCTAAAGCCTATTTATTTGCCAATTCTTTTGTATCTTACAAATTGAGATTGGTATAAAATTCAAAATTAATTTTACCTTTTAAATAGTATTAAATGATATCTTTTTTAGTTTTTCTAGCTACTTATTTGATTATGGAATGTGTTACTTGGTGCACCCATAAATTTGTGATGCACGGTTTTTTGTGGTATTTACATGAAGATCATCATCAGCCAAAATACGCGCATATTTTCGAACGAAATGACGCTTTTTTTGTAATTTTTGCCATACCAAGTATTCTCTTGTTTTATTATGGTTCCGAAGCCGATTTCGATTATCGTTTCTTCATTGGTTTAGGAATTTTTGCCTATGGAATGAGCTATTTTTTGGTGCATGATGTCATGATTCATCAACGTTTTAAGTTGTTGAAAAATACAAAAAATAAATATTTAGTAGGTTTACGAAAGGGACATAAAGTACATCATAAGCATTTAGGAAAGCAAAACGGCGAGTGTTTTGGAATGTTGTTTGTACCTTTCAAATATTTCAAATTTTAGTATGTCGCTTTTTGTTCATTTCGACGAATAAGAAATCACATAACGAGATCAACTAATGTGATTTGCTTCGTCTATTAGGGCCTAGCTCTCGGGTCTCCGTTGGCAAAATGACACAGTGTAGTACGTTTATCTTGGTTTTAAATGATTAATTATTGTTATAAATAATATGTATTTATATTTAATTTTAAATATCGCTTCATTCTTAATACCGTTTCTGTACAGTTTCGAAAGCAGAATGAAATACATAAAACGTTGGAAAGCGGTGTCTGTATCTATTTTTATAACAGCAGTTTTCTTTATAATTTGGGACATAATCTTCACCAAAATTGGGGTTTGGAATTTTAATCCTCGGTATCATTCCGGAATCAAATTCTTTGGTTTACCTATAGAAGAATGGCTTTTTTTTATCTGTATTCCGTATTCGAGTATTTTTATACACTTTGCTTTTCATTATTTTTATCCAAAGGTTTCCTTATCGGATAAAACGGTGCGAATCATATATTGGATACTTATTATTGTGCTTTTACCAACGATTATTCTTCATTATAATCAATTATATACGGCGATAAATTATGGTGTTTTGGTTCTGGTTTTGACTTACACCGTTTTCAAAGTACCTAATATTTTGAATACTTTTTTTATCACATTCTTGATTGTTTTAATTCCATTTTCGTTAGTCAACGGGATTCTTACTGGCAGTTTTATTGACGAACCAGTGGTCATATATAATAACGCAGAAAATTTAGGAATAAGACTCGGAACAATCCCGATTGAAGATATAGGTTACGCATTTACCATGCTATTGATGAGTTTGGTTTTGATTAAAAAAATAGAAAAAAATAATATGAAATGAGCATGACTGGAAACTTGTCGTAAACGCCAATGGAGATATGTGAATTACATACGACCTATAAAAAACAATAAATATCAACATATGAAAGTATATACAAAAGAAACGGTTCAACATGTAAACGCAACGGTCGAAGAATGCTGGACTTTTTTCTCTAGTCCAAGAAATTTGCAGAAAATAACTCCCGAAACAATGGGATTTCAGATCACGGATTTCGACAATAAATCAATGTATGCCGGGCAAATTATCCAGTATAAAGTTTCTCCGCTTTTAGGTTTAAAGTTGACTTGGGTAACCGAAATCACTTTCGTGAAAGAAAATAGTTATTTTATTGACGAACAACGTTTTGGACCTTATGCACTTTGGCATCATAAACACTTTTTTGAACCAACAGAAAATGGAACAAAAATGACGGATTTAGTTCATTATGCTTTGCCATTAGGTTTCATTGGTCGAATTATGAATTCGCTTATGGTGAAAAATAAGTTGAAGGAAATCTTTGATTTTAGAGTGATTAAAGTAGATGAAATTTTCAATTCTAAATAATGAATAAGCAAGAAATAGCTCTTTTTTGGTTCCGAAGAGATTTGCGATTAGATGACAATGTGGGTTTATATCACGCTTTAGAATCTAAATATCCGGTTGTTCCATTGTTTATTTTTGATGAAAATATTTTGAATAGTTTACCAAAAAATGATGCTAGAGTTGGTTTTATTCATGATTCGCTTTCGAAAATAAATCAGAAACTACAAGAAATTGGTAGTTCGATTTTGGTTAAAAAAGGTAAAACTCAAGAAGTTTGGCAAGCATTGATTCAAGAATTTGATGTAAAGGAAGTATTCTTCAATAAAGATTACGAGCCGTTTGCCATCAAAAGAGATTTGGCTATTTGTGAAGTATTGGAAACCAATAAAACAACTTGTTTTTCATTTAAAGATCAAGTGATTTTCGAAGAAAAAGAAATTACAAAAGCCGATGGATTGCCTTATACCATTTATACACCTTATAAAAATAAATGGTTGGAGAAATACAACTCAATGGCTCCGGTTCAGGAATATGACGCTACGGATTTGTTTTCTAATTTTCATAAAAACAGCTTTTCTTTTCCAACTTTGGAACAAATAGGATTTGAAGAAAGTCGGATAAAAGTGATTCCACATAACTTGAAAAACGTTACTAATTACGATCAAACTCGTGATTTCCCGGCTTTGGATAGTACGACACATCTTTCGCCACATTTACGTTTTGGAACCGTAAGCATCCGAAAATTAGTGAATTGGGCTTCGAATAAAAATCAAGTTTTTTTGAGCGAATTGATTTGGAGAGAGTTTTTCATGCAAATTTTATTCAGTTTTCCAAAGGTTGTCACCCATAATTTCAAATCGGCTTATGATGGAATTGAGTGGCGCAATAATGAAGAAGATTTTCAACGCTGGTGTTCGGGAACTACTGGGTATCCTATGGTTGACGCTGGAATGCGCGAATTGAACGAAACCGGATATATGCATAATCGGGTGAGAATGGTGGTGGCAAGTTTTCTCTGCAAGCATTTATTGATTAATTGGCAATGGGGCGAAGCTTATTTTGCCGAAAAATTATTAGATTTTGAATTGTCTGCCAATGTCGGAAACTGGCAATGGGCGGCCGGCACGGGTTGTGATGCAGCGCCTTATTTTAGAGTTTTTAATCCTGAAATCCAACTAAAGAAATTCGACGAAAAAGGAATTTACATTCGGAAATGGATTCCAGAATTCGATTTGGGCTACGGAAAACCTATGATAGAACATGCTTTTGCTAGAGATCGTGCGATAGCAACTTATAAAGCAGGAATTTTGAAATAAATTTCAAAAGAAATAATTATAAAAGCAGCTTCACGAATTTTATATTCGTGAAGCTGCTTTTATTTTAATCTAACTCAATTTGTTTGAAACCAAGCTAATAAATTCTTTTCTGGTTTTGTCTTTTTCGAAAGCACCCGTAAATGAGGAGGTCGTTGTAACTGAATTTTGTTTCTGAATCCCTCGCATTTGCATGCACATGTGTTGCGCTTCGATTACAACCGCAACTCCAAGCGGGTTTAATGCTTCTTGAATGCAATCTTTTATTTGATCTGTCAATCTTTCTTGAACCTGCATTCTGCGGGCAAAAGCATCTACAATCCTTGGAATTTTACTTAAACCAACGATTTTTCCATTCGGGATATAAGCAACATGTGCTTTGCCAAAAAACGGTAGCATGTGGTGCTCACACATCGAATACACTTCAATGTCTTTTACAACAATCATTTGCGTGTGATCTTCAGTGAACAATGCCGATTTTAGAATTTCTAAAGGATCTAATCCGTAACCATGAGTCAAAAATTGCATCGCTTTTGCTATTCTTTCGGGTGTTTTTTCTAAACCTTCGCGGTTAATGTCTTCACCCAAACTTTCTATTATTGCACTATAATTTTCCGATAATGAATCCGTCATTTCAGTATCGTATACTTCTACTTTTTCGTAACTTTTGATTTTATTTGCTATCATTTTATATTTTATTGTGATGTAATTTTATTTATATTTTAAAAGTCACGATTCCATAATCCATTTCGAAAATCTGTCCGGAGATTGATTTTGCATGGTCTGAAATCAGGTAATTCGCCATTTGCGCCACTTCTTCTGGTTTTAAATAATTTTTCATAGGATGGCGTTCCATCATATTTTCTTTCATGCGATCATTTCGTAATATTCCTGCCGAAAGAGATGTTTCTGTAATGGTAGGAGCAATGGCGTTTACGCGAACCACCGAGGCTAATTCCGCGCCAAGCGATTTTACCAATCCTTCAACTCCTGCTTTTGCCGTTGCGATACTTGCGTGAAAAGGCATACCGAGTTTTGCTGCCACCGTACTAAATAAAACGATCGACGGATTGTTTCCTTTCTTCAAAACGGGTAAATATTTCTGAATGGTTTTTATCGCACCAATTAAATTAATTTCGAAATCTTTTCTAAAATCATCGATGCTCAAACTGCCAATAGGTTTTAAATTAATCGAACCCGGACAATAAATCAAGCAATCAATGTTTTCTATCTCAGGAAGTTCGTCCTGCAAAACATCTAATGAATAATGTTTTAAGTTTTGATGCGTAATTTCAGGCGCATTTCGGCTAATGTTATAAACCTTGTTTGTCTCTAATTGCTGCAATAAAATCGCATTGCCAATTCCCTTGCTACCGCCAATGATTACAATGTTTTTCATATTTTTATTTAATTCTAACGCTTTGAAATTTTGTTATTGTTGATTTGTCGTTGCATTGTACATTTGAATCTTCCTTCTCTAAAATCTCTCAGTTTTTCGTGTTTTGTTTTCCTACCTTGAACTCTTTCTCGCCACATTCTAAAGCTCGAAGGTTTCATTTCAATTCGCATCAAGTAGATTACTTCTTTTTCTTTTAACCCGAATTGCAGCAAAATTGCATCAAAAGTGGTTCGGTCTTCCCAAGCCATTTCTATGATTCTGTCTTTTTCAATATCGGATAATTCTTTTTTCAAGCTTAGTATTTTATATATTCGTTTACCAAAATTTTAGCTTTCAAATCGAACATTAAATTGTATAATCCAAAAAAGGTTCGGTTCATATAAATGAAATGCTTCGATCCTCGATTTCCATTCATTTTTCGCAAATTGGTGTCTTTGGCAAATCGTTCTCCCAATTGCGCTATGTTACCGAAGAATTCTTCGTCCGAAAAATCGAAAGTTTCCGATTGAAAAGGCTTGGTAAACAGCGATAATAAATCATAAAACATCTGCGTGAAATATTCTATTTCTTCTTTGGAATCATCAATTCTTAGAATTTCTAATTCGAATAATTTTTCTGAAAATAGTTGGTTATTGTCGATCACTTCCTTGTTGATTAATTCAAAATAAGGAACGTAGAATTCGTTTGGAATTTGTTTCATACAACCAAAATCTAGCGCAACCAATTGATTTTCTTGGTTTACCAAAAAATTTCCCGGATGCGGATCTGCGTGTACTTTTTTCAAAATATGAATTTGGTACATGTAGAAATCCCAAAGCGCTTGACCAATTTTATCGGCTATTTCTTGATCTGAATTGGTAATGGTAAACTCCGAAAGATGAATTCCTGCCATCCAATCCATCGTGATTATTTTCTCCGATGAATATTTTGGATAGTAATTTGGGAAAACAAGATTTTCTATTTTATTGCATGCATCTACAACTTCTTGGCTTTGTTTTAGTTCTAATAAATAGTTAGTTTCCTCAATCAATTTGTCTTCAACTTCCTTAAAATACTTGTCGGAATCTTTCCCTTGAAGGTTAAACATTCTAATGGCAATGGGTTTTACCAATGCCAAATCAGATGAAATACTATTGGCAACACCAGGATATTGAATTTTTACAGCCAGCTTTTTGTTGTCTTTTACAGCCAAATGGACTTGTCCGATGCTCGCTGCATTAACCGAATTAGCATTGAATTCGTCGAATATTTCATATGGAGTTTTTCCAAAATTGTTCTTGAATGTTTTCAAAACTAATGGCGCTGAAAGTGGCGGAACAGAAAACTGTGACAATGAAAATTTCTCTACATAAGCTTGGGGCAAAAAACTCTTGTCCATGCTCAACATTTGCGCCACTTTTAGTGCACTTCCTTTCAAACTTTTTAGTCCGTCGTAAATGTCTTCGGCATTATTTTCGTTGAGTTTGTCACGGTTCATTTCTGGATTTACCATTTTTTCGCCGTAATATTTCAGGTAATTAACTCCAACTTTGGCACCGGTTTGAACGAGTTTTGTAGCTCTTTCTATTTTTGAAGTTGGAATATAGTCTATTGTTTTCATTATAGTGTTTGGATTTTTTCTTTAAAAATAAATTTCCCAAAATCGATTAAGCTGTCTAGAGGCGCAGTATTCATCAATTCGAAACTTAAGGAAACTGATTTTTCTATGTAAATGTCTGTTTTTTCGAAAGCAGGCGATTCATCATTCAACCAAAATTTCATTGTTATTAAAAGTTGAATCCAAGCAGTTTCCTGAATTGCCTTTTTTTGAAAATCTTGAAATTTTTCGTTTTTAATTCTAATTTCATCTGAAATAATCTCTGAAATATATTTTTTGAAATTACTTCTTAGACTAGAAAGTTGCATTAAATTTTTGAGTTGGTTACTTTCTTCTTTCAAAGACAGCACAACGTAACTTCTGTTTGCCGACAAAATTTCGAAAAATGTAAAGTAGAAACTCAACATTTTTGACTTCATATCATAAGTTTCATAATTAGTATCTTTCTGAATTAATTCGACTGTTTTCTCTAAAAATATTTTAAAAACTTCTTTTTCTGCACTTTCTAGATTTCCAAAAAAGGAATAAAATTCAGTTTCATCAAAGCCATTTGTTTTTGCAAACTGATATACGGACTTAGGCTTTTCATTATTTTCTAATCTGTAATTCATATACATAGAAACAATTGTGTCTCTTGTTGGTTTAGATTTTTTAGATGCCATTTTGAGTGATTTTAAATTAGATGGTAAAGATACGTAATGTTTAACTAAATAATAAAAAAGTTAAACAAAATTAAATGTTAATGTTTTAGATTCATATAAAATGTTTAGATTTGTACTGTTATGAAAAAAAATGTATTAATAAGTGGTGGTTCAGGATTCGTTGGAAAACATTTGACGGATTTGTTAATAAAGAATGGTTTTTCTGTTTCAATTTTGAGTAGAAATCAGCAACAAAACACAGCTGATGTATCTTATTATCAATGGGATGTTGATAATCAATATATAGACGAAAAATCTGTTTTGAATGCGAATTTTATTATTCATCTTGCCGGAGAAAATATTGCTGGTGAAAGATGGACTACAAAAAGGAAAAAAGCAATTATTCAAAGTAGAGAATTATCTATTCAATTGATTTATGATGCTTTAAAAATAAATAACAAAAAAATTGAAGCTTTCGTTTCTGCTTCAGGAATAGGTATTTATGGAGCCGTAAATGGTCCTGAAATTTGTCATGAAGACACAATTCCTGCTAACGATTTTTTAGGAATTACGTGCCAAAAATGGGAAGCTGCTGCGGATAAAATTAGTGATTTGAATATTCGTACGGTAAAAATTCGTACTGGATTAGTCTTAGGAAAAGACGATGGTTTTTTGAAGAAATTAGTTCCCATTTTTAAATTAAAATTGGGTTCAGCTTTAGGTTCAGGAAGGCAATATATGCCTTGGATTCATGTTGATGATTTGTGTAGTATTTATTTAGAAGCTTTAAACAATATAAATATGAATGGCGCTTATAATGCAGCAATTAATGACAATACAACGAATGCTATTTTTTCGAAAACATTGGCGAAATTTTTTGGTTATTCTATTTGGTTACCTAATGTTCCTGCATTTATAATAAGATTGGGAATGGGAGAAATGGCTCAAATAATTCTGACTGGAAGACGCGTTTCTTCTGAAAAGATTGAGGAATTAGGTTTTAAATTTCAATTTAAAAATTTAAAATTAGCGCTCAGGAATTGTTTAGAAAAATAGATCTATTTTAATAAGTATGATGTTTTTATATTAGCAGTTTCTGCTATTTTTATACTTAGTATTTTTGGTATTTTTATGTTGAAATCTTTGAGATCAATATTGAAATTAGAGAGAAGTTCTAAGTCGTTATTCACTTTTCGAAGAACTATAATACTAGTAATTTCCTTTCTTTTTCCGTGTATTTCTAGCTTACCTTTTATTTCAAATTCTTTTGGTTTGGTTCCAATAATATTCCAATTGAAACCTTGAATTTTGCCTTTAAAAATTGCTTTTGGATAGCGATTACTTTCTAAGTAAATTTCATTGAAATGTTCTTCCATTAATGGAATTTTAAATTGAAAATCTTTAATTAAAACTAGACTTTTTATTTCCCCAGTTTTAATATTCAAAATGCAATAAACCGTTTCATTTACCGCTTTGTTTTCTTCATATAAAGGAATTGATGCTTCAAAAGTTACGATTCCTTTATTAGTAATCATTTCGTTTTGAGCAAAAGCAGTAAGGGAAAAAACTAGCAGAATAATAGAAGTAATTGTTTTCATATTGACATACGAATTGAATTACTTAAAGTTACGCTATTTAATATGTATTTCTATTGAAATGTTAGAAAATATTTCAATAGAAATACAAAATATAAATGGCTTATTTTATGTTAAAAGGAGAGCTTTCCTTTTTTACTGCAGTAACAAAATACTTGGTGTCACCCCACCATGGAAATGTTTTGTAACGTTCTACATAAGAGACTTTTACATATTGACCTTCTAAATCTTTCAAATCACTAATAACTTTTTCATCGCTGTCCAAGACTGAAAATGCAAATACTTGTCCTCCTGAAATTCCTTGATTGATTTCTCCTTCCCAAGTTTTTAAAACCATTCCTTTGTGGCTAAATTTTACTAATTGACCAGTTCGATCCCCATCGCTGTAACTTGCAAAATACATAAAACTGAAGTAGCAAACAGCTGCTAATACTACTAACCCAATAGTAATTCCTAAAAATTTTCTCATAACATTTATTGATTTTATTTTTTTATTTTATTCTTTTTCAGCTCTATTTAATATGTTTTCCGGAAGCGCTTTCTTAGCTTTTGCTCCCATTTTTTTCAGTTTTTCAACGCTTGTAATTAGGTTTCCTTTTCCTTCAACCAATTTATTCATAGCAAAGCCATATTCAACTTTACTTTCGTCAATTTTCTTTCCAATTTTGATTAAATCGGTTACAAAACCTTCAAATTTATCATATAAAGCACCTGCTTGTCGAGCAATTTCAAAAGCGTTTTCTTGTTGTTTTTGGTTGGCCCACATACTGTCAATTGTGCGTAAAGTAGCCAATAATGTGGAAGGGGTTACAATAACAATATTTTTTTCGAAAGCTTTATTGTATAATGTAGTGTCTTCGTTCAAAGCCATTGCAAATGCGGGTTCCATCGGGATGAAAAGCAGTACAAAATCGGGGCTTTCGATTTGATATAAATCCTGATAATTTTTTTCTCCAAGTTGCTCTACATGGCGTTTTATCGAATTGACGTGTTCTTTTAAATAACCACTTTTTAGAGTATCATCCTCTTCGTTGATGAATTTTTCATAAGCCGTTAGCGATACTTTCGAATCGACAATCATCTTTTTTCCATCAGGAAGATTGATCACAACATCCGGAAAAACACGCTGTCCTTCTTCGTTCGTGTGCGATTGTTGCACATAATATTCGCGGTCTTTTTCCAATCCTGATTTTTCGAGAACGCGTTCCAGAACCAATTCGCCCCAATTTCCTTGCATTTTACTATCCCCTTTTAATGCTTTGGTAAGGTTCAAAGTTTCCTTACTCATTTGAGCATTCATTTCGCTCAAGCCTAGGATTTGTTGACGTAAAGCTGCGTGATAATCGATACTTTCTTTGTGAGTGTCTTCGACTTTCTTTTCGAATAATTGAATTTTATCTTGCAAAGGTGTCAAGATATTTTTCATATTTTCCTTATTCTGTTCGGTAAACTTACTCGATTTTTCTTCCAATATTTTATTGGCTAAATTCTCGAATTCCTTGGTGAATTTTTCCTGTAATTTTTCGACTTCTTCTTTTTGTTCTTTGTTGCGTTGCCAAAGATTTTCAAAATCTACTTCTTTCTTGGTCAATTGGATATTTATGGCTTCCTTTTCGTTGCGAATGCTTTCTTTTTCCTGAATACTTTGTTGCAATTGTTTTTCGAAATTAGTTTTTTCAATTGCAGCTTGTGCTTTGAAATCGTTTAGTTTTTCTTCAAGAAATGCTTTTTCTGATTGTGATTTTGCCGAAAACAGTAGTTTTCCAATGAAAATACCGATGACAAGTGCAATAATAAAAATCAGTAAAAACGGAAGTATATTAGACATAAAAGGATATTTTTTTTTCGAAAAGTAAAAGTAAGAAATATTATCAATTAGGGAGTGTTTGAGAAGATAATTTGAAAAAATGTATTTTTGCATAATTATTTTAATAAACATGACCCATCACCGCCATTTTATAATTCATAAACCTTACGGCTATTTGAGCCAATTTATTTACGAACTCAAAAGAAAGAAAAAACTTTTGGGCGAATTACACGATTTTCCGGAACGAACAATGGCAATTGGTCGGCTTGATGAGGATTCCGAAGGATTGTTGTTGCTCACCACCGATGGAAAAATGAGTGAAATCGTGCGAAGCAAAAAAGTCGACAAAGAATATTATGTTCAAGTGGATGGAATTATCACGCAAGAAGCCATCGAAAAAATGAAAAACGGTGTCGAAATAGGTTTCAACGGAACGAAATACATCACAAAGCCTTGTCAATCTTTTATAGTTAATGAAATTCCTGCTTTTGGCGCAAGAGGAAAAAAAATAAGAGACGAGCGTCACGGACCTACTTCTTGGGCTTCGATTACGGTTAATGAAGGGAAGTTTCGCCAAGTTCGTAAAATGACGGCGGCTGTTGGTTTTCCTACTTTGCGATTGATACGCGTTCGAATAGGAAACGTATATTTGAACGATTTACAAGCTGGCGAAGTAAAAGAAGTTATGAATTTTGAATTATGAGTTGTTGGAGTGATCAGAACCTGCACCCAAAACCCAAAACCTAAAACCCAATAAAAATGTTAAATATAGTTCTTGTAGAACCTGAAATTCCTAACAATACCGGAAATATTGGTCGGTTGTGTGTGGGCACGGAAAGCCGTTTGCACCTGATTCATCCTTTTGGATTTGTCATTAATGATAAAAATCTCAAACGTTCTGGATTAGATTATTGGGTACATCTCGATGTTACCGAATATCAAAATATCGAAGAATGGATGGCTCAAATTCCAGATCATTTACGTGTTTTCTTGATGAGTTCACATGCCGAAAAATCTATTTATGAAGCTGATTTTCAGGATGGTGATTGGTTGGTTTTTGGCAAAGAAAGTAAAGGTTTAAGCGAAGATGTTTTAGCTAAATTCGATAATCATTTGACGATCCCAATGTCGAATTTAATTCGTAGTTTTAACATTGCCAATTCCGTTGCGTTTGTAATTGGCGAAGCGAAAAGGCAGATTGGATTGAAAATTTAAGAGTAACGATTTATGACCCGAGCGACAGCGAACTGGCTAAGCATTTCAGATTTAAGAAATCACAAATTTACCCTTTTCACTATCAAAAACAATATGTTCGTCTTTGAATAAAGTGTTGAAACTTCCCTTCATAATTAAATTACAAGGTTGGTCTTGAACTACTTTTTCTGGCGTCATGATGATCATTTCATCGCTCAATTGTATCGCCATATCAATATCGTGTGTCGAAAAAAGAATACACTTTCCAGTTTCTTGAGTCAGTTTTTTTAAGAGTTTAAAAAGCACCACTTTATGGAGTAAATCCAAGTGGGTTGTAGGTTCATCCAAAATAATTAACGGCGTATCTTGTGCCAAAGCTCTCGCAATCAATACTATTTGTAATTGTCCATCACTAATTTCGTAATGTTTTTTGGAAGCCAAATGACCAATTTGCGTGAGTTCGATTGCCTCATTAACTTTCGCAATATCATTATCGGTTAATTTTCCAATCCAATTGGTATACGGTTGTCTTCCCAAGGCGATGAGTTCCCAAACAGTCAGATTACTTGGTGGCAATTTTTCGGTAAGAACAACACTTAGATTTTGTGCTAATGTTAATGAATCTAATTCGTGAATGTTCTTTTCATTCAATAAAACAGTTCCCAATATAGGTTTCTGAATTCCGGTTATGGTTCTTAAAAGTGTTGATTTCCCTATGCCGTTTGCGCCAATTAAGGCAATTAGTTTTGCTTTTTCTAAAGACAATGCAATATCCGAAGCGATGATATTATTTTCTTTTTTATTAGAATATCCAATGCTAATTTTAGAAGCTTGTAAGATGATTTTATTTTCCATTAGTTCATCATTTTGCGTTTTCGAATTAACAACCAAATCACTATTGGCGCTCCAAAAATAGAAGTCACCGCATTTATCGGCAACGTAATATCACTTCCCGGAAGTTGCGAAATACTATCACAAATAAGCATAATAATCGCTCCAAAAAGCAAAGTGCTCCAAAATAAAATAGTGTGATTACTCGTTTGAAAAACCAATTTGGCAATATGTGGAACTGCCAATCCTATAAAAGCAATTGGACCCGCATAAGCGGTGATACTTCCTGCCAAAATACTCGTAGCAAATATGATAATTAGGCGAGTTCTTTCGTAGTTCATTCCTAGACTTCGGGCATAATTTTCGCCTAGAAGCAATGCGTTTAAAGGTTTAATGCTGAAAAGGCTTAAAAGTAAACCAACCGTTACACATATAGATAAAATTACAATCGAAGACCACGATAAATTACCTAGGTTTCCTAAGGACCAAAAAGTGAATTTTTGCAATTGTTCGGCGGTGCTAAAATAGGTGAGCGTCCCAACAATAGAACTAGTTAAACTCCCGAACATTAAGCCAACAATCAATATCGCCATGGTATCTCGCAACCGTTGCGCGACTGCCAAAACCGCCATTAAAACCACAAAACTGCCTAGGCTTGACGCTAAAACAATTCCGTAGGAAGAAAGCAAAATCGAAGATAAACCAGCTGGTAATAATGTAGCTCCCAAAATAACTGTAGCCACACCTAAACTTGCTCCAGAACTTAATCCCAAAACATAAGGTCCTGCCAATGGATTTCTAAATAAAGTCTGCATTAATAATCCGCTGATGGATAATCCTATCCCAACGAGAATCGCAGCAATAGCTTTGGGTAAGCGATAATTAATTATGATGTATTGCCAGGTTTCTTTGGTGGAATTTTCACCAATAAGACTATTGAAAACGTCTTTTATTGGAATAGCAACCGAGCCTAAACAGATGTTGATTAGGAACAAGAACACCAATGACAATGTCAAAAGGCTGAATAAAAGAGTATTTCGGTTTGTGTTTTGCAAGTTATTTTAAGCTAATTGAGTTTTTTGAATTAATGAAATTTCTTTCTAGGTAATAACAACAATTTTTAATTCGTAATTCGTAATTTTTAATTGATTCTCTATTCTAATTTCTTGAAGAAAAAAAGTTGATGTTTCGGTAATAATTCGGGATGCAAAATTTTAATTAAATCTTTCAAAACCCAATCAGGATGTGATGGAGATAATTCAAAATACAGAATCCCGCCTTTTGCTCCTTTATTTAAGGCATACGAATATACTTTTTTATTTTTAAATGAGGCAAATTCCTTGTAATGCGGGTTGCTGTCACTCATTTGTTTCAGACTTGAAAAATCACCTGGTGCAATCCAGAAATCGGCATTTTGAGCTTTTTCTAGAATGACTTCAAAGGGCAAAGGCAAACTTCCGGTTCCTTTGGTGGTTGCCCATAAATAATCGGATTGAGCATCTTTCAAAAATAGGGAAGCCCAACTTTCGCCTTGCGGCACATTCCATTGATTTTGATACATCGATCCGCAAAGAACGGTAGGTTTTGCACTTATTTTTTTGGCTAAAACCAAAGTGGTATTGTATTCTTTTTCGATTTCCGAAAATACGAAATTTGCTTTGGAGTCTAGTCCGTATAAGGTACCAAAAAACTTAATCCATTCAGCTTTTCCAAGTGGAGTATGTTCTGTCCAATCGCCGTTAAGTATTACTTTTAGACCGCTTTTCCGAAGATTATCTAATGTTGGATTGCTGTTATTTAAACCAAAACTCACAATTACATCGGGTTTCATATCGATTAAAACTTCGGTATTTAGGCTTTCGTTAGAACCTACTTCCCGAACTTTTCTGGCATCAATTAATTTTCTGGTTTTCTCGGACGAAACATAATCCGTATTGGGGAAACCAATCAAAGTGTTTTCGACACCCAACAATTCTAATGCCGGAATATGCGTGGTCGAAGTCACAACAATCGATTTTATAGGAATTTGAATTGTAGTAAATTGCTTTAGACTATCTGGAATAATTCCGTTTTTTTCTTGAAGAATATAGGTAAAATTCTCTTTGGCTTGGGGCCAAGGATTGGTAACTTTTACAATCGAAAAACCTTGGTATTTATAGATTTCTAATCCTTTTGCATACTGAATTTCATTTTTGGAAGTGACAATTTTGTTTTCCTTTTTTGTTCCTTCTTTGCATTGGATAAATAACAAAAAGGCCAAAAAGCAAAATGCAGTATTTTGAACAAATTTCATCGAATGTAATTTTTTACAAAAGTATCATTTTGTTTTTTATAAAAGCAACCTTGTGTAACGTTTGATACTTTTTGATTCAACAAAAGAAATTAATTTTGTCAAAAACAGAAGCTATGAGAGATAATTCGAATACATTTATTTATATAATTGCGGGAATAATTATGCTGCATTTTTTAGTTGGTTTTGTTTGGTTAATTTTTAAACTTTCGAAAAAAAAGGAAGATAATAAAGAATTATAATTTTAACTAATTGATTTTTAGTGTTTCATAATTAAATGATTGAACCAAGTTTATTTTTATTAATAAAATTTCATAATATACTTACAATTCATTTACCTTTGCAACCGTATTGAGGTTGCTGTTTTTAATTTTAAAACGGCATTAAAAGGGAATCAGGTTAAAAACCTGGGCTGTACCCGCAACTGTAAGCTATCAAGCTTGTTGTTATCTACAAAACCACTGTCCTGAAAATGGATGGGAAGGTAAACAACAAGACGCAAGCCAGGAGACCTGCCTATTACATCGAGTATCAAACTTTCGGGAAAAAAGGTTTGGGTATGGGTCATTCTATGCTTTTCTCCCATTTTTATTATCAAAAATGTTTTATTAAAATGAACAACAAAATCGTTCGTATTAGTGCGTTATTCGTGCTAATGACCAACTGTATTTTTGCACAACAAAAAGACAGTAGTACTTCATCAACTCAATTGGATGAAGTAGTAATTTCGGACTCCAAATTTGCTTTGGCGAAAGAAAAATCGGGAAAAGTAATTACCAAAATTACAGCTGAAGATTTAAAAAAGAAGGAAGGGCAAAGTATTGCGTCTATTCTTAGCTCGGTTGCTGGAATCGAAATCAACGGAAATCAAAGTGTTGCCGGAAAAAATCTAGGCTACTACATTCGCGGAGGAAAAAACAATCAAGTACTTATTCTTATTGACGGAATTCCGGTTACGGATGCTTCGGGAATTGGGTTTGAGTATGACTTGCGCTTGCTTCCTGCCAATCAGGTGGAAAGTATCGAAATTATGAAAGGAGCTTCGAGTACTTTGTACGGAACTGGTGCTGCTACAGGTGTGATTAATATTACGTTGAAGAAATCTAGTAAAAAATCCATTCAAGGAAATGCTTATTTTAATGCTGGGACCAATAATACGGCCTTTACTTCAAAAACTAGACCAGAGGATTTCAGTCAAGGATTTTCGGTGAACGGAAACTTGAAAAATGTCAATTATTTTGCATCGTTGAATAGTACCGAAACTAATGGAATGTCGCAAATTGCAGCTCCCAATCCGAGTATTGTTTATGAGCCAGATCGCTTTTCGAGATTAAATTATTTGGCAAAATTAGGTTATCAAGTTACGGATAAATTGACTTTAGATTTCTTCGGAAATTATGACAAAATCAATAATGATTATGACGGTGGTTTTGATAATACGGGTACAAATGACACTAATTTAGACCATTCAAAAACAGAACAATTTCGATTTGGCTTTATGCCAAAGTACAAATACACTAATGGACAATTTGTGTTGAATACGAGTTTCAATAAAATTACGCGTGCTTATAATGAATTAGATAGTTATTCCGGAACCGTTGGATATTCGCAATATGATTCTAGAAGTATAAATGTTGACGCTTACAATAAATACAATTTTTCTAAGTCTTTGTTTTTGGTTACCGGAGCGCAATATCAGTTTTTTGATATGAACACCGAAACACCTTATGGAAATATTGCCAATAAAAACGCCAAGTTCAATATGATTGATCCTTACCTGACAGGAGTTTATATTTCGAATTTTGGACTTAATATTAATGCTGGAGCAAGATTAAATATTCATAGCGAATATGGCAATCAATTGGTTTATAGTGTAAATCCTTCGTATGATTTTAAAGCTATTCCGTTGAAGGTTTTGGCTTCTTACAGCACGGCTTTTGTGACGCCAAGTTTGTATCAGTTGTATTCTCAATATGGAAATTCGACATTAACACCGGAGAAAAACAGTACCGTTGAAGCTGGTTTCGAAACCCAACTTTTGGATAAAAAAATCAAATTAAATTTGGTTGGTTTTTACCGCGAGCAAACTAATTTCATCGGATTTTCACCTGCCTATAAATACATCAATATTGATGGAGCCAATAAAGCAAAAGGTTTTGAAACCGAAATCAATTTGGCGTTAAGCGAAAAAATAAAATGGATTTCTAATTATACTTTTACGCAAGTGGATGCTGCTTTAGATCGATTAATTCCGAAACATAAAGTAAATTCTTCTTTGGATTTTCAATTGAATAAAAGAGCTTTCTTCAACTTGAATTATCAATATTTCAACAGCAGGAAAGATGCTTTTTTTGACGGAAATACGTATGCAACACAAAATGTTGTTTTAGGGTCTTATCAACTAGTAAACGCTACTTTTCGTTATGAATTGGTGAAAAATAGATTATCTTTTTTTGCAACTGCAAGCAATATTTTTAATGCCGCTTTTGTCGAAAACGTAGGTTATAATGCGCTTGGAAGAAACTTCAAATTAGGATTGAATATCAATTTGTAATACTCTTAGAGAAAAGTTTAAACACAGATTCCACAGATTTATACTAATTAATTGGTGTAAATCTGTGGAATTTGTATTTTAGTTTACAAAGCTTTCAGTAAACCTGCAGGAGCTTTTTCAAGAAACATTTGGTTTTGTATGCCGTTTATAGATTTTGAATCATTAAAATAGTCAAACTGCATTTCAGGTTTTGGCTGTGCCATTTTTCCAGTTCCAGTAATTTTTGCAATGGCTAAACTCAACAAAGGCTCAGCTGAATTACCAAGAATACCGAGCGTGCTTAAGTTTTCGGCTAGTTGAAACGTTGGTACTAAACCATTTTGATAATCTCCAAAACCAACACCATTTACGAGTTTTATAACAAGAGGTTGCATCGCATAACGATGATTTGGATTCCGGTTTGTAGCGCTAAAATCAGGAGAATCATATAAAGTTACAGAACCAACATTTTTTCCAACGGTTGTATCACCTATTTGAACAACGGTTACATAAGGTTTTAATCCGTTGATTACTAGTTCACTTGCTGAAGCAGTGCTTTTAGAGGTTAGAATATAAACCGTAGTCATATTCAAGCTATTGATAGGGGTAGTTCCTATTTTATCTGTAAATAAATTGTTTAAAGATGCAGGATTATTAGTATTATAATAAGCTTGAATTTTTGCATTCCATTGTTGTTTTGCAAATACTTGTCCGGTAAATTGACCTGTAATCATACTCGCTAATCGGGTTGCAGTTTGTATCGAACCCCCACCATTGTAACGCAAATCAAGAACAAAATCAGTAATTCCTTGTGATTTTAAGGTTCCAAAAGCATCGTTTAATTGAGTGTCATAATTAGAATAAAAGCCATTGTACATTAAATAGCCTATTTTATGAGAACCAGAAGTAATCACGGTATTTACCAAAATTGGGTTTTCGTCTAAAACTGTTTTTGTCAAAGCAATATTTACACCATTTGATGTAAATGCACCACCATTTATATCGGCTAAATTTAGAGTATAATTGTTGTTTGTGCCAAACAAAAGTGCTTGGTAATTGCTTGTGGTAAGTTGTGTACCATCGACACCATAAAATACATCGCCACGATGAATGTTTTTTGAAGAAGCATCTGAACCTGGAACAATATAACGCACGTAACCAAAAACATCAGTTGTGCTTCCTGGTTTAAGATATAGTCCAAATTCCACCCCGTTATTATTTGTAGATCCTTGAAGTTGTCCTTCTAATACTAAATAATCACTCACAATCCAGCTGAATCTATCTACCGCAGTAGCAATTGGAAATTTGCTAATGGGATTATAGAGTAAATTCTGGAATAAAGTTTCTGGCTGTGGATATCCTGTCAAAAAAGCATCAAGTTGGGTTTGATTTGCAAATCGGGTATCGGATAAATTAGGAACGTCGGCTTGCCATAAATAATAAAGATTAAGTCCTTTCCAAATAAAATTTTGAACCTCTAAATTACTTGGTACTTTCGGAGGTGCCACATCATCCATATCATGGCAACTTTGAAAAGTTAGAGCAGAAAATAGGAATAAAATTATAATCTTGAATTTCGTTTTCATATTTCGTTTTTATATAAGACTAACGCAAAAGTACCGACTTTAGTTTTATTTTAGAAACTTTGTAACAAAAATAACTTAGTTTCGTCTTGCTTATATAACTTTTCTAAATGAATGTTTTTTATGAACCAAAACGAGTTTATGAATTTAATTGCACCTTTCAAAGACAAAGTCTTTCGTCTGGCAAAGCGATTGCTCATAAGCAGGGAAGAAGCCGAGGATGCGACTCAAGAAGTTTTGGTGAAATTGTGGAATAAAAATTCAGGTTTAGAGGTTTATAATAATGTTGAAGCTTTTGCGATGACAATGACTAAGAATTATTGTTTGGATCAATTGAAATCTAAAAGAGCTGGAAATCTTCCGATTGTTCACGATAATTTTGTTGGAAGAGAAGCTAGTTTAGATAAAAAAATGGAAGATATTGACAGCTTAAATTGGGTCGAAAAGATAATTAATCAGTTGCCGGAGCAGCAACGATCCATAATTCAACTTCGGGATATAGAACAATACGAGTTTGAAATGATTGCCAAAATAATGAATATGAATGAAACTGCTATTCGAGTGGCACTTTCGAGAGCAAGGAAAACGGTTAGAGAATTTATGATAAAAACGCATAGTCATGGAATTAGATAAAATTGAAATAGTATTAGAAAAATACTTTCGAGGCGAAACCAATATTTCCGAAGAAAAGGTGCTAAAAGAGTACTTTTTTTCATCGAATGTGGCGCAACATTTGGCACAATACAAACCTATTTTTGGTTACTTTACTTTGGATAAAGACCAAAAAAATAACAAAAAAATTCGGTTGAAAACCAAAAGACGAAATTTTACTTGGCTGTCAATTGCTGCTTCTGTTGTAATTTTGTTAGGGATAGGAACGGTTGGTTATTTTAATTATGATAACACAAATCAGGATAAAACTCTTGGAACCTATGATAATCCTGAGCTTGCTTTCAAGGAAACGCAAAAAGCATTATCCATGTTATCGACAAATATAAATGTTGGCATAAAAAGTGTACAGTATATTCAGGAATATGATAATTCGAAAAACTTAATTTTTAAATAATAATAAATACAGAAATAATGAAAAAAATTATAATAACTTTAGTAATGACCTTAGTTTCGAATCTATTTTTTGCACAAGCGGCATTCGATAAATTCGACGGACAAGATGATGTGACTTCGATAATAGTCAACAAAAAAATGTTCGAATTGATGAGCAAAGTAAAAATGGATTCTTCCGATAAAGAAGCGCAACAATACATGAATTTGATTAAGAAACTCGATAATCTAAAAGTTTTCACAACGACAAGCACAAGAGTCACTTCGGAGATGAAAGCAGCAGCCGATAAGTATATTAAAACAGACGGATTAGAAGAATTAATGCGTGTAAATAACGGTGGAAAAAACATTCGAATAATGGTAAAATCGGGAGCAGGTGACAGCCAGATAAAAGAACTTTTGATGTTTATTGAGGGTGGAAGTAAAGATAATCAAACCGTTTTGATGTCGCTTACAGGTGCATTCGACTTGAGTGAAATATCGGTTCTTACCGATAAAATGCGAATTCCCGGCGGTGATGATTTGCGAAGAGCTACAAAAGGTAAAAAGTAATATGAAACCTATATATAGTTTTATCGTATTATTTTGCTTGCTTTTGGCAAGTTGTAACTCGGCGACAACATTGCAAAAATACTTTGTAGAAAATACCGAAAATAAGAATTTTGTTGCATTGGATGTTTCTCCAAGTATTCTGAATGTAGATAAAACGAAATTATCCGTTGAACAAACCAAAGCGTTGCAATCTTTTGATAAAATGAATGTTTTGGCTTTTAAGATCAATGATAAAAACAAAGCACAATTCGAAATTGAGCGCGCCAAAATCAATGCGATTCTAAAAGACGAAAAATACCAGCAATTGATGAAATTTGGCTCAGGCAAAGAAGGAGCTTCTATCAGCTATGTAGGTTCTGATGATCATATTAATGAATTTGTTCTTTATGCTAATAAAAAAGATGTTGGTTTTGCTGTAGTTCGGTTTTTGGGAAAAGATATGAATCCAACGAATATTATGACAATGATTTCTGTTCTTAAAAGTTCGAATATAGATGTGGAGCAGTTAAAACCTTTGCAGGAATTGTTGAAGAAATGAATTTGATAAAGTTGAAAATTCAGAAATAATACAGGCTTAAAAAAACAAAAACCGTTATTACTTAATTTGAGTAATAACGGTTTTTATTTTTGTTTTAAAAGTGACCCCGACGTCCTAGATATGCAGTAAATATCTCGTGTTGGATAGCGCAGAATTGCATTCTGTGCCCATAAACGAGAGCAGGCAAAACAAGAAAAAAGCTATATCCAAATAAATGGCATAGCTTTTTTTGTATATTAGAACAAAAAAATGTCAACAAAATACACCCGAGGCTTTAGCCGAACTGGCGAAGCAAAGCCACTACCACAGACGAAGCCTATTTTATAACCATAACAACTGTAGGTTGGATAGATGTTTTTACACGACTAAATCAAAAATACGTTATTACCAATTCATTGAAACATTGCCAAGAAAAGAAAGGCTTAGAAATTTATGCCTATTGTTTAATGTCGAGCCATTTACATTTGTTGTGCAAAGGCACCGATGGTTTTATTTTGTCGGATATTATGCGTGATTTCAAGAAATTCACTTCTAAACAAATTGTAAAAATCATACTGAAAGAGCCAGAGAGTCGAAGAGAATGGATGTTGGAGTATTTTGAAAACTCTTGTAAACATCTCAAAAAAGACCAAAAATATAAAGTATGGCAAGATGGTTATCACGCTGAAATTGTAGAAAGTAACTGGTTTATCACACAAAAAATAAATTACATTCATAACAATCCCGTAAAGGACAAAATTGTTACACTTCCCGAGGATTATTATTTTAGTTCAGCAAGAAATTATGCAGGATTAGATTATGAGCTAGAATTAATTTTGTTAGATTTGTTTTAATTTCTAATTGGAATGGGCACAGAATGCAATTCTGCGCTATCTGCTACGAGGAGAATTTGTATATCCGAGCGATCGGGTATGATCCTTTTAATTTAACAAGAATGCAGAAGGGCTTAGCACCTCAAAGAATTAATCCTAATAGTGGATTAATGGAAAGTATGGAATTGCATCATCATATTGTTCCTCAAAGAAATGGGGGGCTATTTGACTTTATGAAGGTGTGGCCAGATGAACATCGAGCATTAGATCCATTTAGAAGATAAAATATAAAAATATGAACTTTCAAACATTATTTATGGAGTCCAAAGGACAGCCAATCATTTATCAAGGCAAAGAACTGAAAATGGTTGATAGGATTAACCTGCCATCAAGTAAGATTTCCTTAAAAGTGAGTTTCGTATCAACAGATAGCAAGTGGAAGCAAGGAATTGTTTTTCAAACTAAAGGTGAGTTTGAAATTAACGATCAAAAACTATCTACGAAAATTATTCTTTGGGAAGATACAGCACCTAAAGAATTGCATATGTTGATTAAGTCAAAGGACAAAGTACTTATTACTTACAATGTTTGGGAGACTGAAGACGGGACAACTCATTATTGGCATAATGGAGGCGCTATGTATGTTGTAGAAGACAATGGTATAAGAACTTACAACTGTAATGATGGTTATGCTGACGATGATTTAAACGATCTCATTTTCACAATACAATACCCAGCTCTCCGAAGTCTTCCATAAATGCAGGGTGCTGTGCGAACGTCTCCGACTTCGTACCCACAAACGAGGGCAATGCAAAACAATAAAAGCTATATCATACGGTATAGCTTTTAAAATAAATATAAAATATTACTAAAAGCTGTGTTTAGCAATAGTACATAATGAAGAAAACAATTATACTAGGTTTCCTTTTTATTACAAGTTTCGTTTTCTCACAAGGCGAAGCAAATATTTGGTATTTTGGGGATCAAGCGGGGCTGGATTTTAATAGTGGCGTTCCTGTTGCTCTGACCAACAGCCAAATGTTTACGCATGAAGGATGCGCTGTTTTATCGAATGGTGCGGGTCAATTATTGTTTTACACTGATGGAGTAACTATTTGGAACAAAAATCAACAAATTATGTTAAATGGTACGGGATTAATGGGGAATTTTTCAAGTACCCAGTCTGCCATTATAGTACCAAAACCGGGGTCTTCTACCTTGTTTTATGTATTTACCACCGATTATGAAGGCAATTCAAATGGTTTAAGGTATTCAATTATTGATTTATCGTTAGATGGTGGATTGGGAGGTGTCACAACCACTAAAAATATATTGTTATATACACCAAGTTGCGAAAAACTAACTGTCGTAAAACATGCCAATAATGTCGATTTTTGGATAATTTCACATGGGTGGAACAATAATAACTATTATAGCTATTTGTTAGATAGTAATGGGGTAAATCCTACTCCTATAATTTCGAGTATAGGAGCATTGATACCGCTTTATTATGTTGCCACTAGTTCTTCTGCATCTGGTGTTATAAAAATATCTCCCGATGGAAGTAAGCTCGTATCGATTCTTGTGAGTCCTGACTCAGTTGAACTTTTTGATTATAATACTTCAACTGGAGTGGTTTCTAATCCACAGCAACTTACGAATCATATAGGTTTTCTATATGGTGCAGAGTTTTCAACAGACAATTCAGTTTTGTACATTACTAGTGATGGAGAAATTATCCAATCTGATTTAAAAGCAAATCCTATATCAAGTTCTGCCTATGTAGTCAATAATAATGACCATTCTTCTACTCCAGCATCACTTCAACTTGGTCCCGACAATAAAATTTATGTTTCATTATTATTTAGCCCAAAAATTGCTGTAATTAATCAACCCAATGTGTTGGGTGTGGGTTGTAATTTTTTAAATTCAAGTATAGATTTGGGAGGTAAAATATGTAGGAGCGGTTTACCCGCTTTTGTTCAATCTTTTTTTGTTCTTTCAGAAATTAAATATACGAATAGTTGCCTCGGAGATACTACTTCTTTTTCTTTAAATAATAGTCAAACCATTACTTCTGCCACGTGGGATTTTGGCGACGGGAATACATCAAATGTAATAAATCCAACGCATACTTATGCATCTGCAGGGAAATACTCTGTAGGGGTCACGGCAACTGGAGCAAGTGGTTCTGGTATCAAAACTAAAGATATTATCATTTCAGCAGTACCAACTGCAACAAAACCTAACGACTTATTCATTTGCGACACCAACAATGATGGCTTGTATAATTTTGATTTAACAACTCAAAACGTGGCAATATTAAACGGGCAAGATCCAAATTTATACGCAGTAAATTATTATGCCAATGCCACGGATTACGCCAATAATGTAGCAATTGCAACGCCAAACAATTACGTAAACGCTATACCTTACCAGCAACAAACCATAGTCGCCGAAGTTTCAAATAAGGCAAATACCGTTTGTAAAAGTACAACGAACTTTAATATTGGTGTATTTGATTTACCAAAACCAAGTTTACCTGCCAATATTCCAAAAATTTCTATTTGCGATAACACAAGTGTTGGCACTGACACCGATGGTCATGTGGTTTTCGACTTGACACAAAACCAAACAATCATTTTAAACGGACAGTCGGCAAGTCAATTTATACTTTCTTACTACAAAGATTCGGCGATGTCCCAACTTATTGCAACACCTGCTACTTATCAAAACACGAATACTTCGGAAACGATTTATGTAAAAATGGTGAATAAAGACAATCTAAATTGTTTTGCTATAACTTCATTCCAAATTGAAGTTTTGGCTTTGCCAATAATCACCAGCGTTGTCAATTTGAAACAATGCGACGACAACCAAGACGGTTTTAGTGCTTTTAACTTGGAAGAAGCTATCGACAAAATAACGACTAATGCTGCAAACGAAACGATTGTGTTTTTCAAAAGCCAAGCAGATGCGCAAAATAATACCAACCCAATCTCAAATACCACCGCTTACACCAATCAAATCGTAAACAACGATGTGGTTTATGTGAAAGTAACCAATAGTAACGGCTGTTTTAGAACGGCTCAATTGAATCTGATTGTTTCTACCACGCAAATACCTTTGAACTTTGCAAATACTTTTACTCAATGTGATGATGCCATTTTAGGAACGAATACGGATGGAATTGCTTCTTTCGATTTTAGTAGCGTAACCAATCAAGTTCAAGCGATATTTCCTGTGGGTCAATTATTAGATATTACCTATTATCGCAATCTTGCCGATGCTTTGGCGGAGAAAAATGCCATTACTGATATTTCTAATTACAGGAATATTGGTTATCCAAACACCCAAAACATTTATATCCGTGTGGATAGTAGAGTGAATAACGATTGTTTAGGCTTGGGAAGTTACATCACGTTGAATGTAGAAAAAATTCCCATAGTGAAACCCATTGTTATAAATCATTGCGATGATAATCAAGATGGAAAATATGCCTTTGATACTACCAATCTAGAATCGCAATTATTAAATGGATTGACCAATGTTACCGTTTCTTATTTTGACCAAAATAATGTGCTGTTGCAAAGTCCATTGCCTAATCCTTTTAATACTAAATCACAAACATTAAAAGTAGTGGCAACGAATAACACGCCAACAGCTTGTTCTTACAATTCAACGCTACAATTTGTGGTAGATGTTTTACCACAAGCGTTTCTTATTTCTACTGCATTGACTACCATTTGTGATGACGAAGCCGACCCCAGTTTGCAAGACGGAAAATATGATTTTGACACCTCCACTTTCGAAAACACCATTTTAGGAACACAAACAGGAATGATAGTCAATTATTTTGATGGAAATAACAATTCGCTTTCTAGTCCGTTGCCTAATCCGTTTGTTACATCAACCCAAAACGTAAAAGTAGAAGTTATCAATCCAATAAATACTGCATGTACCGCTACTTTTACGCTCCCGTTTATCGTAAATCCCGTACCAAAAATCAGTTTATTGGGCAATGAATTAGTGTGTAGTAACTTACCAACGTTTATAAAAGTGTTAGATGCTGGGCTTTTAGACGGTTCTCCTACAAGTAATTATAGTTATTTATGGTCATTTAACGGAACTCCACTTGCAGGGGAAACAAATTACACTTTAACGGTTAATACTGCTGGACTTTACACCGTCAAAGTAACCAATAATCAAGGTTGTTCTAGAACTAGAACAATTACTGTTACGGCTTCGGATATTGCCAAAATAACGGCGGTCACCATCGTTGATTTAGCAGAATCCAATAGTATTTCTGTTACCGTTACTGGTTCGGGAGATTATGTTTATGGTCTTGATGATGAATATGGAACGTATCAGAAAGAAAGTGTATTCACCAATGTTACGGCAGGAATTCATACTGTTTTTATCAAGGATTTGAACGGTTGCGGTGTAGTTCCTAAAGAAGTGTCTGTTCTGGGAATTCCTAATTTTTTCACACCAAACAACGATGGTTATAATGATTATTGGAATATAAAAGGATTGAATACTTCCTTTAACTCAAAAACAATCATTTACATTTTTGATCGTTACGGAAAATTGATAAGTCAAATTAGTCCCACAGGTCAAGGTTGGGACGGAAAATTTAATGAACAGCCAATGCCAGCCACAGATTATTGGTATTCTGTACAACTGGAAGATGGACGGGTTGTAAAAGGACATTTTTCATTGAAAAGATAAAAATAATTTGTTGTACGGAATAAATTGTTTTATGCTCCCAGCAATACAGTAGATTAAATGCTATAAATTTTGAAACCATATCCCTTTCAATGCGAAAATAAAAGCATTTAGATCTCAATTCAGGGGAGTTAGAAATATAGAATTCTTCCTTTTTAAACTAACTAATATTTATGCTTAATTTTTGTCGCTCCACAGGTTTTGGGATTGATCCCATTTTTTGAGGTATTCAAAAATTTATAATACAGAAATAATACAAAAAATAAAATATAAAATTCTAATTATCTTAAAATAAAGTAATTAGAATTTTATTTTTAACTTAAAAGTGACCCTGTCGGGACAATTTTCGAACCTTTTTTTAGCTGATTTAAAAAAATTAGCAATGTCGAATTCAATATAATTTTTTAGAGATCGTTTTTTAATTGCATGCTAATTGGTTATGAAAAATATTTAGGATTCAACCTTTTAATTCTATTATTTCCATAGAATTTATAAATAAATTGATTTTTCCTAGGTGGTTTGAAAATAAGTTCGCAAATTTGCTTCATCAAAAAAGAAGAATAATGAAAATTATAGCTAACAATATGTGTAAAATGATGCCGGATTATTCAGTAGGGATGCTATTGTAGTTTATTAAAATATACAAAAAGTACCCCTGCAAATCGCAGGGGTTTTTTTATATAAAAAATGAAATAAGCCAATAAAAACAGATAAAATAAAGAATTGAAAACCATTTTAAAATAAAACACTAACAACAAAAATCAATAATGAAAAACAAGAAAAAATTTTTAGCAATAACTTTAGGCTTAGTTGCCTTTTCAAGTAGTTATGCGCAGGAAACTAAAAGAGAAAATGATACTATAAAGAAGACTGAATTATCCGAAGTTGTGATAATTGGATCAAGAAGTAAAAATAGGGTCAAGACAGAAGTACCTGTTCCTATTGATATACTTAACATTTCAGAAATTACAAAAGGGGCTCCACAAACGAGTATTACTCAAATTTTGAATTATGTAGCGCCGTCTTTTACTAGTAATTCAACTGCTGCTGCTGATGGAACGGATCACGTTGATCCAGCTCAATTAAGAGGTTTAGGACCTGATCAAGTTTTGATACTTGTAAACGGTAAACGAAGACACACAAGCGCATTGGTTAACATCAATGGTTCGCCAGGAAGAGGATCTGTTGGGACAGATTTGAATTCGATTCCTTCTTTTGCCATCGATAGAATTGAAGTTTTAAGAGATGGTGCGGCTGCACAATATGGTTCCGATGCAATTGCAGGTGTAATCAATATTGTACTTAAAAAAGACGCTCATTATTTATCAGGTGGAATTCAATATGGTGGAAATTTATCTTCTGGATCTAATAATTTCAAGGGCGGAATTGATGGAAAATCATTGAATTTAGATTTGAATTATGGAACTTCTTTAGGTAAAGCAGGAAGTTTTCTTAATGTTACGGCAAGCGCTGTTACAAGAGAGGCGACTAGTAGAGCAGGAGTTAGAAGTAATGCTATTTTTAATGCTTATAATGCTGTAGAAAATAGAGCTGCTCAAAATGGTGTAAATATTAATTCTTTGTTTAGCAACATAAATAACACCGCAAATTCGGCTCAAATCATCAGTTCTATAAAACAATATGCACCACAAGTTGGTTATTTTACTACTGCCCAGCAAAGTAGCATTTCATCTGCTACAACTATTCCTCAATTGCAAACAATTTTAGGAGCAGATGTGACTAATAGTGAATTGGCTTACAGAGGTCAGCAAAGATCAGATTATAATATGAGAGTGGGGCAGTCGGAATTAGCTTCGGGTCAAGCGTATTACAACACAAAATATCCGTTGAATGATATTACTTCCGTGTATTCCTTTGGTGGGGTTTCTTATAGAAATGGGAATTCGTTTGCTTTTAATCGTTTGCCAAATGGTTCTGGAACTTTTACCCAAGTGTATACAAACGGTTTTTTACCTGAAATAGAATCTAAAATTCTTGACCTTTCTTCGGCAGTTGGAATCACAACAAAATTATTTGGATTTGACACCGATATTAGTTCTAATTTAGGGACAAACTCTTTTCAATACAATATAAATAATACCATCAATGCTACTTTAGGAGTAAATTCTCCAACGAGTTTTGATGCAGGAAAAGTATCTTTTTTACAAAGCACAAACAATTTAGATTTTACCAGAAAATATGATTTTCTAAAAGGATTAAATGTTGCTTTTGGAGGGGAATTTAGATATGAAAATTATCAAATAAAAGCTGGCGAACAAGCTTCATATGGTTTGTATGATGCAAACGGAGGTTTTGTTTCCGGAACATTACCAAGTAGTTCTCCTTTGATTGTGACCGATTTTTTTGGAAATAAAAGAGGAGCAGGAGCACAAGGTTTCTCCGGGTTTTCACCTTCGGATGCGAAACAAAAAGATAGAAAAAGTGGAGCTGCTTATTTAGATTTAGAATTAAATGCAACTGATAACTGGCTTATAAACGGAGCCATTCGTTATGAGAATTATTCTGATTTTGGTAATACAGTTACTTATAAATTGGCTTCGCTTGTAAAATTAAACAGCAACATCAATTGGAGAATTTCTGGACAAACAGGATTTAGAGCACCATCATTGCAACAAAAATATTTCGAAAGTAGTTCTACCCAATTTATTAATGGATCTCCATATCAAGTGGGTTATTTCACCAACGATTCTAGTGCTGCCAAAAGTATTGGTGTAGAGAATTTGAAACCTGAAAAATCCAGAAGTCTAAGTACAGGATTTACGTTCAAGATTCCTGAAGCGAATCTAACAATCTCTACCGATGCTTATTTAACAAGAATTGATGATCGAATTGTGTTAACGGGTCAATACTCAAGACCAACAAATGCCCAAATAAGTGCCGCTACAACTCCTGCTCAAGCTGCAGCCTTAACTTTGTTTCAACAAGCATTTGATACAAAAGGAGTTGAAAAAGCTTCGTTCTGGACTAACGGAATTAATTCTGAAACCAAAGGAATTGATATAGTGATTTCGCATAAATACAAAGTGATTCCAGAGTTTACCATTAAAAATGACTTTGCTTTTAGTTACAATCAAACACTAAGAGTTGGTGCATTAAATGTGCCACAATCTATTATAGATGCAGGTGGAGACGCATTCAAATATTCATTTTTTCCAGAATCAAGCCGAATTTATTTAGAAGCAGCGATCCCGAAAGTGAAAGCCAATTTAGCAACTACTTTCACCATCAAGAAATTAGAAATCTATATAAGAAATACTTATTTTGGTGCTGTAACTGATCCAGGAGCAACGGATGTAAATTTAGATGGAACTTCTTCAGTTTATGAGCATCCAGTTTATAGCGCAAAATTAGTGACCGATTTATCTTTGGGTTATCAAATTTCTAAAAGCTTAAGAGCCACAATAGGTGCTAATAATATTGGGGATGTTTATCCAGACAGAAATAATCCTGCTACACCAGCATTTACAAATTCAACACCTACACTTTCGCCTGCACCTAGCGCTGATTTAAGTAATGCCAATCAGTTTGCTTATTCTAGAGCAGTTTCTCAATTTGGATTAAACGGAAGATTTGTTTTTGCTCGTTTAGGGTTTAAATTTTAGATTATTAAAGAAAACTTAGTAGTAAAACATAAATTTTATCTGCCTCCAATCAGAAATGATTGGAGGCATTTTTTTTCTACATAGATTCTATCCATTCAAGATCAATAAATAGCTGTTTATAAAATGTTTGTGTACTCATGATTTTAATTTTTTATAAAAAATATAGTGTAAATAATTTTGATGTTTAAAATTTTTAATATATTTTTGTTCTATCAAATTAGTAGAGTTAAATTAATTCTACGTAAATACTATAATTTTGAAGACTATCAAATACATCTCATTTTTGAAAATGCAAAAATCAACTTTTGGCTTTCCTCGCCGAATGTGTTTTTGTTGTTAAAAGTCTTCAATTACTATTGTAATAAAACTGATTAAGAAGTTAATAATTGATACGATTATTGAAAACTACTTCTTTTAAATCCCAATAATAAATTCGAATATTAAAAAAAATAGAGTAGGATCATGGAAAAAATGAAAGAGATAACTAATTCTTAGTTCATTAATAAAAACTATTTTCTACGCTTTTAAAAAATTAATTACACCTAACAAGTTATAAAAAATTAAAATCATGAGTACACAAAAATTTGAAACAAACGCATTACACGCAGGTCACGACGTAACAAAAAACGCAGGAACTAGAGCCGTACCAATATATCAAACAAGCTCCTACGTATTTAAAAATTCAGAACATGCCGCAAATCTTTTTGGTTTATCCGAAGCTGGATTTATTTATACACGATTAAATAATCCTACCAATGATATTTTAGAGCAGCGATTAGCCGCTTTAGAAGGAGGGATTGGAGCTGTAGTAACCGCTTCGGGAACGGCAGCAATTGCCACAACATTCTTGGTTTTGCTAAAAGCTGGCGATCATATTGTAGCGTCAAGTAGTTTGTATGGTGGGACTTACAATTTATTAAAAGTGACTTTGCCACGATTAGGTATAACTGCCACATTTGTAGATCCTACAGATCCAGCAAATTTCACTAATGCAGTGCAAGAAAATACTAGAGCCATTTTTGTGGAATCTTTGGGGAATCCAAAATTAGACGTTTTAGATTTAAAAGCGATTTCGGCTGTAGCCAAAGCTTCGAAAGTGCCTTTTATTGTTGATAATACAGTCGCTTCTCCTTATTTATTGAACCCAATTGAATTTGGAGCCGACATTGTAATTCACTCTCTAACAAAATACATCGCCGGAAACGGAACCTCTTTAGGAGGTGTAATTATCGACGCTGGTAAATTTGATTGGGCAAACGGGAAATTCCCTGAATTCACCGAACCTTCAGCAGGATATCACGGATTAGTTTATCATGAAGTATTAGGTAATGCTGCATTTATAGCTAAAGCTCGGATAGAAGGTTTGCGTGATTTTGGAGCGGCTTTGAGCCCTTTCAATGCCTTTCAGATTATCCAGGGTTTGGAAACTCTGCCACTTCGAATCATAAGACATAGCCAAAACGCTTTGGAATTAGCGAAATGGTTAGAGCTTCAAGAAGATGTGGCATGGGTTCATTATCCAGGTCTAAAAAGCAGTAAATATTATGTTTTAGTTCAAAAATATCTTCCAAAAGGTCAAAGTGGAGTAGTCACTTTTGGTTTAAAAAAAGGTTTTGAAGGCGCAAAAAAAGTTGTCGATTCAACTCAGCTTTTTTCTCTTTTGGCCAATATCGGAGATACAAAATCGTTAATCATTCATCCTGCAAGCACAACCCATCAGCAATTGACGCCAGAAGAACAAGAAGCTACGGGCGTGACTAAAGATTTAATTCGTCTATCTGTTGGTTTAGAAGATATTGACGATTTAAAATCGGACTTAAAAACCGCTTTTGAAAGCATCAAAGGACTTTAAAAAATATAAAAATAAGTTTGGTTTTTTTGGTTGAAAAGTAAGTCTTTGGTTATTGGTTTAGTTCCAAAGACTACTTTTCTATAAAAGCAAAACTATTTTAATCTTAAAACGGTATCAAATGAAAAATATAGAAAAAATAGATCTTTTTGATTTTGATTTAGAACTAGGAAAACGCAAGCCTTTTATCTCGTTAGCGTATCAAGTTTTTGGTCAGCCTATTGGCAGTTCACCCATAATTGTAGTCAATCATTCTTTAACTGGAAATTCTAATATCACGGGTGAAAACGGTTGGTGGAACACAATAGTTGGCGAAGATAAAACCATAGATACTAATTATTTTACGGTGATTGTTTTTAACATTCCCGGAAATGGTTACGATAATGATGTGACCAATCTCCTTGATAATTATCGCGATTTTACCGTCCGTGATATCGCACGAATTTTTTGGGAAGGATTATTTTTCTTAAAAATTAAAAATGTTTTTGCTGTTATTGGTTTAAGTTTAGGAGGTGCAATTGCTTGGGAAATGGCAGTTTTGCAACCCGATAAAATTGATAATCTTATTCCGATAGCTACCGATTGGAAAGCCACGGATTGGGTTATTGCCAATGTTCTCATTCAGGATCAAATTCTAAATAACTCTGACGATCCTATTGTAGACGCACGGTTACATGCCACATTATTGTACCGAACACCAGAATATATTAACCAAAGATTTCTAAGAAATAAACTAGATGAATTCTCTATTTTGCAAATTGAATATTGGTTGCTCGATCACGGATTTGAATTAAAAAGCCGTTACCGATTAGCCGCTTATAAGCTGATGAATCATTTGCTAAAAACGAATGATATTACCCGTAATAGAAAAGATTTCTTGACAGTTGCTGGCGCAATTCAAGCGGATATTCATCTTGTTGCAATTGATAGAGATTGTTTCTTTATTGTTGATGAAACACGTAAAACCTTTCGGGCATTGAAAAATATAAAACAAAATGTTTTTTACAACCAGATTCAATCTATCCATGGTCACGATGCTTTTTTGATTGAATTTAATCAATTATCTAGTATTTTGAAGCCTATTTTGAACCAAATAAAACTCCAAGATTATGTCAGCGCTTAGAATAAATATCGTGCTTTTTGGGATAGAAAATGTTGGAAAAGCATTAATCAATCATGTTATTGAATGTCAAAAATTTCACCTTGAAAAAAAGAATATAGATATCCGATTTCCTATAATTACGAATTCGGAATTGGCTTACTTCGAAAAAGAGGGAGTTGGCAAAGAATGGGAATCTAATTTTATTTTGGCAGCAATTCCAAATACAATTGATGGCATTATTGAATATGCTCAGGAGCAAAATTTAGAAAATCTAATTGCCGTTGATTTTACGGACAGTAAGGAATTGGCAAAAAATTATATCAAGCTTATTCAAAACGGATTTAATATTGTTGCATCTAATAAAAATGCCAATATATTAGCTTTTGATTTTTACAAAGAATTACGTGAAAATCTCGAAAAATTCGAGAAGACATTTTTGTATGAAACTAGTGTTGGCAGCGGATTTCCCGTAATACAATCTATACGTGATTTGCATTCTTCGGGTGTGAAAATCACTAAAATACGAGGTGTTTTCTCCGATTCCTTAAGCTATATTTTCAATCGATTTTCTGCCGAAGAAAGTTCTTTTTCTAGTATTTTGATTGATGCTGAGAAATTAGGATTGACAAAACCAGATTCAAGAGAAGATTTATCGGGGCATGATGTGGCTGGAAAATTACTTATTTTGGCTAGAGAAATTCGGGAGAATTTAGAGCTTTCAGATATTAGAATTACCTCACTTTTACTTCCAGATTTAAACGAATTTAATTCTAAATCTGAATATGAATCAAGCAAAGAATTGTTTGACAAATTATATAGAATTGCAAAATTAGTTCAAGACGACAATCACGTTTTGCGCTATGTTGGTGAATTTAATGTTTTAGAAAACAAACTCGAAGTTCAATTACTTTCGGAACCAATCTCGTCGCCTACAGGAAAACTAAAAGATTCCGAAACTGTTTTTGAAATTTACACCCAATCCTATGGCGAAATTCCTATTGTTATTAAAGGAGTTAAAGCAGGAAAAGAAGCGGTAGCTAGAGGTGTTCTTACTGATGTGCTTAAAGTAATCCAGAAAATAAAAATTAAGGAACCTCACTTGCAGTATTAATCGGATGATGATTGTGGATGTTGCTGATAAATAAACCATGTAAATATATTAAACACAAATTTTAAAGATGCAAACAAATATTAAAATTCAAAACCAATCTAGCAATAGCTTTAATAAGGTTCCAGCACCAATCCAGGTTTTAAATCTATTCGCAGGAATTGGAGAAAATAGAAAAAATTGGAAAAATGTAGAGGTTACAGCAATAGAATGCAATGAAGAAAAGGCAATGATTTATAAAGCTCATTTTCCAGATGATACAGTAATTGTTGCAGATTCTCAAGAATATTTGCTGAAAAACTATATGAATTTTGATTTTGTAATTAGTTCTCCGCCTTGTGAAAAAGATAGTAGAACGAATCATTCTTATACTAAACAAACTCAAAAAACAAGGAATAACTTTGAGGTAAAATATCCTGATATGAAACCATATTAATAAATTATTTTACTTCAAAAATTAACCTTTATTTAAAAATATGAAACTAGATTATATTGCTCTTGCTATTCCATTCTTTGTGTTTTTTATGCTTTTGGAATATTATATCAGTAAAAGAAAAAATAGGGAAGTACATCATTTTAATGAAAGTATTGCCAATTTGAATGTGGGAATTGTAGAACGCATTTCGGATCTTTTGACCACGGGTGCGTTCTTTTTTGTTTTCGATTGGCTCCACAAAAACTATTCTTTTTTTAAAATAGAACCTTCCGCTACTTCTTGGATTCTATTGTTTTTAGCAACCGATTTGATTTGGTATTGGTACCATCGTTTTGGTCATAAAATCAATCTTTTTTGGGCAGCGCACATTGTTCATCATCAAAGTGATGATTTCAATTATACCGTAGCGGCTCGAATTACGGTTTTTCAGGCGATTGCTAGAGGATTATTCTGGTGCGTTTTGCCCATTATTGGCTTTCCTGCTGAAATGATCACCATATTACTGCTCATTCATGGCACCTATCCTTTTTTTACACATACTCAATTAGTGGGGAATTTAGGCTGGCTAGAATATATTATTGTTACACCAACGCATCATAAGTTACATCACAGCAGTAATGCCGAATATCTCGACAAAAATTATGGAGATATGCTTATTATTTGGGACAAAATCTTTGGAACTTATGTCGAAGAAACCGTA
>CANBWX010000015.1 GCA_947373225.1 Flavobacteriaceae bacterium | reverse complement strand
TCGTTTTGAGATAAAAAAATTCAATTTAAAAACATAAACTAATAACCTTCACCTCTCGTCTCCCTCTCCTTTGGAGAGGGCTGGGGAGAGGAAAACCTTTTAAACATGATCAATTTATTTAATACACATATCGAAACTTTATCGATTCATAGAGTGGGAAACAAAAGCCGCAACGAAGCTATCTTTTTGTCCGAACAACCTTTTAATTTGAATGATGAAGTGGTGCCTTTGATGAAGGAATATTTCTTTAGACCTTTTAGAGAAAAAGAAGAAAATTACTTTCAGTTTGCTCACGAAGTAGATTTAGACTATAATGATATGTTTAAATATGCGACTCAGATATTCGAAAATCCGAGTAGTTTACATGAAGTTTCTAAACAAATCACGACTCATTTATTCGAACAGTCGAACCATCCGCACATCAAGAACGGAGAAGTTTATGTGGCGCATTTGACCAATGTAAATATTGATAATAATGTTGTTGACGCTATTGGGATTTTTAAAAGTGAATTACAATCTGATTTTTTGCAATTTGAAGAAAAAGACACTAATCTGGAAATGATTTTGCAACATGGTATCAACCTCAGTAAACTAGACAAAGGTTGTTTGATTTTCAACTACAAAAAAGAAGAAGGTTATAAAATTCTGACGGTTGACAGTAACCGTTATGATGCCCGTTATTGGTTAGAGCATTTCCTATCAGTAGATGCTTTTGAAGATGAAAATTTTATCACCAAAAAATACTTAAAATTTTGTCAAGGCTTTGCAAAAGATGTAGTTTTTCCTGCCGAAGATAAAAAGGAAGAAGTAATGTTTATGAATCGTAGCGTGAATTATTTTGCAAAAAATGATCAATTTGAAGAATCTAACTTCTTAAATGAAGTGCTTGATAATCCGGATTTGCTTCCTGAATTCAAAAATTATAAAGTTGACAAAGGCGAAAAATATAGTATTGAAGACGTAACTTCATTTCCTATTGCCAATGCTGCGGTTTCTGATGCCAGAAAGTCAATCAAAAATGTAATTAGTTTGGATACGCACATTCAAATAAAAATGGATTTTATCAACCCTGAAAGTGCCGAAAAATATGTAGAAAAAGGTTGGGACGAAGAAAAACAAATGTATTATTACCTCGTTTATTTTAATAAAGAAGTAAAAAACTAGATTTATAGCATATAGTTCCTAGATTTTAAAAACATAAAATCCTCCGTTAGCAAATAGACTAATGGAGGATTTTTTTTATTTTCATTCAAATATAATTTTGTTTATCAAAAATTAAAATTGTAAGTTTATATCTAATATTTTAATATATTTATGTATTTCATCGTTATTTTTTGCTTTTTAAAGAACTGTAATGTATATTTATTATCCCAAATCTAATTGACTCAATATGGATACCACAAAAATCAGGAAGAGAATATTCTCTAGAAAAATTTTGTGTTCTTTATTAGGACATAAAATAATCACAACCAGAAATGTGACAAATCACTTCAAGGAATATAAATGTTCCGTATGTGGTTTAGAATTGACAAATGATCTAAAAGGTCACAAAACATTTCTCACCCCGGAGCTTAAAGACATTAACGAATCATTAATTCGTCTTTACAAAAACAGACATTTTTCTATTTGAATCATCTAAAACCCCATAAAGATGCTAATACTACTACTTATAAAAAGCCTACTATTGTTAAAACAAACAATAAACAAAAGACGAATCGAACCTGTTTCCGAAATACAATCGTGATTATGAAGTTCTATTTTTAAAAATTTACTCGAAACTATTTTTAAAGACATTTACTGTTTTATAATTTCTTGTTATAAATTCAAAAGCCGCATTAAGCACATTTCCCATTGATTTTGCTCTTTTAAAATTCAAGTCATGCGTAACACGGAACCATTCTAATTTTAATTGTTCTACATTTTCATCCGGAGCGATAGTGTCATTGCCCATAATTTGAAGTAATTTTTTAATGCGGTTTTCGGCAGACAAAATCCTTTTGGCTAAAACCGCTCTTTCTTCATCTTTATATTGGTCTATCGAACTGAGCTGTAATTTATCTTTAACCAATTTTACCATTGGATAATTTTCCTTAAAAAACTGGGGCATATACACCTTTATATTTCCTTCGTAACATTGCTGGTCAAAATCGATTGGTCGGATTTTAAAAACCACTTGATCAAAATCATGACTGGGAACAATAACATAATTATAAGCCCTCATGTCGCCCAATAACCGAATCATACTTCGCTCATTAAACTTGACAAATTCTTTTGCAATTTGAGATTTTTCCGTTTCTGTACAATCCTTCAATAAGGTATTCATAAACACATCTCCTGGGATTCCGATAATATGTTCTTCAATTAAGGTGTCTTTGTATACCAAAAAATTGATCTTATCTGGGGACAAAATATGTTCTAATTCAAGTCCATAAACCCTTGAAGCATCAGCTTTTTTGACATAAAAATGCGTGTAATTATCATTGAGAATATTACGAACTTTTATGCGAAAAGGTTTCGAATTTCCAAAAGTGCAGTAGTCGATTGAATCTACATTCAAAAATTTAATAATGCTCAAATTACCATCCGAAAGCAAAAGTGAATAGATTTTTTTGAGTGCCAAATCTATTTCTTCTCGTTCATATTCGCTATAATAAACCCGAACCCACAAAGTATCCTGATCATTCTTGTCGAATACATTTATGGCACCCGAAAAACGCAATAAATCATCATAAACTATAGAAACTTTTGATATACGATCGTATCGCTCTAAATACTCCATCAAGGCAGGATTTACAGGATAAGTTGGTTTTTTGAAAACCATTAATGGTTCTTCACTCATTTTGATTACTTTTAGTACAAATTTACACTAAATTATATTTCGAAAGTAACAAAAACAACACTTGATCGTCCTATAATAAATTAAAAACAGAAATAGATTTGGAAACAATACTCACTATTGACAATCTTAGCAAACGTTACGGCAGCATTCAAGCCTTAAAAAACATTTCTTTCGAAATAAAGAAAGGCAATGTATATGGAATTCTGGGTCCAAACGGAAGCGGAAAATCGACAACATTAGGCATTGTATTGAATGTTGTTAATAAGACTTCGGGACAATATAACTGGTTTGGTGGAACGATGCAAACTCATGATGCTTTGAAAAAAGTGGGTGCCATTATCGAAAGACCTAATTTTTACCCATACATGACTGCAGAAGAAAACCTGAAATTAGTTTGCAAAATCAAGAATATCAACTATTCAAAAATTGATGAGAAACTAGAATTAGTAGGTTTGAATGAACGAAAAAACAGCAAATTCAGCACTTTTTCTCTAGGAATGAAACAACGATTAGCCATTGCTTCTGCCCTATTGAACGATCCTGAAATATTAATTCTAGACGAACCCACAAACGGATTAGATCCACAGGGAATTCATCAAATCAGAGATATCATCAAACAAATTGCCGCCAAAGGAACGACAATTTTATTGGCTTCGCATTTGCTGGACGAAGTCGAAAAAGTGTGTACACATGTAATTGTTTTGAGAAAAGGTGAAATATTATATTCGGGTTTGGTTGATGGAATGTCGGCAAATGAAGGTTTTTTCGAATTACAAGCCGATGATAACGAAAACTTGGCGACCGTTTTAAAAACGCATCCCGCTATAGGAAGTGTAAAAATTATGGATGCAAAAGTAATTGTCTATTTAAAAAGCCCCTTGGAAGCCAAAGATTTAAACCGATTTCTATTTGAAAATAACATCAATTTAAGTCATTTAGTAAAACGCAAAAACAGTCTGGAAGAGCAATTTTTAGAATTGACAAAAACCGATTCTTAATTTAAAAAACTAAAAATGAAACGATTACTCTCTATAGAATTACAAAAAATTTGGTTAAACAAAGCCAGTCGCACCTTGACTTTAACGTACTTTGTTCTACTTTCCTTCATCGCATTAATTGCTTCGATAAAGTTTGATCTTGGAATTTTTAAAATTCATTTTGCCGAAATGGGTATTTTCAACTTTCCTTATATTTGGCATTTCAACACGTATATAGCCGCTTGGCTCAAATTCTTTTTGGCAATTGTTATTGTTTCAATGATGGCAAACGAATACAGTTATGGTACTTTGAAACAAAACCTGATTGACGGAATGAGCAAAAAAGAATTGGTATTGTCTAAGTTTTTGACCGTGACATTATTCGCTTTTTGTTCAACCGTTTTTGTTTTTATAATGACGCTGCTATTAGGCTACAGTTTTTCTTCGTACACTGAATTGGGAATTGTTTTCTCGGATTTAGAATATCTCTTGGCGTTTTTTGTGAAATTAGTTGGGTTTTTCTCGTTCTGTTTATTTTTAGGAATCTTGGTAAAACGTTCTGCATTTGCAATAGGATTTGTTTTCGTTTGGTCGATTATCGAAAATATTGCCAAAGGATTTTTGACTTTTAAAATATTTCCAAATAGCAATACCGCCACAACAATTGAACAGTTTTTCCCAATGGAATCAATGTCAAATTTAATTATAGAACCATTTTCTAGATTATCAGTTGTTAAGAACATTGGAACACAAATTGGAGTAGATAATATAAAAGATTATGGCGTACATTTTTCGTCTATTTTAATTGTTCTAGTTTGGACATTTATTTTTATGTTACTTTCGTATAAATTATTAAAAAATAGAGATTTGTAGTATATTTGCGATACTATGCTATTTCTAAAAAAGATACTATTTACCGCTTTACTATACTGCTTTACATCTATTGTATTAGCACAAAATATTAGCGTAGACGATACTAAAACAGCGGCTAATCTTGCACAAATATTAACCAATAGTAGTTCTTGCGTTAGTGTTTCTGGAGAAAAGGCAACAGGAAATACTGATATTCCTATCATGAATAGCTACGGTTCTTTCGACAAAAACTCAAGTGGTTTTCCTTTTGCAAACGGAATTATCTTAAGTACTTGGAATAGTATTTATTCTGTAGGGCCTTTTGTCAGAGAACCTGCAAACACAACTAAAAGTGGTAGCGTAAATTGGAAAGGCGACACTGATTTAGAAAATGCTCTTAATAAAGGAAACACCCTCAACGCTACTGTTTTAGAATTTGATTTTATACCTCAAACAAATTACATTAGTTTCAATTATCTATTTGCATCCAACGAATATCAAGATGACTTTCCTTGCCATTATTCGGATGGATTTGCTTTTTTAATAAAAGAAAATACAATTGGGTCAAATTATCAAAACTTGGCGGTACTTTCTGACGGCACAGCTGTTTCATCTCAAACTGTGCATCCTGCTTTTAATTTTAATTCGACAACTTGTTCCGCAGTAAATGAATACTATTTTGGACAATTAAACACAAGTCCAACAAATACAAGCTCAATAGATTATAGTGGCCAAACAAAGATATTGACTGCTCAAAGTGTTGTTAAAGCAGGGATTTCTTATCATATAAAATTAGTGATTGCTGATCAAAATGGAAATCTTTATGATTCGGCAGTTTTTCTGGAAGCAGGAAGTTTTTCTTCAAAAATAGATTTAGGACAAGATCACTTATTAGCTACTGATAATCCTGTTTGTTTTGGCGACAGCCTTATTCTTGATACAGGATTAACAGGTATTACTAATACTTACAAATGGTTTAAGGATGGAGGTGAAATTTTTGGTGCTACAAGTTCAACTTATACCGTTACTGAAGCTGGTTTATACAAAGTAGAAGCTACACTATCAGGATGTATAGTAACTGGTCAAATAAAAATTGAATACACACCTGAAATTATTCTCACAGATACTAGTTTAATAAAATGTGATGATAACGGAAGTGGAATTGCTACTTTCGCTTTGCCTGAAAACGTTATTAAAAGTGATATAGATTTTACATTATATCATTATTATTCGGATAGTAGTTTAACAAATCCTATTATAAATCCATCAGCCTATTCTGCTTCAGATGGCACTATAGTTTATGTTAAAGTTACAAATAGCACTTCATATTGCCCCTCATATAGCAAAATAACGCTACACGTAACTGCGAGCTATCCATTTTCATCAACTATTTTGGCTGCATCGCCAATAATCAATGATTTTTCGGGCAACGGAAACTCGGTTACTTTAGTTCCGCCAAGTGGTAATGGAACTTATGAATATTCATTAGATGGAAAAAATTATCAAACGCCTTCTTTGTTTACCAATTTAGCGATAGGAGAATATACGGCTTATATTCGGGACACTAAAAGTTGTCAATATTTGACATATCTTATAACGCTACTTGATTACCCTCATTTTTTCACTCCAAATGGCGATGGATTTAATGATATTTGGGAAATAAAAAATCTTTCTTTATCGAATCCTTCTGCGACTATATCCATTTTTGACCGTTACGGAAAATTGCTCAAACAACTTAATGCAAATGAATCATGGAACGGAAAATACATAGGAAAAGAATTGCCTGCGGATGATTATTGGTTTCATGTAAACCTTGCCGATGGCAGAATTATAAAAGGCCATTTTTCATTAAAACGATAGAGCTAATTAGCTATTTTTATACAATGAAAAAAACAACCCTTCTTTTCTTTATTTTCATAACAATAAATTGTTTTTCTCAATTTAGCAAGACTCATTTTATTCCGCCATTAACTTCACAAACTAATTTGGCGGAAGACCAATTTCTATATATTTCGACGCCAAGCACTGCGAATGTTAATTTTACAATCACTGAAATTGGAGGAAAAACCATAACAGGAATCGTTAGTAACACAGCGCCTTATATATATTCGATTGGAAATGGAGATAACACCCAGTTATTTACACCAAAAACAAGTATTGGCATCGTAAAAAATAAAGGTTACCTAATTGAAGCTGACGATTTAATTTATGCAAGCATTAGAGTCACAGCTCAAAAAAACATCGTAAATAAAATTACAACTTATGCTCATGCGGGAGGATTGGTATCTAAAGGAAATAGTGCGCTTGGTACTATTTTTAGATTAGGTGCCATGTTCAATCCTATTTACGATTCGAGTGTACTTAATTTCGCCTCTATTTTATCTACCGAAAACGGGACAAAAGTTACGATTTCGAATATTCCAATTGGTACGAAATTCTCAGACGGCAGTGTTTTCACAAGTCCAATAACTATCACTTTAAACAAAAACGAAAGCTATGTTTTGGCATTAGAAAATTATAACGACAATAATGCCATAACTAATAGTTCGAAAATCATAGGAGCATTAGTTGAAACCGACAAACCGGTAGTTGTTAATTCGGGTTCATTTGGAGGAAGTAATAGCTCGGCTACTGTCAAACAAAATAACGTTTTTGTACCCATTGGTCGTGATGTAGGTTTTGACCAAATCGTTTCTTACGAAAAAACAGGAAAAGAATACATTTTTGTTAAAGGAATAGGAACAGACGATTTAGAAAGGGTTTTATTGATTGCAAACGTTGATAATACTCAAGTTTTCATTAATGGAACTACTCTTTTTAAAACACTAAATAAAGGAGAATATGCTGACATTAACGGCAGTTATTTTACCAATGGAAATCTGTATGTTAGCACTTCCGAAAAAGTTTTTGCCTATCAAAGTATTGGCGGTTCGCCTTCTCCTGCCAATCAAAATTTATCTTTCGTGCCACCACTTAATTGTGCCACTCCAAATGTTGTCGATAATATTCCGTACATAGATTCTATTGGAAACATAAACTATGGCGATGGGAGTTTGAATATCGTAACCGAAACCGGAGCAACGGTCACCATAAATGGAAATCCCGTTCCAGTACCAGCAACTCCAATCTTAGGAAATCTCAATTTCGTGTGTTATTCCGTTCCTTATCTAACTGGCAATATTGCTGTAAAATCGAGCAAGCAGGTTTACGTTTCCTTTTATAGTTCGAACGGAAATGCTACTTATGGCGGCTATTATTCCGGTTTCGATACAAAACCCGAGATTACCTCTAAAGTAAGTATTGGCGCGACTTCCTCCTGTATTCCGAATGTAGTTTTAAAAGTAAGTTCAATTTCGGCTTATGATACTTTCGAATGGTCTTTCAATGGTTTGCCAATTCCTAATTCGAACTTTAACTCCTATATACCTACTCAACCTGGTTACTACCAAGTAAAAGGAAGTATTACGGGTTGTAGTTCTATTTTATCAGACAAAATCCCCGTTAGCAATTGCCCTACCGATGTAGATAACGATACCGTTATTGACAATATAGATATTGATAACGATAACGACGGCATCACAAATTGCACCGAATCATATGGCGATCAAAAGATAGATATTTCTAATTCGGCTTTGAAAAATGTAACTGTAGGAGGTTATTCCAATTCTTTTTCCGGAACAATCACTACATCCAGAACTACAAGTGCAACCCCATTTATAGGAAGTGCCGATGGTAGTTTTATTACCGAAGTTCCTGCTGGTATAGGAAATTCGGCAACTTATACCATGACTTTTGCCAAACCTATAAGTTTAGGAATGGAATATGTAACAATCGCAAATACAACTGATTTGTTAAATGCTGATGCCGAATATATCGTAAACTCCGATATTAATAAAACCATAACTGTCCTTAATCCTGACAATCAATTGTTGATTGACACCAATTATGACGGCATTTATGAAAGTGGTGTTACTCAATTTTCATCTTTCGAAATACGATTCAAATTAAACAATGCAATTCCTTTAGCCGCTGGAACTGGAACTTTCAAGTTTTTGAGTTATTTGACAAATTCAATACGTTTCACCCATATTAATTCATCGGATGCGAATGCAAACAAATCAACTTTACGATTCTTTGCAGTTTGCGTTCCAAAAGATTCGGATGGTGATGGAATTCCAGATCAATTGGATTTAGACAGTGACAATGACGGAATCCCAGATAACATCGAAGCTCAGGGCAAAAATTTCTTGCCTTATTCAAATATAGACACCAATAATGACGGCTTATCCGATGCTTACGGTCCAGGAATTAATCCTGTAGATTCGGATGCTGACGGTGTACCCGATTATTTGGATTTAGACAGTGATAATGATGGAATTTACGACGTGATCGAATCCGGAAGCAATGCTACAGATGCAAATTTGGATGGCATAATTGATGGAAATTCAGCTTCTTTTGGCACAAATGGGCTCTCCGATTCGGTTGAAACTTCGGCAGATTCTGGAGTTCTAAAAATTCCTATTCTCGATACCGATGGTGATGGATATAAAAATTATATAGATCTCGACAGCGATAATGATGGATGCACCGATGTTATCGAAGCTGGATTTTTAGATCCTAACGGCGATGGTTTATTAGGAAATAGTCCTTTAACTATAAATGCAAATGGAATTGTTACCAGCGGAATTGGCTATACAATTCCAAAACCTAATTATTTAATTGCTGCGCCAATAGTAATTACTACTCAACCAATAGTTTCGCCAACTTGCGAATTACAAACCGCAACAATTACTTTGGCGGATAATGGCGGAAGTACCTATCAATGGCAAGTTTCAATCAATGGTTCTACTTGGAATGACATCCCAAATAATGCACCTTATTCTGGTGCTACAACTAATACTTTGTTGATTAAAAGTGTTTCTAGCACAATAAATGGGTATAAATATCGGGTTCAATTGAACAAATTGGGAAACTCTTGCGGTTTACTTTCATCCGAAACTACATTGACAATTAATCCGTTACCGATTCTCAATAAAGTTCTCATTGTACAATGCGATGATAATGCAGATGGATTTTCGACTTTTAATCTAACGGTAAGAAACGATGCAATCTCTAGCAATTTTGCTACTGATACATTTTCTTATTACAACACTTTGGCTGGAGCCAATTCCGCAGATTCGAAAGAATTAATAGCAACTCCTTTGGCTTTTGCAAACAAGACCCCTTTTGCAATGTCAGTTTGGGCAAGAGTTGTGAATATCAATGGCTGCGCAAGTGTGGTACAATTAGATTTGAAAGTTTCGGTAACACAGATAAATTCCACCACTTTTCATAGAAATTTTGGTACTTGCGATGATACTAATCCTAGTGACATAGATGGTTTTTCAGAATTTGATTTTCATACTGTAACTACCGATATTCAAGCTATTCTTCCTTCACCAAGTTCTGATTATAGCATAAAATATTACACCTCCAAAGCCGATGCTCTATCAGAAATCAATGAAATAGCAAATCCTTCAAATTTTAGGAATACAGTCATAAACAAACAAGATATTTGGGTTCGTGTTGATAGTAATCTAGATAATGCCTGTTTTGGACTTGGTGCATTTATAACTTTAACCGTAAATCCGTTGCCAAATATCAATTTGAATACAAATGGTACCGATGATAAATATGTATGTTCTGATGATCCTACCCTTTTTGTAACACTTGATGCGGGAATTTTAGATGGATCATCAACAAATAATTACACCTATATTTGGACAAAAGATGGAACCATTTTGTCAGGAAAAACAGCAGCTACATTAGCCGTAAATACTGCAGGAATATATACTGTTGAAGCAATTTCTCTAAAAGGTTGCAGCAGAATTCGAACTCTAAAAGTGACTGCTTCGGATAAGGCAATTATTCAAAGTATTGTTGTTGTTGATTTAACCGAAGTAAATTCTGTAACCATAAATGTAACCGGAAACGGCAATTATGTTTATAGTTTAGATGACAGAAATGGATTTTATCAAGAATCAAATTATTTCGAAAATGTAGCTTACGGAATTCATGAAGTATTTGTTAGCGATAAAAACGGATGCGGAAATGCTAGTAAAACTTTTGCTGTTATTGGTGTTCCTAAATTTTTCACACCAAATAATGATGGATTCAATGACTATTGGAACATAAAAGGAGTCAATGCTAATTTTAATGCTAATGCTGTAATTTATATTTTTGACCGATACGGAAAGTTCCTCAAACAAATTCTTCCATCTAGCCAAGGTTGGGATGGTGCATTAAATGGTAATCCATTGCCCGCAGATGACTATTGGTACACCTTAAAATTAGAAGACGGAAGAGAAGCAAAAGGTCATTTTAGTTTGAAACGTTGAAAGCAATGTCTTGATTAATTTTTTTCAAAATAAAGATAATCATTTTCAGTGGGACTATCTTCAGATCTAAAACGCAATTGAGTCAAATTAAATTCAAAAACTTTCCAATTTTCGTCTAATTTACCCAAAGTATCCGAATCGAATTTTATTTCAAATCGTCGATGTCCATTATCTAAACTTGTTGACCAGTTTCCGTTATAAGTCATTCCTGATTTTTTTGCAACTACTGTATAATCAGCATTAAAAGTAAAATTATATCCGCTATAATTGGAAGTTCTGTCACTACTATTATAATAATAAGAGATGTTCCAAGAATTAGCAGTGATTATTTGCATAAAATCAAGAGTTGTATTCGAATTCCCCGAACAAGTATCAACCGCATTTTTTATGAGATCTTCAAATTGACTATTTGCTGTTACAATAACATTTTGCCCATTTTGATCCTTAATAGTAATAGGATAACTAATAGCTATAAATTTGTTTTCCGCTAAATTAGAAATAAAATTAAACATTGCAAGATCATCCATAATCGAAATAGAACTTGCAATTTGGTAATTACTATCATACATATTAATCACTATTGGATAATTAATAGTCAGGCAATTTATCTTTCCAAATGTATTTGTATTCGATTGACAACCAGAAACTAAAGTATCAAAATCGCTTTGATTAACAATACTTTTTTGAGTATAATCATTAAAAACAACAGTGATTGGAAAATGAATATAAATAATGTCATTATCATTAGAAAAAGCATTAATATTATATTGCACTAATTGATAATCACTAGATGAATTTATTGTAATTTGAACATTATTTACAGTAACAACATACGGGAATTTTATCATAAAACAACTTGAATTGTCAATGATATTATCTTGAGAAGTATTTTGCATGGCCACCCTTTGGATATCGGTAGTCAAAGGTGTAGTTTTAGTAATAGTTTCTTTAGTGCTATGAACTTCTTGCACAGAACCTGTTTGACAAGCCGTGAAAAAACCAATTAACATTAAAAAAATAAAATAATTTTTAAAATTTATCATAATCTATTCCTAATCGAATTATTACAAATATAAGAAAAATAAAACCCAAAATATCCAAGCAATATTTAAGTAAATATCACTTGGAATATTGGTACTAATTATAAAAATATTTTATGTTTATTTACCCCAAACAAACATAAATAAAAATGTGACAAAACTATAAATCAAAAAAATAATATTGTCTACTAATTAAACAATTTATCCCAAGTTTACCCTACCTAAATTAAAAAAATTATATATTTGTAAGCCTTCAAAATATAAAATTAATGTCAAACGACTCATTATCAGAGACCTGCAATGAAATTGTTTTTTCAAACTTTTTCAAGATTCATATAAAACCACTCCGCAATTTTCTTTTGTATAAATATGGAAATGAAGATCAAGCAGAAGATTTAACGCAAGAAGCTTTTATAAAACTTTGGCAAAATTGTGCTTCGGTTCCTATCGAAAAAGCAAAATCTTATATTTATACGATTGCCAATAATAGTTCGCTAAATGAAGTGAAACATAAAAAGGTAGTGTTAGAATATGAAAAAAATTTTAATGGTCTTGATAAAACAAATGAAAATCCCGAATTTATTCTTGAAGAAAAGCAATTCAAAACCAAGCTCTTAAAAGCAATTGAAGACTTGAATGAAACACAACGTGTTGCTTTTTTGATGCATAGAATTGACGGAAAAAAATACAGCGAAATCGCCGAAGAATTAAATATTAGCGTAAAAGCTGTTGAAAAACGCATACATCTAGCATTAGTAGAGTTACGAAAAAAAATTGAAAACATAAAGTAGGGTAAAGTTCTCTTTACTTGTTCTATACGTATAAGCAAAATACCATGGAAAAAAATTACCTTTTAGCCAAATGGCTTAACAACGATATGACAAAAGAAGAATTAGCCGAATTAAAGGCTGATCCTAATTTTGAAGAATATGATAAAATCAAAAACTATTCTGCACTGTTAAAAGTTTCTGATTTTGATGAAGCAAAAATTTTAGAAAACGTTATTAGTCATAAAAAAACGTCGCCTAAAGTTATTCCGTTATATAAAACTTGGATCTTTAGAGTCGCCGCAGTTTTAGTAATTGCTCTAGGAATTACCTTCACTGTGCAAAATTTTGCGACACAAACCCAATATGCTTCTAACGGGAAAAGAATTACTTTTTCCCTGCCAGACAATTCTCAAGTAGTTTTGAATGCAGGCTCAGAAATTGAATACAAAAAATGGAATTGGAGCAACCACAGAAATCTTGAATTACAAGGGGAAGCGTATTTTAAAGTGGCCAAAGGTCAACGATTTGAAGTAAAAACAGATCTAGGAAAAGTGGCCGTTCTTGGAACTCAATTTAATGTAAAAGCAAGAAAAAATCGCTTTGATATCACTTGTTTTGAAGGTAGAGTAAAAGTAAATTACAAAGATAAAGAAATTATTTTGACCCATGGACAAAGTGTAACTTTTCAAAATGGAACCCAAATAAACATTCCTGTTAATGTTCAAAAACCAGAATGGCTAGAAAATCAAATCGCTTTTAACAAAGAAAACCTACGCAATATCTTAGATGAAATTCAAAGACAATATAACGTAACAATCGACGTTAAAAACGATAGTCCTAATGAATTATTTACTGGAAAAATCCCTACCAATAATCTTGATGTTGCACTCGAAATTATTGCAACTACCTATCATTTAGAACCGAAAAAAATTAAATCTAACAAAATCATTTTTGAAGGAAAATAAATGTTTTTTATAAAACGTATTTATCTCTTATTTTTTTGCTTTGTTTTTGTCCTGAGTATTCATGCTCAAGTCAATAACAAAGCAATTGCTTTAAAAATGGTTCTGCAATCAATAGAAAAACAGCATCATGTAAATTTTAATTACATCGATAATGAAATTATTCCTTTTAAAATTGAACCTCCAAAAAAAGCATTAAGTCTTAGCGAAAAAATTAATTATCTCCGAAAAAAGACTAATTTACTTTTCAAAAATATAGACAATAAATTCATTACTATTTCGAGTAAAAAAGAAACTGAACTTATTTGTGGCTATGTGTTTTCGAGAATAAACAATACCCCGCAAGAAGGTGTTAATATTCAAAATTTGAATGGCTCCAAAACAACAACCGATAAAAATGGCTATTTTGAGCTAAAAAAGGAAGAATCCTCAGAAATTCAAATGAGTCATGTTGGGTTTGCCATAAAAAAAATAGTTACATCAGAATTACAAAACAAGAATTGCCTTAAATTTTTTCTAGACCTCGAAGTTTTAGAACTAGACAAAGTAAATACCAATCGCTACTTGACTTCTGGTATTTCAAAAACAATCGATGGCACATTTATCATAAAACCAAAGAAATTAGGGATCCTTCCCGGATTAATAGAACCCGATGTTTTGCAAACTATGTTGCAAATTCCCGGGATTTATAGTGCCGATGAAAGTCTTTCTAGCATCAATGTGAGAGGCGGTACTCATGACCAAAACTTATTTCTTTGGAACGGAATTCGAATGTACCAAACGGGACATTTTTTTGGTTTAATTTCGGCTTTCAATCCTAATCTGGCGCATACTATTACCATTTCGAAAAATGGAAGTTCTGCTTTTTATGGCGAAAGCGTTTCGAGTGTTGTTGATATTTCTTCGAATCCAAATAAAATCGAAAACAATAGTTTTAGTGCTGGAATAAACATGATTAATGCTGATGTTTATTCGAAGTTTAATATCAACCGAAAGGGATTTATCGAAATAGCTGCAAGACGCTCCATCACCGATTTAGTAAAAACACCAACTTATAAAGAATATTTTAATAAAGCGTTTCAAAACACAACGATAACCAATTTTTCGAATAATCAAAACATCGATTTTTTGAATAATGCTAAATTTAATTTTTATGATATTACACTGAAATACTCCCAGAAAATAGGATCAAAAGACCATATTATAGTAGATTTAATAACCACAAACGACCAGCTGACAGTAGATCAAAAAACAACTATAAATAATGTTGTTCAGTCAGAAAACAATAGTTTAATTCAAAAAAATAATGGGGCTAATCTTTCTTGGAAAAGAAACTGGAATGCCAAAAACACGAGTAAAATTAACGTTTTCGCTTCGGCCTATCAGCTTGATGCTCAGAAAACACGAATACAGGATAATCAAATTGTAATACAAGAAAACGGTGTCTTGAACGATGGTTTCAAGATAGAAAATAATCATATTATTAATTCTAAGTTCACAATTAATGACGGTTACCAGCTTGACGAAATTGGAACAACCAATTTAGATCAAGTAAATACACCCTTATTTTACAGAAAAATCAAAACAGTTTTACGAACACATGCCCTTATCGTTGAAGGAAAATATAATGATTCTTTATCCAAAATATATTTTAAAACAGGGGTGCGACTCAACTATATGGAGCAATTCAAAAAATATGAAATTGAGCCAAGATTACAGTTTAATTATCGTATTTCTGATAATTTAAGCTTAGAAGTATTGGGCGAATTCAAAAGCCAAAATTGCTATCAGGTAATCGACCGTCAGCAAGATTATTTCGGAATAGAAAAAAGACGCTGGATATTGTCTAATAATGCTACGATTCCTATCCAAAGAAGTAAGCAAGCATCGTTTGGATTTTCTTATACCCAAAATAATTGGCTACTCACTTTAGACAATTACTATAAAAAAGTAACTGGAATTAATAGTTCCAGCCAAGGATTTCAAAACCAACTGGAGTTTGTGAGTATAAACGGTGACTATGAAGTTTTGGGAACCGAATTACTGATTCAGAAGAAAATAAATCATTTTATAACTTGGTTAAGTTATGCTTATAATGACAACAATTATCATTTTCCAAATATTACACAAACCGAATTTTCGAACAATTTCGAACTAAAACATGTTGTTTCTTGGTCAGGAACTTATGAAATACGAAATTTCAAAATCGCTTTGGGTTCAAAATGGTATTCAGGAAGACCAGAAACTACTCCATCTACTTATATCATAAATAATAGCGATCCCGCAAATCCCACAATCGACTATAATTATCCAAATAATAAAAAGCTGGACAACTTTTTTCAAGTCAATTTTTCGACAACTTATAAATGGGAAAGCTCCGATAAAATCGAATATAAGATTGGGGTTTCTGTATTGAATGTCTTGAATCGAAGAAATGAAATTAACGAATATTATAGAATAAACACCACTACAAATTCTATCGAAGACGTAAAAACATATTCGATTGAACGGACACCTAATTTAAGTTTTAGAGTGATTTTTTAGATTAAGTAATGAGAATATAATGTCGTTTTTCAAGTTGTAAATACTTGATTTTAAACGTAGTTCTTGATTTTCATTTCGTAATTGACACTTACATTCTCTCCGGAACTTCTATTCCCATCAACTGAAAGGCAGAAGCAATTGTTTCGGCAACCTTTTTAGAAAGTTGTACCCTGAATATTTTTTTATCCAAATCTTCTTCGCCTAAAATAGAAACCGTTTGATAAAACGAATTGTATTCACGAACCAAATCATAGGTATAATTAGCTATTAAAGCCGGGCTATGATTTTGCGCCGCATTTTGTATTACTTCTGGAAATAATTCAATTTGTTTCAACAACTCTTTTTCCTTTTCATGAAGCGATTCGATTTTTGGATTAGTAGAAAAATCAAAATTGGCCTTGCGAATTATCGATTGAATTCTAGCATAGGTATATTGAATAAACGGCCCTGTATTCCCAGCAAAATCAACTGATTCTTCGGGGTCAAAAAGGATTCGTTTTTTGGGATCTACTTTCAAAATATAATATTTCAATGCTCCAAGTCCTATAGTTTTGAAAAGTTTTGCTTTTTCTTCTGCCGAAAAACCATCTAATTTCCCTAAATCTTCGGATATTTTTTGTGCGGTATCGGTCATTTCTTGCATCAAATCATCGGCATCGACAACAGTTCCTTCACGCGACTTCATTTTTCCAGAAGGCAAATCGACCATTCCGTAAGACAAATGAAATAGATTTTTAGACCAATCAAAACCTAGTTTTTTCAAGATTAAAAACAAAACCTTAAAATGATAATCTTGCTCGTTACCCACGGTATAAACCATCCCACCAACATCTGGAAAATCCTTTACACGCTGAATGGCTGTTCCAATATCTTGCGTCATATAAACCGCGGTTCCATCCGAACGCAAGACAATTTTTCGGTCTAAACCTTCGTCGGTCAAATCGATCCAAACAGAACCATCAGGATCTTTTTCGAAAACACCTTTCTCCAAACCAATTTGAACTACATCTTTCCCTAACAAATAGGTATTGCTTTCGTAATAATATTGATCAAAATCAACTCCAAGATTTTTATACGTTGTTTCGAAACCATCATAAACCCATTGGTTCATGGTTTTCCAAAGCGAAATTACTTCTTCATCGCCAGCTTCCCATTTCAAGAGCATTTCTTGCGCTTCTATAATGATTGGCGCTTGCTTTTTGGCTTCATCTTCGGTTTTTCCTTGAGCAATTAATTGGGCAATTTCTACTTTATACTCTTTATCAAAAGCCACATAATAATTACCAACTAATTTATCGCCTTTCAATCCTGTACTTGCTGGAGTTTCGCCGTTTCCGAATTTTTGCCAAGCCAACATCGACTTGCAAATATGGATTCCACGATCGTTTATGATTTGGGTTTTGTATACTTTTTTGCCCGAAGCTTTGATGATTTCGGCAACCGAATAACCTAAAAGATTATTACGAACATGACCTAAATGCAACGGTTTATTAGTGTTTGGCGAAGAATATTCGACCATTACTGCTTTGTCATCAGCCGAAGGCGTAACGAATCCGAATTTCTCATTTCCTCGTATTTCGTTGAAGAAATTCAAATAATATTCATCCGAAATTACGATGTTCAAAAAACCCGAAACCACATTAAATTTACTTACTTCCGAAACATTTTCGACCAAATAATTCCCGATTTTATTTCCTAATTCTACAGGGTTACTTTTGATAACCTTTAACAACGGAAAAATCACCATGGTAATATCACCTTCAAATTCCTTGCGAGTGGTTTGAAATTCAACTTTGTCGATAGCAATGTCAAATAAAGCCTGAACAGCTTTTTCAATAGAAGGCGTGAGTATTTGCGATAATGTCATTTTTTTTGTTTTTTTGGGTCTCGGGTTATAGGTCTTGGGTAAAACTAAAACCCAAAACCCAAGACCTAAAACCATTTTTTTTAAGGTTGCAAATATAGGTATTTCCCATAGAAAATGGCAGCAAAAAACGGCAAACTCAAATGTGTTTTCATAAAAAAAACCAAAGTTATTATCCAACTTTGGCTTTTTATAGAAATATAATAGAACTATAGTTAAGTTATACAAAAAATAAAAAAACCTCACTATTTTGTCATTCTGAGGAACGAAGAATCACATTAGTTGCTCTCGCTATGTGATTTCTCCTTTGTCGAAATGACAAAAATTAAGATTATAGCCCTTAAAGAAACTTAATCCCTTAATGGTTCAAATAAAAAATAATATTTTACTTAATTCCCATAAAGACAACTAAATCTTTTACCATTTTATAATAACGCTTCCCCAAGTAAATCCACTTCCGAAAGCAGCTAAAACAACAGTATCACCCGATTTTATTTTTCCTTGTTCCCAAGCTTCTGTCAAAGCAATCGGAATTGACGCGGCGGTAGTATTGCCATATTTCTGAATATTATTGAAAACTTGATCATCATTCAACTTAAATTTCTTTTGGATAAACTGTGAAATTCTCAAATTTGCTTGATGCGGAATAAGCAAATCGATGTCCGAGACCTGCAAATCGTTGGCTTGTAATCCTTCGTTTATTACTTCGGCAAAACGAACAACGGCATTTTTAAATACAAATGTTCCATTCATATACGGAAAATAACTTTCGTCGTTTGGATCATTATCCGCTAAAATATCAGTAATCCATCGTCCTCCCATTCCAGGTGCTTTTACAATTAATTCTTCGGCGTGTTGCCCTTCGGAATGCAAATGGGTCGAAAGAATTCCTTTTGACAAATCTTCTTCTCTGCTCAAAACCGCTGCTCCTGCTCCATCGCCAAAAATAACCGAGACACCGCGACCACGAGTCGTCATATCTAATCCGGTCGATTGTAATTCGGAACCAATCACCAAAACGTTTTTATACATTCCCGTTTTTATGTATTGATCGGCAACCGAAAGTGCATAAACAAAACCCGAACATTGATTTCTGACGTCTAATGCGCCAACTGTTCTCAGTCCTAAATCATGTTGCACCAAAACTCCTGGGCCAGGAAAATAGTAATCGGGACTTAATGTGGCAAAAACGATAAAATCAATATCTTCTTTGGCAACTCCAGAACGTTCGATAGCAATTTTAGCCGCTTTCACGCCCATTGTTGTCGTGGTATCTTCGCCACGAATTATATGTCTTCGCTCCTGAATCCCGGTTCGTTCCTGAATCCATTCGTCATTAGTATCAATAATTTTCGATAAATCGTCGTTGGTCACAACATTGGAAGGAACATAATATCCTAATCCAGTAATTTTTGAATGGTACATTGTTTGGTTGTTTATATTAGAATTGTGGCTGTAAACTCAATTTAAGTAAGTCGAAAGTTTAAAAGTCGTAAAGCTAAAAGTCTGAAATGTTTTAAAAACGCTTTAAAATCAATAACTTATACAAATAGCTGCAATTTTAAAAATACGATGTTATAATATAGTTACTACTTAATTTAGTAAATCAGACCACAAATTACTAATTTTCTAGCAATGGACAATACTATTTTCGAAACTATTTTGACAACGACAATCTTACTTCCTGATTGGGTTCTAATTGGGAATCATGTTCGAAGAAAATTGCTTGACCTGCAAAATTAGCTTCTACTAAATAATGATTCGCTTTAAAATAAGATTGTTTTACGATTACTTTCAAAATTCCATTTTTCGCCACTTTCAATTGGTGCGGATAAAGTAAAATAGTTCCGTTTTTATGGGAATTAAAATGAGATAAATTCAGTTCATTTACTTCTCCGAAAAGCGAAGCAATATATTTATTAGAAGAATTTTCGAATAATGCTTTTGGATTGTCTTTTGCAATCACTTTTCCGTTTTGCATCACAATGGTTTCATCCGAAAACGACAAGGCTTCGGTGCTGTCATGCGTGGCAATGATACAGGTAATTTGCTTTTCTTTTAAGTAACGAAACAAATTTCTGCGCAACGTATTTTTTCGAAAAGAATCTATTTGACTAAAAGGTTCGTCAAGCAAAAGTATTTCCGGTTCTAATGCCAAAACTCTTGCCAAAGCCACTCTTTGCTGCTGTCCGCCACTCAAATATTTGACTTTTGTTTTAGCAAAATCGGTCATTTCGACCATTTCTAGAAGTTCATCAACTCGCGCTTTTTTCTTGTCTTTATAAATATTCGACAAAAAACTCCCAACATTTTGTTCGACGCTTGTATAAGGCATCAAACCGAAATCTTGGGCTAAATATTTGATGTAATCTTCACCCGGAATAAGATTGTATTTGGGCCCACGAATCGCTTTTTCTTCATGCCAAATTTCCCCTTCATCTAAATCATAAAGTCCATAAATCAATTTGAGAAGCGTACTTTTTCCGCAGCCGCTTTCGCCAATTACCGCCACATTTTGACCTTTAGCAATAGAAAAACTGACATTCTTAATAACAATATCATCAATGTACGTGAAGGAAATATTTTTTAATTCGAGCATAATCGGGTTTAAAATGTCAAATTTACAATGTTTAATTTGAATTCAATGCAAAAAAAGCTACTCCAAACGAAGTAGCTTATGATTGATATTCAAATCCGAGCGGTCGGGTTTAACTTCTTTATTTTTCTTTTTAAACTCATTAAAGCTGTCTTGAAGTAATTGTTCTAATTCATCATTGTTTTTTATTTTTAGGGCTCTAGAAGTAAAAGTTATTGGAGACCCTAATGTTTTTAAACTATATTTATGCATAAACAAATTAATTCTGTTATTAATTTTATTAAAAAAAACATCATTATTTTTTAAATAAATAATAATAAGATTTTGATTGTAATATTCAATCCGTTCAATACTTTTAATATTTGACCATTCAATCAATATGTTTTGTTTGTCAAAAACATTCATATTTACAATGACTCCTTTTTCATTGATAGTTATACCTCGATTTCTATTGAATAATAAATTTAAAGTAAATAAAATCAATAAAATTGATGAAATAATCGTTGTAATTATACCAGTCAGTTGTACAAAACTTCTACTAGGACAAATAATTGAAATATAATTTTGTGGATTTATTATAAATTGAAAAAAAAGGCAAGTAAATGTTATTAAAATTAATATTATTAAAATTGACTTATAAATACTTAATCCGATATGTATATTTTTCATAAGTTTAATTTTAACTTCTATTATGTACTGAAAACCACTCGCGCTGATTTGAAATCCGTGCCCATACTACAAGCAACTAAATCACTCAAGCAATAGCGAACTTACTAAGTAAATCTACAAAATAGTTTAATCTTATATTAATTTTTTTAATAAAAAATCTGGTTTTTACAGGAATCCTTTACATAGCTAGTGAGAAATTCAAAAAAAAGCTACTCCAAACGAAGTAGCTTATGATTGATTATTAAATCTAAAATTTAATTTCCAGACTCTTTTTTTGCATCTTGCACCATCTTGTCATTCGCAGTAATAGCAAATTCTACACGACGATTTTGGGTTCTTCCTTCTGGAGTATCATTGGTTGCAATTGGATCTGCAATTCCTAATCCAGTTGTGTTGAATCGAGTTGCAAGTAATCCTTTGCTAACCAAATAATTTTTTACTGAAGTCGCTCTTTCTTGTGACAATTTCAAATTATGTTCGGCTGAACCTGTGCTATCGGTATAACCGTAGATCATAATATTCGTATCTGGATATTCATTAAAAACCAAAACTAATTTATCTAAATTCGCTTTTGCAGTAGCAGTCAAAGTTGATTTATTGGTATCAAAACGTACCGCATTTTCATTTAAAACTAACTTAATTCCTTCTCCTACACGAACCACATCGGCTCCAGGAAGTGCAGTTCCAATTTCTCTGGCTTGCTTATCCATTTTGTTCCCGATGACACCACCGGCAACTCCGCCAATAACACCACCCAAAACAGCGCCCAAAGCTGAGTTACCGCCTTTACCAATGTTGTTTCCAAGAACTGCTCCTAATAAACCTCCGGCTACAACGCCTATTCCAGCTCCTTTTTGTGTGCTATTTGTATTTTTTATAGCGTCACAACTTGTCATAAGTGAACCTATTGTCATAACTAATGCTAATGCAACTATCGTAATCTTTTTCATGTTTTTATTTTTTATTAGTTATTTTTTTGAAATTGGTAAACTATTACAGTTAGTTTTCCACCAACATTTATATTTTCTGTCAATTGAAAAGAAGTAGGAGTTTGATTGGCGATATTTAAAACATAACCTTCTCTAACTTTTTTGGCTTTTTCGCCTGCATCAAGAATTTTCATAACAAATTGACCTTCATTATTTACAAACCAAGTAATTGGCGAACTAAATGTTGGACAATCTGTTTTGGTCAAAGCCATTTCTCCTTTATTGTTATTCGAAATGAATTTCCAAGTACTTCCTACAAAGCATTGTGAATCGGCAATTTGAAAGGAATTTACTTTAAAATATTCGGAACCACCAAAAGTCACAGCGCTTATTACCCAATTTCCTTTGATTTCAACTTGTGATTTTCTGTCTAATTTTGTGCTTGTAACCGAAGTGGTTTTACAAGAAAATAGCAAAATAGCAATGATCACCAATGCAATAATTTTTTTCATTTTTGAGGGATTTTAAAGATTAAACTTACGCAAAGATATGATTCTAAAGCCTGAATTTCCAACTTAAACATGGATTTTGAAATAAAATTAACATTTCCGACAATTTGTCACTTTTTTTTAATTGGTATCTTATTTGACTAAATGAATTAAATTATAAAACTTAAAAAATCTAAATATGACAACAGGAAAAATTAACGTTTCGGTAGAAAATATCTTTCCCTTAATCAAGAAATTTTTATACAGCGATCACGAAATATTTTTACGTGAACTGATTTCGAATGGAACAGATGCTACACTAAAATTAAAGCACTTAACAAGCATTGGCGAAGCCAAAGTAGAATATGGCAACCCAATTATCGAAGTAAAAATCGACAAAGAAGGCAAAAAATTGCATATTATCGATCAAGGTTTGGGGATGACTGGGGATGAAGTAGAAAAATACATCAATCAAATTGCTTTTTCTGGTGCCGAAGAATTTTTGGAAAAATACAAAGATTCAGCTAAAGATTCTGGAATTATTGGACATTTTGGTCTTGGATTCTATTCGGCTTTTATGGTAGCTTCGAAAGTGGAAATTATTACAAAATCTCACAAAGACGAACCAGCAGCACACTGGACATGCGACGGAAGTCCTGAATTCACTTTAGAACCTTCGGACAAAACCACCCGTGGAACCGAAATTGTTTTACACATTGCCGAAGATTCTTTGGAATTTTTGGAAGAGTACAAAATCAAAGAATTGTTGAATAGATATAATAAATTTATGCCTATTCCAATTAAATTTGGAACTAGAACTGAGAAAATAGAGCAAAAGAAAGGCGAATTTGTTGAATCTGAAAACAAAGACGAAATTTTCACGGAAGTAGAAGTGGATAACATCATCAATAACCCAAATCCGGCTTGGACCAAACAACCAACGGAATTATCGGATGAAGATTATAAAAGTTTTTACCACGAATTGTATCCAATGCAATTTGAAGAACCGTTATTTCACATCCATTTAAATGTTGATTATCCGTTTAATTTAACTGGAATTTTATATTTCCCGAAATTGGGTTCTGATTTACAAATTCAGAAAGACAAAATTCAATTGTACCAAAATCAGGTTTATGTAACCGATAATGTAGAAGGAATTGTTCCTGAATTTTTGACGATGCTAAAAGGAGTGATCGATTCACCAGATATTCCTTTGAATGTTTCGCGTTCTAGCTTGCAAGCGGATGCTGCAGTGAAGAAAATTTCGAATTATATCACCCGTAAAGTGGCCGATAAATTGAAATCATTATTCTCTGAAAATCGTGAAGAATTCGAGAAAAAATGGAACGACATCAAAATTGTTTTGGAATACGGAATGCTTTCTGAGGAAAAATTCTATGAAAAATCATCCGGTTTTGTTTTGTATCCAACGGTAGATAATAAATTCTTTACTTTAGACGAATTGAAAGAAAATCTAAAGGAAAATCAAACCAATAAAGACGGTAAACTGGTTGTTTTATACGCAGGAAGTAAGGAAGCACAACACTCTTATATTGAAATTGCCAAAGAAAAAGGCTATGAAGTTTTGCTTTTGGATTCGCCAATTATCTCCCATTTAATTCAAAAAATTGAAGGCGATAATAGCGAAATGACTTTCGTTCGTGTCGATTCTGATCATATTGATAATTTAATCAAAAAAGAGGAAACTACGATTTCTAAATTATCTGACGAAGAAAAAGAAAGCTTGAAAACAGTCTTAGAAGGATTTGTTCCAAAACAAACGTATTCGGTTCAATTAGAAGCTATGGACAGTCAGGCTGCACCTTTCATTATCACGCAACCCGAATTTATGCGAAGAATGAAAGAAATGAGTCAATCTGGTGGTGGCGGAATGTTCGGAATGGGAAATATGCCAGAAATGTATAATTTGGTGGTAAATACCAACTCGGATTTGGCTTCAAACATTTTGAATATGCAAGACAAAACAGCTCAAGAAGGTTTGGTAAAACAAGCTTTAGACTTGGCAAAATTATCTCAAAACCTTTTGAAAGGCGAAGAACTTACCGCTTTCGTTAAGAGAAGTTTTGAATTGATTAAATAGTCCTCCCCTAACCCCTCCAAAGGAAGGGAACTGAAACCTGCAGTGAAAACTTGCAGGTTTTTTTATTTTAAAAAAAAGGATTCCTATATAATTTATTCCAATATCTTTAAACCCTTTTACAAAAACTAAGTCTTACTATCATAGCCTTTTAGATTATGAACAACCACACCCTTTGGTCCTTGCGACTCGGATTTTCAGCAAAACAAGCCGAAACTATCAAAAGAATAGGTTTGAAAAATTTCTTAGAACACTCTTTTGCCACAAAATTTGATTCTAGGATTCCCAATTTATTGGAAAACAGTCCAAAATCTTTTAAAGAATATAATGAACTTAAGAAAAATTTAAAAAACTTGAGTCCCGAAGACGCTAAGGAAATATTCAAAAAAGAATACCAAACTTCCCAAGAAATGAAAGCCTGGTGGATTGATAAAATGACCGAATCTGAATTTCCGCTTCGCGAAAAAATGACTTGTTTCTGGCATAACCATTTTGTTTCCACTTACAAGAAAGTGAATTTAAATTATTGTATTTTTCAGCACAATCAAATTTTAAGGGAGAATGCTTTTGGAAACTTTAAAACCCTGACCAAGAAAATAGTACAAAGCAATGCTATAGTTTCTTACCTCGACAATAACGACAATAAAAAAGGCAAACTCAATGAAAATTTAAGTAGAGAATTACTCGAACTTTTTACCTTAGGAATTGGAAACTACTCGGAAAACGATATAAAAAATGGTGCCAAAGGTCTTGCTGGACTAAGCATTGGAGAAGAAAATGCAGTTTACCAAAAAAAATTCGAAGACAATGAAAGTTTCTATTATCTTGGAAAAAAGGGCAATTTAAAACTCGACGAAATGGTTGATGCCATTTTCGAACAACCTAATATCCCTTATTTAATTACTCGAAAGATATTGAAATGGTTTATTTATGATAATCCAAATAATGAATTAGTGCATTATTATGGGGATTATTTTAAGAAAATGAATTTTGAAATAGAACCTCTTTTGACTAAAATTTTCACGAAAGAATTTACCAAAAATAATGCAGGTTCTAAAATAAAAAACCCATTAGAATACGTTTTACAATTAACGGATGAACTGAATATTCAAAACCCCAATTCAAAATTAATTGCTCATTTCATCACAGAACAAGGAATGGATTTATTCAACCAGCCCAATGTAAAAGGCTGGTTAGGTGGAAATTCATGGCTAACTTCACAAATTTATTTACAACGAAATAATGTTGCTGACTTACTTTGTAAAGGTCAATATTTAAATCAAGGAAGAAAAGAAAATAAGGATATTTCAATGATGAAGCAAAACCAAAATCGATTGTTGAAGGTGAAATTGCATTGGGACAAAGAAGGAAATAATGAGCAAATTATTGCTGAACTCAAAGACCGATTGCTATTTCAAGCCGATGAAACCGAACAACATAATTTTGAAAAATTATTAAAACACGATTTCGACAGCAAAACTGAAGGTTCTGAAAACGCAGTAATTAGATTGTTTAATTTTATGGTCAAAACACCAGAATATCAACTCATCTAAGCCCTTTATTATGAACAGAAGAAAATTTTTAACGCTCACGGGAACATTAACAGGAGGTTCACTCTTATTACCGGATTTCTTATACTCTTTTGGCACCCAAAATAATTTAATCTTGGGTGAACAATGCGTGGTTTTTGTTCAACTAAATGGCGGAAATGATGGGCTAAATACATTCATCCCGTTTGAAGATGCACTCTATTATGAAATGCGTCCAAAAATTGCACTTACAAAAACCGAAGTCTTAAATTCTGAAAAAGGAATGGCATTTCATCCTGCTTTAACAGGATTTGCCAGTATGCAACAAAATGGCGATTTGTCGGTGATACAAAATGTAGGTTACCCAAATCCGGTTCGTTCTCATTTTCGAAGTCAGGAAATTTGGCAAACTGCCCCAACAAATCAAGAATATCTCAACGACGGTTGGTTAGGACGTTATCTTGATTTGCAATGCAAGGAGCATCAACCCACGGCTGGAATAAACATTGACACCATTGATAATTTAGCGCTGAAAGGGGAAGAACCTAACTCGATTACGGTAAAAGATCCTAATAGATTTATTACCAAAAACAAACAAGAAAATGACATTCAATTATCGAATAATCCTCAATTGGATTTTGTTCGTAAAATTGCCAATTCCGTTATTGAAGGTTCTGATGATATTCAGAAAGCATTGAAAAAATCGGCAGTTTCAGATGTCGTTTATCCAAAAACAGAAATCGCTAAAAACCTCGAATGGATTTCGAAATTGATAAAAGGAAACCTGAACTCTAAGGTATATTATACCTCACTTGGCGGTTTTGACACCCACGATAATCAACTTACCAACCACAAAAATAGATTGACGGAACTGAATGATGCTGTTTTTAGTTTTTACCAAGATTTAAAAAAAGCACAACAATTACAGAATGTAACAATAGTCGTTTTCTCGGAATTTGGTCGTCGTGTAAAAGACAACGGAAAAGGAACTGACCACGGTACGGCTGCGCCAATGTTTATTATTGGAGGAAATAACCGTGGAAAAATCATTGGAAAAAACCCTAATCTTTCGGATTTAGACAATGGTGATTTAAAACATGAAATTGATTTTAGAAGCGTTTACGCATCTCTTTTGCAAAGCAAATTAAATTTTGATCCCACTAAAATTGGAATACAAAATAAAGCACTTGAAGGACTATTTTAAACCCTATCTTTACCCACTTAAATTTATAAAAATGTTTACTATTTCTGCAACAGAATGGGTTGGTTATTTGGCTTCATTGGTATTAATGATTTCATTTTTAATGAAAAACATTAATACATTAAGAACTGTAAATTCAATTGGAGCAATACTATTCGTTGTTTATGGCATCATGTTGGTAACCTCTTGGCCTATAATTATTACCAACGTTTTTATCTTAGGAATAAACATTTACTATTTAGCAAAACACTTTCGAAATAATTAATTCCTTTTCGATAATCTATCTATAAAAATGTAACCCCTTAACTAATACCGTGAGATTTTTTCTATAAAAAATTAATTTTAGATTATTTTTTACTTAACTTCGTTTTAATTAACAATCTAAATTTTACATTATGAGAAAATTATTAGCAGAATTCTTTGGAACGTATTGGTTGGTTTTTGGTGGTTGCGGAAGCGCCATTTTTGCCGCAGGATATCCCACTTTAGGAATCGGATTCGTAGGAGTTGCCCTTGCTTTTGGATTAACAGTTTTGACAATGGCTTACGCTGTTGGACACATTTCAGGAGGTCATTTTAACCCCGCAGTTTCTTTTGGTTTATGGGCAGGCGGACGCTTTTCTGCCAAAGAATTAATCCCTTATATTATTACACAATGCGCTGGAGCTATTGCTGCTGCAGGAACTTTATTTATTATTTGGTCTGGAAAAACTGGAAATATAATTGACAATACTAAAGCTGGTGCTTTTGCTTCGAATGGTTTTGGCGCTTTTTCACCTGATGGTTATTCTTTGCCATCTGCTTTTATTGCAGAATTTGTATTGACATTGTTTTTTATATTGGTTATCCTTGGTGCAACCGATAAATTTGCCAACGGAAAATTTGCAGGAATCGCAATTGGTTTGGCTCTGACTTTGATTCACTTAATCAGTATTCCCATTACCAATACTTCGGTAAATCCGGCTCGTTCTTTATCACAAGCACTATTTGTAGGTGGTGAACCTTTATCTCAAGTATGGTTATTCTGGGTTGCGCCAATATTGGGTGCAATTGTAGGTGGTTTTATTTATAAAAATTTATTGCAAGATCATTCCGAAGCATAGATTTTTTTTTAAAATAAGTTAAAGAGAAAAACAGAAGTTCAAGCTTCGGTTTTTCTCTTTATTTTTGTAGAATGAATTTACTATTTCAATCGGAACCGATAACGCTTCATCTGCCTGACGCAGAAATTATCTATTATCCGCAGTTTTTTGATAAAAAAGTAGCCGATACTATTTTTAACCAATTAAAAAACGAAATTCCTTGGCAACAAGATAATATTCAGGTTTTTGGTAAAACTCACCCGCAACCACGGTTGACCGCTTTGTTAGGAAACGAAGGAAAACCGTATTCCTATTCGAATATAAAAATGCAACCGCATCCTTGGAATCTGCTTTTGCAAAAGATAAAAACGAATGTCGAAAGTATTACTGATTTCAACTTCACTACCGTTTTACTCAATCTGTATCGAGACGGAAAAGATAGCAATGGCTGGCATGCCGATAATGAAAAGGAATTAGGAATAAATCCCATAATTGCTTCGGTGAGTTTTGGTGCAGAACGTGTTTTCCAGTTAAAACACAATTCTATTAAAGATCAGAAAAAAAGTATTTTGTTGGAACACGGAAGCTTACTGATAATGAAAGGAACTACACAACATTTCTGGAAACACCAAATTCCGAAAACTTCAAAACCCATTGGCTCCAGAATAAATCTAACATTTCGCATCATCAAATAAAAAAATTCTCAAAAATTCATTAGATTTGAAATTAAATATATTGATTATGAGAGAAATAGTTTCTTATTTTACGACCATCCCCTCTTCACACAGAAGCCTTATTCTTGTTGGGGGCATTACTTTATTTTGGTTGATCGAAAATGCGTTTCCGCTTTTTAAATTCAACTATAAAAAGTGGCATCATGCAGGTATAAATTTATTTTTGACGTTAACAACTATCATCATAAATTTTATATTAGCCTTTATATTATTAAAAACTTCCACATGGACTATTGCCCATAATTTCGGGGTTTTGCAATGGCTTCCGCCAATGTATTTATGTCCTTATACCTTAATTGGCTTGCTTTTATTAGATTTAATTGGAGCCTATTTAGTGCATTTAGTAGAACATAAAATCAAATTTTTATGGCGTTTTCATTTAATTCATCATACCGATACTTGGGTAGATACCACTTCTGGCAACAGGCATCATCCGGGCGAAAGCATCATTCGATTTGTATTTACCACGCTAGGAGTTATAATTGTTGGCGCACCAATTTGGATGGTTTTTTTATACCAAACGCTGTCGGTTGTTTCGACACAATTTAACCATGCCAATATTTCATTACCCAAAAAACTAGATGCTTTTTTAAGTTATTTTATCGTTTCGCCAAATATGCACAAAGTACATCATCATTATCGATTACCTTATACAGATAGTAATTATGGTAATATTTTTTCGATTTGGGATCGTATTTTTGGCACATTCAGATACCTTCCAAAAGAAGAAATCATCTACGGAATTGACACCTATATGGATACAAAAGAAAACAATAAACTAAAAAATTTATTAAAAATACCTTTCCAAAAACAACGTTTATCCGAAAATTAGTAAAAGCTTTAAAAAAAAATACCTTTAGACAAAAAGTAATTGTTTTTTTTATTAATATTGGTATATATTTGAAACAAAATCTATTAATAATTAACCCACATACCCTGAATTAATTTTCACGTAATGAAAAAGAGTAACCGCAAAGAATTGACCTGGGAACAAACAGAAAAACTTGTTACATTCGCCTTAGAAGAAAAAAATCCTTTTGAAATCATTAAAAAAGAATTTGGCTTAGTCGAAAAAGAAGTCCTAGAAATCATGAAAAAGAAGATGCCGACTGAGAAATTTGAAATGTGGAAAAAGAAAGCCGCTGCCAATAAACCAAAACCAAAACCCGTTAAAATTGATGATTTCGACGAGGATTTAGATGGTAAATATTATATAAAAAATAAACTCGATTAATTTTTAAACTCCTGAATTCAGGAGTTTTTTTATTTTAACATTACAATAACTTCGTGTAAATTTTGACAATTCTAAATTTTCAAGACCAATATCAAAACAAAACCTCTATAAAATGAAAAAAATAATTTTTGCATTTGCATTATCAACAGTTCTTTGGAGCTGTAAAACTACTAGTTCTACAATTGCTACTTCTGCAAAAGAAGAAATTCAAGTAAACATTAATCTGATTGATATTAAGGATGATAAAGTTTTGGTTACCGTTAAATCTCCAAAAATACATACTGATGAAATCACGTATCACATTCCGAAAATAGTTCCAGGAACCTATTCAGATGATGATTATGGTAAATATATTGATAATTTGAAGGCTTATGATTCAAAAGGAAATTTATTAGCCGTTAAAAAATCAGATGTAAATTCATGGTCGATTTCAAATGCAAAAAAACTAGACAAAATTACTTATTTAGTAAATGACACTTTTGATACTGAAACGGGGAAAAGTTTTGGTGATGGCGAAATTTTCTCTCCGGCAGGTTCCAACATTGATGCGGGTAAAAATGTAATGCTGAACACGCATTGTTTTGTGGGTTATTTTACCAATTATATGTCTACTCCTTATATAGTAACTGTATCGCATCCAGCGGGACTTTGGGGAGCAACTTCAATGATCGATCAAGATGCTTCAACTACAAATGATTTATTTGTAACTTCTCGTTATGCGGAATTGGTCGAAAACCCAGTTATGTATTCAAAGCCAGACTTCACCGATTTTAAAGTGGATGATATGGAAATTCAGATTGCGGTTTATTCGCCAAATGGAAAAATAACTGCCGAGAGTATTACTCCAGGAATGAAAACCATGATGACGGCACAAAAACACTTTTTAGGAAAATTTAATGCTACAAAAAAGTATAGTGTCCTTCTTTACTTATCAGATATGAGTAAACCCGATGCTAGAGGTTATGGCGCTTTAGAACACCCAACTGCTACGACTGTAGTTATGCCAGAAATGCTAGGAATAGAAAAATTAGCCTCTGAAATGAAAGACGTAGTTTCGCATGAATTTTTTCATATCGTGACACCGTTGACCATTCATTCACAGGAAATTCAGAATTTCGACTATAATAAACCAAAAATGTCTGAGCATTTATGGATGTATGAAGGTGTCACCGAATATTTTGCCAATCTTTTTCAAGTAAACCAAGGATTGATAACTGAGGACGATTTTTATACTCGAATGTCGGATAAAATTGAACAATCCAAAACACTGGACGACACAATGCCTTTTACAACAATGAGTGCTAATGTACTTGTGAAACCCTACAAAGATCAATATTTGAATGTATACCAAAAAGGAGCTTTAATCGGAATGTGTTTAGACATTATTATTCGCGAAAAAAGTGATGGCAAAAAAGGAATTCTTGATCTGATGCAAAAATTATCCAACGAATATGGTGTTTCCAAAGCATTTAACGATGATGAACTTTTTGCAAAAATTACCGAATTGACTTATCCAGAAGTAGGCGATTTCTTGAAAACGTATGTTTCAGGAACAACTCCAATTCCTTATGAATTTTATTTGGCAAAAGTTGGCGTTTCAAAAGCGATAAAAAAAATTCCATCTAATGTTTTCCTAGAAGGAGAAACAAGATTTATATCCGGTAATAGAACAACTAAGGAAATCGTTGTTACTCCAGATATCGAATTAAACATATTCTACACAAGCCTTGGTCTTAAAGGCAACGATATTTTGAAGGAAATAAATGCTAAAGCCTATTCATTGGACAACATTTATGATTTGATTTCTGAAAATCAAAATTGGAAAGAAAACGACCCAATTACTGTAAAAATAAAACGCGATGGCAAAGAACAAATTATAAAAGGGTTTGTGAAATTACCTTATATGGAAATAGAAAATCTTGAAGCAACTGATGCTTCAAAAACGGTACTGAAAGAAGCGTGGCTAAAAGGATAATCCTAAATACACATAGTACTAATCCCAATTTAGAATAGACTGGGATTTATTTTTTAAAATCCAACAGGGCAATTGTTAATCATTCCAACAATTTTCTTTATTTTGCAAAAAAATATAAATCAACAATGAAAAAATCAATTCTCGCATTCATAAGCTTAATCGCATTATCCTCTTGCAACAAGGAAGTGTCAAAAACAAATTTGCACATTAGCGGAAACATAAAAGGATTAAAAAACGGAACTTTATACATTCAGAGAGTAGTTGACACAAGTCTTGTTGCCATAGATACCATTCATATTGACGGAAAATCAACATTCGAAACGGATATAGACTTGAAATCTCCAGAAATGCTTTATCTATTTTTAGACCGAGGTGTTAGCAATTCAAAAGATAATAATTTATTGTTTTTTGCCGAAGCAGGAAAAATAAATATCGACACTAATCTAGATTCTTACATTTCGAGTGCGAAAATAACTGGTTCGAAAAACCAAGATTTATACCAAGAATATAAAAAAATAGATTCTCGTTTTAGAGATGAAAATCTAGACTTGATTGAGAAAAAATTTAATGCAATAAAAAGTAAAAACACAAAGCTAGTAGACAGTTTAACGGCAAAACAAAATTCTAATATTAAACGAAAATATTTGTTTGCCACTAATTTTGCCGTAAATAATAAAGACCACGAAATAGCACCTTATATCGCTTTATCTGAGATTTATGACATTAATATTAAATATTTAGATACCATTAAAAAGACGATGTCTCCAAAAGTAGCTCAATCTCTTTATGGTAAAAAGCTGACTGAATACGTTGCCAAAATCAAAAGTCAGAAATAATATTTCGACTATTTTTAAAATCAAAAACCGTCTTGTTTTAGAACAAGACGGTTTTTTTTTATGAATATAATGCAAAACAAAAAACCACCACAAATAAATGTGATGGTTTTACAAAAGAGCCGGCGGAGGGACTCGAACCCACGACCTGCTGATTACAAATCAGCTGCTCTAGCCAACTGAGCTACGCTGGCGACTTATTCCGGGTGCAAATATAAGTCTGAATTTCAATTTTCCAAAATAAATTCAAGCTTTTTTGCAACTTTTTTTTACTGTAATCCGTTGATTTTAGCAATCAATTGATTTGCAGTTTGTTCCAATTCAACATTGATTTGTTTGAAGTGCGCTTTTTTATCTTCAACTTTTTTAGCGTTTACTTTAGTAATCAAATTGTCAAAAGCAGCTATTGCTTCATCAATTAAAGCATTGCTTTCTGTTGTTGGTTTTCCTGTAGTTGTAATTTCAAACAGGTAAACTGCTTCAATAATATCTCCTAAAACGTAGTTGATGTCTTTCTTTAAATTCTTAACGTTTGCCATTTTATTTTTAATTTTAATTTGCGATTGCAAAAGTACACATAATCTTTCTATTACCGACTATGAAATATAAATTTCTGAAACCGAAGGTTTTCATTTTTTAAAACCTAAAAAAAAAGTTGCTTAATTTAGTTTCTAAATTTAAAAAAAATATTTTCAATTATTTTGCCACAGATTAAAAAGATTTTAACTTGTATAACTACAAAAAAATATGTTCAAATCTGTTTAATCAGTGGCTTAGAAAAAATTATTTTAAACTATTTCGAAACCATTTTTTTAACCGCTTCTAATGCTCTAGAAATATGATTTGTGGCAACCAAGCTGTCAAATATCAATTGGATTATTCCATCTTTGTCTGCTACATAAGTGACTCTGCCGGGAATCAGTCCAAATAAATTAGTCTTTACCCCAAAAAGTGTTCTGATTTTTTTATCATCATCCGAAAGCAAAATAAAAGGCAGCTTATATTGCGCAATAAATTTCTCGTGTGAAGCAATGCTATCGCTACTTATTCCTATTACTTCGGCACCTAAATCCTTGAAATCTTCATATTTATCTCTAAAACTACAGGCTTGTGCGGTACATCCCGGAGTATTATCTTTTGGATAAAAGTAAAACACAACTGGTTTTTGACCAATGAAGGTTGCACTGTCAAAATCATCACCATTACTGTCTTTAGCTGAAAATTTAGGAATTTTATCCCCTACTTTTAGTTCCATTAGTTCCCTTTATAAGTTACAAAATTCCGTGGCGTTTCATATAAAACAACTTCCAATTCGAATTCGGGTTTTATTCTTTTTCTAATTTTATTCCAAATCACAACTACGATATTTTCGGCAGTTGGATTCAAATTTTCAAATTCAGGAACATCAAGATTTAGGTTTTTATGGTCAAAAGGTTTCTCGACTTCTTCCAGAATCAAGTCGCTTAAATCCTTAATATCCATCACATAACCAGTTTCGGGATTAATTTCGCCAGTGATACTCACTGTTAATTCATAATTATGTCCGTGAAAATTGGGGTTATTGCATTTTCCAAAAACAGCATCATTTTGTTCAAAAGTCCAGTCTTTTCGATACAATCGATGTGCAGCATTAAAATGAGCTTTTCTTGAAATGGTTACTTTCATTTGAAGTTAGAGGTTAGAAGTTAGAGGTTAGTGGTTAGAAGTTGGGAGTTAGTTTGCATTCTTTCTGTTTTTCTGCATTCTGTTTTCTGAAATCTGTTTTCTGAAATCTGTTTTCTGCATTCTGTTTTCTGAAATCTGTTTTCTGCAATCTGTTTTTCTGCATTCTGTTTTCTGAAATCTGTTTTCTGCAATCTGAAATCTGTTTTCTGCAATCTGTTACCTGCATTCTTAGATCTTATGATCTTCCAAAAAGTGATAAAATTCATCGAAAATTATTTTGAACCAAACGGTATAAATTTCGGGATGCAATTGAATATCGTTTTTCACGTCATCAATGCTCATCCATTTCCAATTTTCAACTTCTTCGGTATTAATTTTGGGATTATCATTATAGTATCCAATCATAACGTGATCGAGTTCATGTTCTGTCAGACCATTGTCGAATGGCGCTTTATATATAAAATGAAACAACTCTTTTAGACCTGTTTCAAAGCCCATTTCTTCAAATAATCTTCGGCTTCCAGCCTGAATATTTGTTTCGCCATCACGCTGATGACTGCAACAAGTATTCGTCCATAAAAGTGGTGAATGGTATTTTTGATGCGCTCTTTGCTGGAGCATAATTTCATTTTTATTGTTTAATACGAAAACTGAAAAAGCACGATGCAAAACTGCTTTTTCATGCGCTTCAAGCTTGGGCATCAAGCCAATTTGCTCATCTTTTTCGTTAACCAATATTACGTTTTCTTCTTTCATATACTTTATAATGTCAAAAATACAAAAAAAGTATTTGAATTAGGACTTGTAGAAAGTTTGTGATAAGTTTAACTCGTGTTTAATTACTGAAATGAGTAATTTTATTGGCTAAAAACCAGACTAATCCAATTGGATTTTTAGAGCAAAAGTCATTTATAAATCACATTTTAATTCATTAAAAAAAGGAAAATATGAAAACAAAAATCCCGTTCCGAATCCTGTTGTACCTGATTCCTTTATTGATGCTACAAGCCTGTGGGCAAACAACAAAAAAACAAAATTATATAACAAAACCTTCAAGTATGGAAAATTCAAACAGCAAACCTGGAAACCCTTATTACTCCAATACCGACACCACAAAAATAAATATTACGGATGCCGAATGGAAAAAAGTTTTGCCCGAAGATTTGTATGAAGTATCACGACATGCCGATACCGAAAGACCTTTTACAGGAAAATATTGGAACACCGACGAAAAAGGGACATACTATTGTGCCGCCTGTGGTAATTTATTATTCCGATCTGGCGCTAAATTTGCAAGCAGTTGCGGTTGGCCAAGTTTTTTTGAACAAGAAAACAAAAATAGCGTGGTTTACAAAGAAGATATTTCCTTTGGCATGAAAAGAACCGAAGCTCTTTGCGGAAGATGTAACGGACATTTAGGTCATCTTTTTGATGACGGTCCTGCTCCTACAGGCAAAAGATATTGCATGAATTCTATCGCATTAGATTTTGTTTCAGATAAATCAATTTCTGAAAATAAAAGTAAAAACAACCTAGAAACAATAACTCTAGCTGGTGGTTGTTACTGGTGTGTAGAAGCCGTTTATGAACAATTAACAGGGGTTAAATCTGTCGTTTCTGGATTTGCTGGAGGAAAAATAGCGAATCCTAGTTATGAAGAAGTTTGCTCTGGAAATACCGGTCATGCCGAAGTTGTTCAGATTACTTATGACAAAACGGTTACCAGTTTAGACGAGATTTTCAAGATTTTCTTTACCGTTCATAACCCCACAACGCTAAACCGTCAAGGCGGAGATGTTGGAACCCAATACCGTTCTGCAATTTTTTATAAAGATGAAGCACAAAAACTGGCGGCAAAAACCATTATCCAAGATTTGGAGAAAGCCAAAGTATATGATAGCCCAATTGTAACGACATTAGAACCACTAACTCAATTTTACAAAGCCAAAGATTCTCATCAAAATTATTATCAAAATAATAAAAATCAGCCGTATTGCCAAATGGTGATTCAGCCAAAAATCGAAAAATTCGAAAAGCTTTTCAAAGATAGATTGAAAAAAAAATAAGTTTTAAAACACCTATTTAAACAGAAAAAACAGAAGCAAAACATCGTGAAATCAAACTTAAAAAGATTAAAAACCGGAAAGTAATTTTCGGTTTTTTTGTATAAAATTATTTCCTACAAAAATTTGCGATTTCATTTACTTCACTTTGTAATTGGTACGGGATATTTATTATATTTGAATTATTGATGCAAAACAGGACGAGACAAAAAAAACAAAAGTTAAATATAAAATATTCACACTATGAAAATAGCCCTTTTTTCGAATGAATTTCCACCAAATATATATGGCGGCGCTGGTGTACACATTGATTTTTTAAGTCAAGAATTAGCTAAATTAGCTCAGGTCGAAGTCCGCTGTTTTGGCGACCAAGACGAAAATACTGGAAACATGAACGTTCACGGAATTAATTCTTCGTTGACTAAAATGGTTGACGACAGTAATCCGCACATAAAAATGTTTCATAACCTGAGTCGAAATGTCGAAATGTCGCAAGCCACACCACAAGCCGATATTATTCATTGCCACACCTGGTACACACATCTTGCCGGAGTTTTTACTCGCGAATTACTACAAGTGCCACTTATATTGACCACACATAGTTTAGAAACACATCGCCCTTGGAAAGTAGAACAACTAGGTAATGGTTATTTTCTTTCGCGATGGATCGAAAATAATGCCTATAATACTGCCGATGGAATTATTGCCGTAAGCGAACAAATGAAAGACGACGTTATCGAAGCGTATAGCGTTGCTCCCGAAAAAGTAACCGTGATTCATAACGGAATTGATCCTGAATATTACCAACCCACATTTGACAATGAATTATTGGTCGAATTAGGGATAGATCCTACCATTCCTTTTGTGCTATTTGTAGGCCGAATTACACGCCAAAAAGGAATCTCAGGACTAATAGAAGCGGCGAAATATTTCAACAAAAACTGTCAAATTGTGCTGTGTGCAGGAGCGCCAGATACTAAGGAAATAGCCGAAGAAACCGAACAATTAATCACTAATTTAAAGAAAGAACGAGAAGGTGTCATCTTGATTTCGGAAATGTTGCCACGCGAAAAAATAAAAGTATTATACAGCCACGCCCGAGTGTTTGCCTGTCCTTCGTTATACGAACCTTTTGGCATCATCAACCTCGAAGCCATGGCTTGCGAAACGCCGGTTGTAGGAAGTCACGTAGGTGGAATTCCAGAAATCATTGTCGAAGGAAGCACAGGTTATTTGGTACCGTTGCAAAGCGTTTCGAGAACCGATTTTAACCCTGCCAATCCCGAAGCTTTCCAGAAAGCATTTGCCGAAAAAATTAATTTATTATTAGATAATGAAGCCTTGGCAACACAAATGGGAAAAGCGGGTCGCGAACGCGTTTTGAAAATATTTAGCTGGGAATCGATTGCCAAAACTACTTTCGATTATTACCAAAAAGTGATCGATGGCTTTGCAAAAGAAAAAGCGTAATAGCTTTTTGGAGAAAAATTTCCTTACAATTTCAATTTACATAACAATACAAACCATTCTTAATCGGATGGTTTTTTTGTTTTTAATAATAGTCAAAATAGCAAGAATTATTAGGTCATAGTAGCAGCAAAACTACCGAAATCTATACGCACGTTAGTACGAAAAGTATTCAGCAAATAAAAAGTCCTTTTGATGATTTATAAGGAAAAAATATTACATTTGAACAATAGATAATGCGAAACAAACCTTCGCCAATCTACCCATAATTGGGTGTATATGCGAAGGTTTGTTTCGCCTATAAGCTAGTTGGGAAAAATGCGCGAACGCCTTTTCCCAACAGGGCGCGCACTTCTCCCAACTTCGCGCTAAGCGCAATTGGGAACAGCGCCTAGCGCGCGCCCTGTTATGTGCCATTCTGTGAGACAGCGTACCAACGACAAACATTTCGAAAAAAAGTCGTAAATTTGGAGCAATAATTTTAACAAAATGGAAATATTAGGTAACGACAAACATAAGATAATCTATGCAGACGCTTTGGAAGCATTAAAAACGCTACCAGACAACTCTGTGGACTTGATTTTTGCTGACCCACCTTACAATATTGGGAAAAATTTCAATGGGAAAATTGAAAAATGGGACACAGAAGAAAGTTATTTAGAATGGTGCTATGAATGGCTTGACTTGTGCATTCAAAAACTTAAACCAAATGGAAGTTTTTATGTAATGACAGCCACTCAATTTATGCCTTATTTTGACATTCATTTACGAAAAAAACTAACAATTCTTTCAAGACTTGTTTGGTCTTATGACAGTTCAGGAGTTCAGGCTAAAAAATATTATGGTTCTATGTACGAACCTATTTTGTTTTGCGTAAAGGACAAAAATAATTATACTTTCAACACAAACGACATTTTAGTAGAAGCAAAAACAGGAGCAAAACGCAAACTTATTGATTATCGTAAGGCTGTACCAACTGTTTATAATTCAGAGAAAGTGCCAGGAAATGTATGGGAATTTTCAAGAGTTCGTTACAGAATGGACGAGTACGAAAACCACCCAACTCAAAAGCCAATTTCGTTACTTGAAAGAATAATAAAAGCAAGTTCAAACGAGGGCGATTTAGTTTTAGACCCATTTTCGGGAACTTTTACAACTTGTTATGTAGCAAAAGAATTAAATAGAAATTCCATTGGTATAGAGTTGCAAGACGAATATGTTAAAATTGGTTTGAGAAGATTACAATTAGCCGAAAAATTCAAAGGCGAAAAATTAGAAAAAGAAATACGGACTTTTGAAACCGAAAAAATTGCGACACAACAAAATTTAACTTTATTTGAACCTAATGGAACATATATTCACAGCCAATATTAAAGAGGTTTTACAGCATAATTTTGACAAAAATGCAGATGATATTTTTGAAAAAAGCCAACTCATTCAATACATAAACGAGAAAACTCGTTCAGCAGGACGAGGTTCAAAAGCAAGAGGTAGTTTTGCTAATCTCTACGCTATTTATGTAATTATTGAGGATTACATAGCCAATGGATTTGACACAAAAGGCGACTATTCAAAATATGAAGGTGCGTTATTCAATAAACTTTTTGCAAGGCAAAGAGAGTTGCCATTTGGAAACAAATTGCAAAATCACGCCTTGAATAATCGTATGAATTCCGAGTTTGAAAAATATTTTCCGACTTCTGAATACAAACCAATTTTAAGGGACCAAGCGACAAACAGATATTGGATAA
>CANBWX010000014.1 GCA_947373225.1 Flavobacteriaceae bacterium | reverse complement strand
TCTCCTTTTGGATATGGCGAAGTATTGCAAACAGGCTATATAGACACCGCTTTGCTCTTGAATAAATACAAAGATTTCCTTATAGAAAATCAGTTGTTTAGAGAGGAATCTTTCGATTATTCCCTTTTGGAAGAACAAGAAAACGGAATCCGATACAAAGATATTCAAGCCAAACATATCATTTTTGCCGAAGGTTTCGGAATGCATTCTAATCCGTATTTCAAAGAATTACCTTTAGACGGAACAAAAGGGGAGTTATTGGTGATAAAAGCGCCGGATTTAGATCTTGATTTAATTGTGAATTCGAGTGTGTTTATTTTGCCTCTTGGCGACCATTTGTTCAAAATAGGAGCAACCTATAATTGGGACGACAAAACCGATACACCAACCGAAGAAGGAAAAGCGGAATTAGTCGAAAAAATAAAAGAAGTGATTCATTGCGATTTTGAAATCGTTTCGCATTTGGCCGGAGTTCGCCCTACGGTTAAAGACCGAAGACCGTTGGTAGGAACTTATTCAAACCATAATTCGATACATATTCTCAACGGTCTTGGAACACGTGGTGTGATGCTTGGACCGGCAATGGCCAAAGCATTATTCGAAAATATTGAATATCAAAAACCTTTAGAAAAAGCAGTTGATATAAAAAGGTTTGAGAAAAAAAAACTAACTTATTTGTTATATTCCGGTCTGTATTTAATAAATATATTGATGTAAATGTTTCTAGCCAATCGCAGGACGAAAGGAAATAAAACAATATTTGCTATAATTATCGAAATAAAAGCAGTTTTTATACTCGAATTAAAAATCACAAACGAAGTTATAAATGCGGCAACACTTAGTGCAACATTTAGTCCGTAACTTACATACATGGCTCCATAAAAAAATGAAGGTTCAATTTGATATGTCAAATCACAATGACTGCATTTTTCGTGCATTTGGAGCAATTTCGAAAAATGTAACGGGTTTTTGTCCAAATACATGCTTTCATTCTGACATCTTGGACAACTTCCTGTTAAAATACTATTTAGTTTGGATCCTTTTTTTAACATTTGCAAAAATTTTCTGCGAAGGTACAATTTTGTCCCTTTTATCAATGTAACATTTGTAACATAAACATGCTTAACATACACAATTTGTCCGTTTCTTTTGGAGGAACTTATTTATTTGAAGAAGTAACCTTTCGATTAGGTGCTGGAGACCGAGTGGGTCTTGTTGGAAAAAACGGTGCCGGAAAATCGACTATGTTAAAAATATTAGCTAAAGATTTTGCTCCCGATTCTGGCGTTATCTCTCAAGAAAAAGAAGTTCGAATGGGATTTCTGCGTCAAGATATCGATTTTGAACAAGGAAGAACCGTTCTCGAAGAAGCGTATGAAGCTTTTATAGATATTAAAATCGTAGAAAAGAAATTAGAAGAAATCAACCATCAACTAGTTACTAGAACCGATTATGAAAGTGATGAATATAGTCAAATTATAGAAGATTTATCAGATTACACACACCGTTTCGATTTGTTGGGCGGATATAATTACGTGGGTGATACAGAGAAAATTCTTCTTGGATTGGGTTTCAAGAGAGAAGTTTTCAACAACCAAACTGAAACTTTTTCGGGAGGATGGAGAATGCGTATCGAATTAGCTAAATTGTTATTGCAAGCCAATGACGTTTTGTTGCTGGATGAGCCTACAAATCACTTGGATATTGAAAGTATTATTTGGTTAGAAAGTTTCTTGCGTAATTATGCTGGTGTTGTGGTGATAGTTTCGCACGATAAAATGTTTTTGGACAATGTTACCAATAGAACCATCGAAATTTCTCTTGGTAAAGCATACGATTTTAATAAACCCTATTCCGAATATTTAGAATTGCGTCATGAAATTCGCGAGAAGCAATTGGCAACACAAAAAAATCAAGCCAAAAAGATTGAAGAAACCGAAAAGTTAATCGAGAAATTCCGCGCCAAAGCTTCGAAAGCATCTATGGCGCAATCGATGATTAAAAAATTGGATAAAATAGAACGCATCGAAGTTGATGAAGACGATAATTCGGTGATGAATATCTCCTTTCCCCTTTCAAAGGAGCCTGGAAGAGTTGTTATTGAAGCAGATCAGGTAACCAAAAGTTACGGTGATAAAACGATTTTGAAAGATATTTCACTTTTGGTGGAACGAGGAAGTAAGATTGCCTTTGTTGGACAAAACGGACAAGGGAAATCGACATTCATCAAAGCGATTGTCAACGAGTTTGAATTTGATGGAAATATCAAATTGGGACATAATGTTCAATTGGGTTATTTTGCACAGAATCAAGCTGAATATTTGGATGGTGAGATTACTTTATTGCGAACAATGGAAGATGCTGCAACGGATACCAATCGTTCTAAAGTACGCGATATGCTGGGTTCTTTCTTGTTTCGTGGTGATGATGTCGAAAAGAAAGTAAAAGTCCTTTCTGGAGGCGAAAGAAACCGTCTGGCGCTTTGTAAATTGCTTTTGCAGCCCATAAACGTCTTGGTTATGGATGAACCAACGAATCACTTGGATATAAAATCGAAGAATGTATTGAAAGCAGCTTTGCAAAAATATGAAGGAACATTGCTTTTGGTTTCTCACGACAGGGATTTTCTTCAAGGAATGTCGAATATTGTTTATGAATTTAAAGACCAAAAAATAAAAGAATATTTGGGTGACGTGAACTACTTTTTAGAGCAACGCAACCTTGAGAATATGCGTGAAGTCGAGAAAAAAGACGCCTTGAAAGCTTCGGCTCCTAAAGAAAGTAATAAAGCTTCCTATGAAGACCAGAAAAAAGGGAAAGCACTTCAAAATAAATTAAGTAAGGTCGAAAGTCAAATCAAGCAACTCGAAAGAGATATTCAGCATGATGACAAAATGCTAGATTCTAATTATGATAAACATATTGAAGATGCTAATTTTTTCAAGGCTTACAACAAGAAAAAAGCCGATTTAGATAAATTGCTTTTAGATTGGGAATTAGTTCAGGAAGAAATTGATAATGCGAATTTGTAACTTAAATAATTTCTGAATTATTTAAAAGGATTTCGTTCTTTCCAAATTACTTCAGGGTCCAAATAGCAAAAAACTTTATCGATTGCAAGATCTACAATTGAATTTTCATGTTTCATAAAGCCAAACATTTCTTGAGGTTTTGCTCCAACCGAACTTTTGATTTCGAGGGCAGTTCTGGCAAAAATTATTTCCTTGAAGCCTTTATTAATCGAGTAAGCAATCATGTCATAAAGCATGTTTAAATATAGCATTTTTTCACGTTGAACACTATCGTCATAACCCAAGAAATAAGTATCCATAACTTCGCCATTTTTGATAAGTGTATTGAAACCTATTAGTTTTTCGTCTAGAAAATAGCCGTAAAAAAGGAATTTGTCATTGAGTAATTCTTTGAAGGTTCTGAAGTGATTTTTGGCTAGAAAAAATGTGTTGAAATGTGCATTTTTTGCCACATGATGATAGAGGCTATAAATAGTTTCTTCATGTTTTATAATGTCATCCAAGTGCATTTTCCGCTTTTCGATTCCGTCGGCTTTTTTTCTGGCACGTTTGTATTGGTCTCGGTATTTTTTAGATAAAGCATCAATATAATCTTGCTCTGTTTTCCAATGATTTGGAATATCAAAAAGCATATTAGGTTGAGTCGAAAATTGATATAAATCTTGGAAACCAGCTAATTGAAAATCTGGTACGTCTTTTTCTGGAAAATCTTTGAAGGTAACTACATGAACTACTAAACCTTTGTTTTTGAAAATCGTTTTTAATTTTTCTGAAGCAGTTTTCAAAGCTTTTAAAGCTTCAATTTTATTTATTTTATTCGAAAAAATAAAAGCATTTTGTCCCGTGAGCATGTTGTTTCCAATGATTAGAACATGGGAACAAAATTTCTTGAAAATAAGATTTCGGACAGAAGTTTTAATACATTTATCTCTTTCTCCAAAAGATTCAAGTTTGTTTAAATCTAAAAACTGGGAAAGAGCAATTCCCACCAATTCATTTTCTTGGAATAAACCAATAAAATGCGAAGTCATATTTGTTGGTCCCGATTTCTCAAGTATTTCTAGATATTCGGCACTCATAAAAATATTGTCTATTGCCAAATCCTTCCAGTTTTCTGGAAGTTGAGCTACTGAAGAATATATTTTTATGGATATTGGTGTTTTCAAATAAAAAAAATCGCTCCACAAATGTAGAGCGATAAAATGATAATTAAATGTTAAAACTATTTCATTGAACAAATAATTCCTCCCATGATTGTAAAGCAAACTATCCAATATCCTCCAGTTACTAGAACATATTTAAAACTTCTTTTTTCGTATAAAGAATTTGTGCCAATCATTGGAAGTGCTAATAATAACCCTACTAGAAATCCATGAAAAGCCCCGTGTTTAAAGGTTCTAAAAGCATCAATATAATCTGCCATAAAAGCATTATAACTTGGTTTAGCGTGAAGAATATCACCTCCCGTCATACTAAAAGCTCCAAATTGGTGTATTACATTGAATTGTAAAATTATTGAAATCATAAAAGCATAAATCAATGAAATGCCAAGTAATTTTGCCATTTCACTTCCGTTTGGTTTACCACCTTCCATTTTTATACCTGTTTCTTTCATCCAAATAGCTCCAAAAACTTTTGGGTTATACCAAATAAATCCTACTACCAGAGTAGATAGTGCAGCAAGCAATAATGCAATCCAATTAATTTCCATATGATTTAATTTTAAAGTTTGAATGTCAAATATAATATTAAAATTTTATATATGTAGTTTGACTAGGAAAGTCTTCTATTGAGCAAAACAATCTTTATTTACGTAAGAAAAAATACTTATTTTACTCAAAATTGTGTATTTAATCGATTATTTTTGCTTGTTGTGTAAAATATATATACTTTAGTAAAAGATTAATTACTATAAAAATTTGTATTATGAAAAATATATTCACCTTATTGTTGATAACAATGTTTTCATTTGTAATGAAAGCAGATGTGTCTGTTTCTGAAAAAAAGGCACTTGTGAAACTTTATGAAGTTACAAATGGTAGTAACTGGACTAATAAATGGGATTTAAATAAGCCTGTTTCTGCTTGGTATGGTGTAAAAATACAAAATGATAAAGTTGTATCACTTGAATTACCTAATAATAATTTAGTTGGAGTATTGCCTTCTGAAATATCAAATTTGCAATTTTTGAAGGTTCTTAATTTATATAAAAATACTATTTCAGGTTCAATACCTTCTTCAATTGGTACAATGAAATCTCTTGAATCACTATTTTTATCTTTCAATAAATTGTCTGGAGAAATTCCAGCGTCAATTGGCAATGCAAGTTCTTTGAAAACTTTAGAGTTATTTATGAATAGATTTACAGGAAAAATTCCTTCAGAAATTGCTAAGTTGAATAACTTAGAAACTTTGTCATTGTATAATAATGAAATAGAAGGACAAATACCATCTTCAATATATGACATGAAAAATTTAAAAGTGCTATTATTAAACAGTAATAAATTAACTGGATCTATTAGTCATTCTGTGTCTAATATGACCGCACTTGAGCAACTTAGTTTGTTTGATAATAAAATGCAAGGACAAGTTCCTTTTGATTTAGAAAAATTAAAAAATTTAAAAGAATTGAATATTTCTTATAATAAGTTTAGTGGTTTAGTTTCAAAAAATTTATCAAAACTAGATGTATTGAATATGACAATGATTAACAATAATGGTGTTGCTGCAGTTTTAAGTGTTACAACGGATAAAAATTCTGCACTTGCATCTGAAGAGTAATTATAATAAAAACATTAAATTATTCCCTTTAAAAGTAATAGTAATAATTGTTTAATATTTAATTGTAAAAAAACCTGAAGTTAGCTTCAGGTTTTTTTTTGCTTTTGTTTTGAACTGTTTTAATTAGTTTTTTTGTGTTGTAATCAATTGTATTCTTATGATTATTCTTGAAGAAACAATATTGCATTCAATAGAAAGTGTAATTTGAATATAATTTTTTTTTATAACTATATCCATGTCAGTGTTATACATAAAAAACAAACATTTTTTAAAATTAGCTTGTATTTATCGAAATACATTGTATATTTGCACCCGAAACAACGCGGGATAGAGCAGTAGGCAGCTCGTCGGGCTCATAACCCGAAGGTCACAGGTTCGAGTCCTGTTCCCGCTACTAAGATTAAAAACCTCTAAAGAAATTTAGGGGTTTTTTTATGCTCAAAAATTAGATAAAAGGACTAAAATTAGATATTAATCAGTTTATGCATTTTCCTGAATAGTCAGTCAAGAATTCAGATATAGTAGCGCTTTGATTTATGTAGCAAAATTGTAGCAAGAAATAGTTATTCCTTCTTAAAACAGTTTACTAATTCTCCTTTTTCACCCATCTGCTGCACATATATTATCTAAAAGTTAAGATTGTGTTTAATCAAAACAAAGGTGTTTAATGAATTTATAGGATTATATCACCTTGTTTTATCTTACCATTATTTAAAAGCTAATTCTTAATTTCTTCTTAAATTATTGCATGGAGTTATTTTAATATTGCCAAAAAAAATAATAAAACTTGCTTATGAAATTATTTAAAATTACACAATTAAAATTTTTATTACCTATTTTATTTTTTGGTTTAACAAGCATTATTTCTAATGCCCAAACTATTAAAGGTAAAGTTACAGACATTAATACAGGGGAGTCTTTAGTGGGCGCAGCCGTAAAATTGGAAGGCACGAAATACGTTGCTTATGTAAAGCTTGACGGTACTTTTAGTTTTGCTAAAGTTGCTCCAAGTACATATAATGCGATTATTACTTATAAAGGGTACAAAAAAGAAACCAGTATAACTCCTATAACTGTTGCTGATGGTGAAGCCAAAGAAATTGATTTTACCATGTTGCCAGAGTCAACAGAATTAAAAGCTGTTACGATTAACTCTAGCAATGGAAAAGGTGAAAAAGGAGCCAGACAATTAGAAAAAGCTTCTAATACTTTGCTAAACGTACTTTCAGCAAAAGAAATTCAGCTAATGCCCGATATTACTGTTGCCAATTCGTTGCAAAGGGTAAGTGGTGTAACGGTTGAAAAAAATAGTTCTGGCGAAGCTCGTTATCCAATCATTAGAGGAATGGAAAAAAGATATATCAACACTTTGGTGAATGGTGTAAAAATTCCAAGTCCGGATAATAAAAGTAGATTTATTCCTTTGGATTTATTTCCAAGTGAATTGTTAGAAAGATTAGAAGTAAGCAAAAGTCTTACTCCAAGTATGGAAGGTGATGCAATTGGTGGAACCATCAATCTAGTAATGAAAGACGCACCTGAAAAAAAATTATTCAATGTAAATTATTCAGGAGGTTATAGTACCATTTTTGGGAATCAAGATTTTTTAGGTTTTGATAAAAACTCTATGAGTAATCATTCACCTGCTGAAATAAATGGCCCTACTTATGTGGCGCAAGACACCGATTTTTCAAAAAATAATTTAAAATACAGAAAAGATCCATTGCCAATGAATTCAACTCTTGGTGTTACATATGGGGATCGTTTTGGAAAAAACAAAAAATTAGGAGTAATTGTTTCTGGAAGTTATCAAAATCAATACAAAGGAACAAATTCATCTGTTTTTACTCCAAGTGCCTCACCAAGCATAGATAACAAACCAGCTTTTGAAACTTTAATGGCTCGTGAATATTCATTAAATAGTCAACGTTTAGGTGCAACCGCAAAAATTGATTATAAATTTAATGATAAAAACAAGATCTCTTTGTTTTCTACTTATGTAAAACTTGATGATTATCAAGTTCGTAAATCAAATGATAGTACTGCTGCGATTAATCAATTATTATCGTATTCAAGTAGGTCAACCTTACAAAAACAGTCAATATATAATAGTACATTACAAGGAGTTCACAAAATTTCACCAACTTTCAAAGTAGATTGGTCAGCCGTTTATAGCATTGCCCAAAGCGCTATCCCAGAACAAACTTCTTATAGTCACGGTGGTTTAACAATTAACGTTAATCCTGCTACTGGTGGTGTTCAGTTAACTGGAGTTGATATTTTGAGTACAATGAGTAAAAGTTGGACCCGTAATAGCGACAAAGATTTATCTGGTTATTTGAATTTGACTAAAAGCATGGTTCTTTTTGGTGATGAATTCGAACTAAAAGCGGGTGGATTGTATCGAAATAAAAACAGAGATAACTTTTACAACTCTTATTCTCTTAACCCATTATTGACAAATGCGGGTACTCCTCAGCTTTTCACAACAATTGATAATGCTGTATTTACGTTGAAAGGTTTAGCCGCTACACCACAATTAAATGGAAATAATTATACGTTTACCGAAAACGTATTGGATGGTTATGTTGAAGGAAAATTACAATTATCTAAAAAATTAGAAGTCTTAGGTGGTGTTCGAATAGAAAACACAAAACAAAATTATAATACACAATTACCACTTACAACTCCAGATAAATACGGAACTATTTCTTATACCGATGTGTTGCCAAGTGTACAATTTAAATTGCAATTAAATCAAGAACAAGCTTTCCGTCTTTCTTATTATAAAGCGAATTCAAGACCACAATTTGCAGAACTTATTCCCGAAGGACCAGATAACTTTGATTTGTTCAAACAAATTGGAAATCCAGAAGGGTTGAAACATACTGTTGCTGATAATTATGATCTTAGATATGAGTTTTTTCCTGGAAGTGCGAACCAAATTTTATTAGGTACCTTTTACAAAAGGATTCAGGATCCTATCGAACTTTCAGTAGTTAGAGTGGGTTACAATTCCCAATTCTTTCAACCTATAAACATAGGAACTGCAACAAACTACGGTTTAGAGGCAGTAGTTACAAGATATGTTGGTTCTTTTGGAGTGTCGGCTAATTATACTTACACGCATTCAAGAGTGACAAACGATAATATGTTGTACAAATATTATGATCCAATTTTGAGAACTACTGAAAAAACAGTTTCGGAAACTAGACCATTACAAGGACAAGCAGATCACATTGGTAACCTTTCGTTACTTTATAAAAATCCAGAAATTGGATTAGATGTACAAGTAGCGGGTGTTTACACAGGAGAAAGAATATCTCTATTAAATCCTTATGCTGGCTTACACCAATGGATACAACCTACAACACAGTTGGATCTTTCTTTTGAAAAGAGAATCGCAAACAAAATTACTTTTTACGGAAAATTCAATAACATCACAAACGCACCTACTGTAACAGCAATACACCAATCTTATACGGATTATTTAGCTATAAGTGGTATTCGACATATTTCTGATCAAACGGATCCAAATAATAAAATTATAGTACAAAAAGATTTCTACGGTTCTTCTTTCTTGTTGGGATTTAGATACAAATTGTAAAACTTAATAAATATAAAAATGAAAAAATATTATATAATCACTTTAAATTTACTACTAACAGCAATTGCATTTGTTAGTTGTAGTAAAACAGAATTAAAAGACTTATACCAAGTACCAGTAGTTATTGCTGCGCCTATAAGTGATGCTGCACCATTGTGTGGAGCGATAAAAGGAACTATGCTTGCAGGTAAAACCTATTCAATTGGTTGCGATGTTGTCATCAACGAAAAAGATACGGTTATAGTGCAAGAAGGAGTACATATTAACTTTACAGGAAAATTTGGTATTGGTGTAAAAGGAACATTCATTTGTTTAGGTACAAAAGAAAAACCAAACTACATTACTTTTCCCGGTATCACCAGAACAGATACTTATGGAGCCAGCCCAAATACAGATCCTGCATTACAAGGTCAATGGATAGGAATTATTGGTGGAGCTACTTGTCCGCTTATGGTTATAAAATGGACACATATCGAGTTTGGTGGAGCAGCTATGCCTGTTTCAAGTCCGCTTGTTCCTATTTGGAAAAGTCCCTATCCTTTGTTTTTCCAAAACCCACATGGTGTTTTTGTATTAGAAGATTCATGGATTTATGGAAGTGTAGATGACCCTTTTAGAATAATGGGAGGTAAAATATCTGTAATGCGTAACACCTTCGAAAAATGTGGTTATACTGGTGGAGAAGCGATGAATTCAAAAGCGGGAACTATTGGTGATTTTGCATATAATCTTATTATAGGTATGGCAACTAATGGCCCTAAAATATCTAATAATAGTGTAATGACAGGTGTTCCAAGTAGTAATGTGAGAATCTACAACAACACAATTATAAACTGTGGTTACCGTAGAGCCGCTGCAGGTCGTGGAGGTTCTATCAATTTTGAAGAAGGCGCTGGAGGAATGGCTTACAATAATATAATTGTAAACTGTAAATTTGGTTTAAGAGTCGTGAAAAACCCAATTGCTGATATAGCCAACTTGAGTTATGGTTATAATTTCACTTACGCTGATACACAAGCTGTAGCCGATAATATTTACCCATCTTCTGGATTAAGTGTTGCAATGACCGAAGCTCATACTACAGATTTTCCATTACCATCAACATTTTTACCTGCTGGTTGGCTTGCAGGACAAGCTTATACAGCAAATCCGATAATTCTTGGGGCAAATAACCCACAATTTGTTAATGGCCCTTGTCCAATGCCTGCTGGTTTAAATCTTGCTGATATATCTACTGTAGGTGCTTATAATTTCGCATTAAAACCTACTTCTCCTTGTATCGGGAAAGCGTTTACTGGTTTTGCTCCTCGTGCAGATGTACCGGTAAGTTTGAAATATGGCGCAACCGAAATTACACTTCCAGGAAGAGATTTGGGTGCATACCAAACAAATGGTACAGGTAATCAACATTAAAAATAGATAATCCAAAAAATTTCACTGTATTCATTTACAGCGAAATTTTTTCATGAAAAATAAAAAAATGGAAAAATCATTATTAGTTAATTCTCGTTTATTACACAAAAAAATTGCTTCTGTATTATTTATCTTTTTCTTCTTTATATCAATTACTGGCGCATTACTAGGATGGAAATCTTTATTTACCGAAACAATTTTCGAAAATAAACAGATCAAAGCAGAAACTTCAATGAAGAAATGGATGTCTTTAGATTCCTTAGAATCTATTGCAATTATTGCTTTAAATGAAAAAACAAATAACAAATTCGATCATGCCAAGAATATTCAAATAAAACCTTCAAAAGGATCTATTAGTTTTTCTTTTAAGAAAAATTATACTATTCAAATTGATGGAGCTACTGGAGAAACCATTCGCATCGAACATAAAAATGCCGAATTTATTCAAGATCTTCATGATGGCGCGCTAATTGACGAATTGTTCGATAGCAAAATGGGCTTATCAAAAAAAATATACACAACCATAATGGGACTTGCTTTATTGATTCTAACACTAAGCGGGTTTTGGATGTGGTTTAAACCAAAACAAATTAAACAATCAAAAAAACAATAATTATGAAACATAAATTAATCGCTTTAGCATTATGCTTGAGTTTTTGCTCAGCAATTGCTCAAACAAAAACAAGTCAACCAGTATTTTTTGCCAATCCTTATCTTCAAATAGGTGCAGTTCCAACTAGTCAATCCCTTGATTTACTTTGGCAAACAACAGATCAAAAAGCATTATGGACTGTTGAAACAAAAGCATCAGCAAAAAGTAAATGGATAAAAATGACCGCTCCAACAGCTTCAAAAGTGGCAGTTGCCGGCATAGAATCCCATCTTGTTTACCGTTCTGCTTTAACTGGTTTGGTATCTGGAAGTACCTTTATTTATAGAGTTTTAAAAAACGGAAAAGAAGTTTTTACAGCCAATGCCGAAGCGCCAAGATCAGCAGATCAAGCTTTTCGTTTTGCAGCATTTGGTGATATTGGCGCAGGTACTCCTGAAGCCAAACAAATTGCAAACGGAATGTATAATGCTAAACCAAATTTAGTATTAGTTCCCGGAGATATCGTTTATGAAGAAGGTTTGATTTCTGAATATCAAAAGATTTTTTGGCCTATATACAATGCGAATAAAGTAGATAATGTAGGCGTTCCGTTGATGTGTTCGGTTCCATTTATAGGAGCAGTTGGGAATCATGATTCAAGTTCAAATGATTTAGACAAACACCCTGATGGTTTAGCGTATTACCATTATTGGGATCAACCCCTAAACGGCCCTATTAGCAAATCTAAAGTAGGGTATGTTTCTAATTTAATAGGGACTGACGCTAACAAAAAAGCATTTTTAGAAGGTGCAGGAGATCGTTTTCCTCGTATGGCAAATTTTTCTTTCAATTACGGAAATGCGCATTATACAGTTTTGGATGCCGATACTTATGTAGATTGGACGGATAAAGATTTGAAGGATTGGGTTGCAAAAGACCTTGAAGATTCAAAAGATTTTACATGGCATTTTGTGGTGTATCATCACCCAGGATTCAGTTCATCAATAGATCATTTCGAACAACAACAAATGAGATTATTGTCTCCAATTTTCGAAAAAGGTAAAGTAGATGTTGTTTTTAACGGTCACGTTCATAATTACCAACGTAGTTTTCCAATGCACTTTGCACCAGAAAAAAATGGAACATTGCTTGTAGGTGGGAAAGATAATAAAACCCTTCGCGGAAGAGTAGTTACCGGAAGATGGTCATTAGACAGAAAATTTGATGGTAAAGAAAACACAAAGCCAAATGGTGTAATTTATATTGTTACTGGTGCTGGTGGTCAAACACTTTATGATCCAGAACAGGAAAATGATTCGGATACTTGGCAAAAATTTACCGATAAATTCATTTCAACAGTTCATACATTTACTGTTGCCGATGTAAATGGTAAAACATTGAAAATTAGCCAAGAAGATGCTAATGGTAAAGTAGTTGATGAATTTGTTATAACAAAATAATATATTAAATAAGTTAATATAAGCATTTTAGTTGTTGGTTGTATTGCGAAAAAACCAAGTTTTACAGCTTGGTTTTTAGCGTTTTAATTGATCAAATATATGCTAGTTCCTATAAAATAAAACCAAATTTACAATGAAGAAAAATATTGTTCTTGTTCTTGTTTTCACTTTATACCATTTAGTTTCTTATTCCCAAAATATAGTTTTAGATAATGGGAATTTAAAAACAGTTTCTGGTAAAGTACTAGACGCAATTACAAATGAGCCTATAGAATACGCAGCAGTTTCTCTTTTTGAAATCAATAAAAAGAAACCAGCGAATGAAATCGTTACGGACAAAAATGGTGCTTTTACGATTAAAGACATAAAATCAGGAAGCTATTTTATTTCAGTTAATCAGCTTGGTTATACTAAATTTATTAAAAAAGATATCGAGATTAAAGGGGAGAATACAAATAATCTGCCTTTCATTATATTGCTCGAAAAAAACATTAATACACTCCAAGAAGTTTCTATAACAAGTAAGCAACGTATTATTGAAAATAAAATTGAGAAAATAGTGTATAATGTTGATAAGGACGTTACTTCTCAAGGTGGTGTAGCTTCGGATGCGCTGAAAAAAATACCCGGAGTAACAGTTGATATCGACGGAAATGTAGAATTATTAGGCAATTCAAGTGTTCGATTTTTGATTGACGGAAAACCATCTAGTCTTTTTGGTAATAGTGTTTCCGATGCTTTGCAAGCTATTCCGAACAGTCAAATTCAGAGTATAGAAGTTATAAATAGTCCTTCGGTTAAATATGATTCTAGCGGAACGGGCGGTATCATAAACATTATTCTTAAAAAGAATAAATCGCAAGGGTTTAATGGAAATCTGAATTTAGCAGCAGGAACTCGATTAGAAACGGGAAGTCTTAATCTTGGTTATAAAAAAAACAGTCTCAGTCTAAATGCTTTTTACAACGGGAATGCACAACTAAAAGCGACTAGCCCAACGGGAATGAACCGTGTATCGACAAACCATTTTGACAATAGTACCTCCCAACTGCAACAAAGCAGCAACGGAGATTTGAACAGAGATAGTTATAATACAGGATTGGGAGCGGATTGGGCAGTTTCTGAACATGATAATCTAGCGGCAACAATAGCAATTCATCATTTAACAAATAGAACTGTAGGCGTTTCGGATCAATATTTTACGCAATTTGATAATCTGGGAGCGATTCTTTCGAATAGTAATAGTTTGCGTTTTTCCGATAATCTCAATACGGTAAACACATTAGACAATAGCCTTTCGTACAGAAGAAAATTCGAAAAAGAAAATCAAGAATTAGAGATTTCTTATGCTGGAACTTTCGCAAATAATAATGCGTCTTACGACCAATACCAAAAATATAAAACAGATGCTACTCCATTTTCAGGTGCCAAAAGTTTAAACCTTGGTAAAGAAAATGAAGTGCAATTTGTCATCGATTACGCGCATCCCATCAATAAAGATTTTTTATTAGAAACAGGTTTAAAAACTACCGTTCAATCTATAATTAGTAATGCCGATGTTTTTGTTTTGGGATCGACCAATAATTATGTTAAGGATTTGCAACAGTCTAATTCATTAGATTATAAACGCAAAATTTATGCGGCATATCTTTCGGCTTCTTTTACTTTATTCAAATATTTAGAGGTAAAAACTGGGATTAGATATGAATATACAAAAAACACAGCCACTTATTCAAGTGTAAAAGAAGTCGCAATTCCTGACTATAAAAATCCTGCGCCATCGTTGATTATATCCCATTCCTTTTCGAATAATCAAACGCTGAAATTCTCCTACGCTTATCGTATAGAACGACCTAATTATCGGGATTTAAATCCATTTATGAATTTGAGTGATCCGCATAATATCACGACCGGAAATCCTTATTTACAACCAGAAGTGGGACAGAAATTCCAATTGGGTTATAATAAATCATTTGAATCTGGCAGTAGTATAAATGTGTTATTGTATCGGGAAGCAATTATTCCGGACATCAAACCTTATGTTACTTATTATCCAAGTCTTAAGGTAGGTGACTCCATTTATACCGATGTTTCTGTTACTTCAAGAGCCAATATCGACCACGAAATTAGGACTGGTATCAATATTTCGACATCGATAATTGCTGGTAAAAAGTGGAATTTTCGTTCGAATACCTTGTTTTTTAATCGTAATTTTAAAAACAGTAATGCAACGCCTATTATTTCGAATGCGTTCTGTTATCGACTCAATTTAAACCTATCGTATCAGTTCAATAAAACATTAATCGGAGAGGTTTTTGGTAATTATAATTCAGGAACACAATGGCAAGGCAGGCAACCTTCGGTTTTCTCTTATACGTTTGCATTCCGAAAACAATTCCTAAGTAATAAGGCAAGTATTGGTTTCATTGCCGTAACGCCATTTAATAAATACATCAGCCAGAATAGTGAAGTTCTTGTTCCCGATGTTGTAATTAATAGTTATCGAAAAATTCCTTACCGTTCTTTTGGAATTTCGTTTACCTATAAGTTTGGTAAACTTAAATTTGCAAAACAAAAAGAGGAAGAAAATATTTTGTATTCTACACCTCAGATTGAGAATTAAGAATTTTATAAGGATTCATTTTAAATTCTGTATCTTCTATTTTCATTATAAATAATGGTGAAATAGAGACAAAATAATGCCATAAAAAAAGGGCTTTTAATAAAAGCCCTTTTTTTATTAATGGAAATTGTAATTTAGCTATTCCCTTTTTGGTAATCCGCTAAAAATGTAGCCAAACCAATGTCAGTAAGAGGATGTTTTAGCAAACCTTCAATTGCGCTCAAAGGACCAGTGATTACATCGGCACCAATTTTTGCACAATTGATAATATGCATGACGTGACGAACAGATGCAGCCAAAATCTGTGTTTCGTAACCGTAATTGTCATAAATCAGTCTGATTTCTTCAATCAAAGCCATTCCATCTGTAGAAATATCATCAAGTCTTCCGATGAAAGGCGAAACATAAGTAGCTCCGGCTTTTGCAGCCAAAAGTGCTTGACCTGCCGAAAAAACTAAAGTACAATTGGTTCTTATTCCTTTATCCGAAAAGTATTTTATGGCTTTTATTCCTTCTTTTATCATTGGAATTTTTACTACAATTTGCGGATGTAAAGAGGCCAACTTCTCTCCTTCGGCAATCATTCCGGCCAAGTCTGTCGAAATCACCTCGGCACTTACATCTCCGTCAACAAGTTCACAAATTTTTACATAATGCGCGATAATATTGTCCGCTCCCGTGATTCCTTCCTTCGCCATAAGCGACGGATTGGTGGTTACACCGTCTAGAATTCCTAGATTATTGGCTTCTTTTATGTCTTTTAAATTTGCTGTGTCAATAAAAAATTTCATAGTTTATTTGTTTAATGTTAATTACTTTCTTCAATATATTTTAGGATTTCTTCGCAAACATGTTGACTTGTAAATCCAAATTTTTCATCCAAAACACTTGCCGGTGCTGAATACCCAAAATGGTCTAAACCAGCTATTTTTCCGCTATCACCAATTAATCCTTCAAGATTTACGGGAAGACCAGCAGTAAGTCCGAAAACTAATTTTCCTCTCGGAATTACACTTTCTTGATACGCTTTGGGTTGTTGTTTAAACAAACCTTCGGATATAATTGACGCTACATTTATTTTTAGATTTTTTTCGTTTTCCAAAATTGTGGCAGCGGCTATAAGTGTCGAAACTTCGGAACCATTTGCGATTAAAGTGATGTCAGGATTATGTGTGGATTTCACTAAATAGCCTCCTTTTTCAGCTTCGGTCGCTTCTTGATATCTCGAAGTTTTTTGAACAGGAATGTCTGCAATATTTTGTCTCGAAAGGATTAAACCTGTTGGAGTTTTGGTATTGTTTAATGCCATATTCCAAGCCACGGAAGTTTCTATAGCATCGGCTGGACGCAAAGCTAAAAAGCTCTGATTTCCGGAATGGTTTTTTACTTTTTCCAATAAACGAATCTGTGCTTCTTGCTCAATCGGTTGGTGTGTTGGTCCATCTTCGCCCACGCGAAACGAATCGTGTGTCCAAACATATTTTACAGCCAATTTTTGAATAGCAGCTAATCGAATGGCTGGTTTCATATAATCCGAAAACACAAAAAACGTTGCCACCACAGGAATAACACCTCCGTGAAGGGCAATTCCGTTAGCTATTGATGTCATGGTAAGTTCGGCAACACCAGCTTGTAAAAAGGCTCCGCTGAAATCGTTTTTTTGCAAAACAGAAGATTTTTTAAGGAATCCATCGGTCTTATCACTATTGGATAAATCCGCCGAAGAAACAATAATATTCTCCACATTTTCTGCCAAATAGGCGAGTACCGCCGATGAAGCATCTCTTGTGGCTGCATTTGGTTTTTGAATAACGCTGCTTAAATCTAATTCTGGTAATTTACCGGATAAGAACAAATCCATTTTTTGTGTCAACGCTGGATTTTCTGTTTTCCAAACTGCTATTTTGCTTTTTTTGGCTGCAGCATCCGCAACTTTTTTTGCTAAAATTTCAGCGTAATAAGTGGCTACTTCTTCGTAAATATCGAAAGGATTTTCAGGATTTGCACTTAAATTAATCAATGTTTTTGTGTAATCTGCTTTGGTGTCGCCAATAGGTTTTCCGTGCAATTCGCATTCGCCTTCATACATAGATCCGTTGGCGGTAACGCAACCTTTTCCCATAATTGTTTTTCCAATTATTAAAGTTGGTTTCTCTGTTTCTGCATTTGCAGCATCCAAAGCTTTTCTAATTTGCTCGTGATTATGACCGTCGATGGTGATTACTTTCCATCCCCAAGCTTCATATTTCATAGCCGTATCTTCCGAAGTTACTTCATTGGTCATGGAAGAAAGTTGCACATCATTAGAATCATAAAACAGGATAAAATTGTTCAAACCCAAGTGTCCTGCTATACGGCCTGCACCTTGTGAAATTTCTTCTTGAACGCCACCATCGGTGATGAAACCATATATTTTATGATCGAAAAGACCTTCGAATCTAGCATCAAGAAACTTGGCGGCAATTGCTGCACCAACTCCCATAGTATGCCCTTGTCCCAATGGACCAGATGTGTTTTCGATACCTCTAAGAACGTCTAATTCTGGGTGACCTGGAGTTACAGAATCCCATTGTCTAAAATTTCGGACATCTTCCTTTTCGAAATTTCCCAGCAAATAATATTGTGCATACATCAATGCCGATAAATGTCCTGCATCCATAAAGAATCGATCTCTAAACGACCAATCCATTTCTGTTGGATCAAAATTCATGTATTCCGTGTACAAAATGTGCATGAAATCGGCACCACCCATTGCACCCCCTGGGTGTCCTGAATTTGCTTTTTCTACCATCGAAATGGCGAGCGCTCTTATATTATCTGCAGATAATTCGTCAATTTTTTTATTCATGTTTATTATAAATTTTGTTGTCAGACTTAAATATAAATTATCATTTTCAAGTCTTGAATAATTAATAAGTGTAAAAAATACATTTACAAATATAACTAAATTATTAGTATGCCAACAATTTTATTTTAAACAATTTTATATTTATAATTATGGAGGAATTACAGGTTTGTGATTTGTAAATTTCTGTAATTCATTGTATAGTACTATTTTTATTCAGTAACTTAGATAATAAATTCTTTTTCGTAAGTTTGTAAGTGTAAATTAAACACTTTATTATGAGAAAAATAGTTGTACTGGTTGTATTGAGCTTATTGTTATCGTCATTCGTCGAAAAAAAGAATGATTATTTATTTGTAAATGCCAACAAATCGATTAAAATAGAATTTAGTTTAAACCAAAATAATACTCCAATTTATAAAGTTTTTTATAAAGACAAATTGGTGATGAATGATTCGGAACTTGGAATAATAAGAGAAGATGCTGATTTTTATACCAATTTAAAAATTATACAGGTTTCAGAACCAAAACCAGTAAAATCGACGTATTCCATGTTTCAAGGAAAGCGTAAAAACATCAGCTATTCAGCAAATCAATATACGGTTCATTTGCAAAATAGTAAAGGGAATTTAATCGATATTATTTTTCAATTATCTCATGATGGAATTGCTTTGCGGTACCATTTTCCTGAAACTTCATCGGATATTAAAAAAATAGTAGAAGAAAAAACCACTTATAATTTTGATACTACTGCAAAATCTTGGTTGCAACCCATGTCAAAAGCAAAAACGGGGTGGATGGAAACCAATCCTTCCTACGAGGAACATTATTCGATGGGGATTCCTGTAAACACAAAACCTGCGATTGGGCAAGGTTGGGTTTATCCTGCTTTATTTAATTCTAATTCCGCTTGGTTATTAGTTTCCGAGTCCGGCTTACCAGTAAATTATTGTGGTAGCCATTTGGTTTATAATGATACTTCAAAAGCGATGCAAGTTACTTTTCCGCAAAAGGAAGAGATTTTTCCTAATGGTGCTTTGAATCCGGAATCCCAATTGCCATGGTACACGCCTTGGAGAATTATAGCCATTGGATCCTTAAAAACAATCACCGAAAGCACCTTGGGAACTGATCTGGCCGAGCCTGCAATTCCTATGGATACTTCTTTTATCAAAAGCGGATTGGCTTCTTGGAGTTGGGTTTTGTTGAAAGATGAGTCGGTAAATTACGAAACAACATTGCGATTTATTGATTATGCTTCGAAAATGAATTGGCCTTATTGCCTCATTGATGCCGATTGGAATAAAAGAATTGGTTACGATAAAATGAAAGAATTAGCGGCTTACGCCAAAGATAAAAACGTAAAATTACTAGCTTGGTATAATTCATCTGGATCTTGGAACAGCACTGTTTATGAGCCTAAAAGTAAATTGATAACTCATGAAGATCGAGAAAATGAGTTTTCTAAATTGAACGAAATGGGTATTGCAGGTGTAAAAGTGGATTTTTTTGGTGGTGACGGACAATCAATGATTGCCTATTATCATGCCATGCTGAAAGATGCAGCAGCCCATAAATTATTAATCAATTTTCATGGTGCCACTTTGCCAAGAGGTTGGCAACGAACGTATCCCAATTTATTGACGACTGAGGCTATAAAAGGCGAGGAGTATATCACTTTTACCCAAGAAGTTGCTGATTTAGAGCCTTCACATTGCAGTATAATTCCATTTACTCGGAATGTTTTTGACCCAATGGATTTTACTCCGATGGTTTTAGATAGGATTCCGAATATAAACCGAAGAACGACTCCAGCATTCGAATTAGCATTGCCGGTTTTGTTCTTGTCAGGGATTCAACACATTGCAGAAATTCCGGAAGGAATGGCAAAAATGCCTACTTATGTAGTCGATTATTTAAAGGATATTCCAACGAATTGGGATGATTCAAAATTTATTGATGGTTATCCTGGAAAGTATATTATTATGGCTAGAAAAAAAGATAATGTTTGGCATATTGTTGGAATAAATGGTGAAAATACTGCCAAAGAAGTTGAAATTGATTTGTCTTTTGTAACCAATACAACGGGATTTATTATTGACGAAAACGAGAATGGTTTTACACAAACAGATGTTTCGAAAGGCAATAAACTGAAAGTCAAAATGAAACCTTATGGCGGATTCGTAATCAAAATTTAATCTTATAAATAGAAGTCTTTACCAACACTCATTCCACTTTTTTTCAAAGATTCTTTCTATTGAAAAAGGTGGAATTTGTTTTTTTAATTAGAAATAAACTACCTCGGGGCAGAGCTCATGAGGTATTGGTAAAGTTAACACGATTTACACAAACTGAAAATCTGTGACAAAAAAAGAAAACGAAGCTGAGCTTCGAGGAATTAGACCTAAAGAGATTAAACGTTTGAATAGATTTATAAATGTCAATTTTAAATTCTATAAATTCGTTATTAATCAATCTCTTCTACGTACCATTTTATCCAATAAAAAACCCTGAAAGAATGAACTTTCAGGGTTACGAACTACTAAATTAATTTAAAAAACCAAACCCATTTTAAATCATTCAGCGACTAGTTTGCCTCGAAGGCGTTTAGTGTTCGTTGTATTATTTTACAGAGAATTTAAACGTTGTTTTTGTTTTGTAATGCTCTCCAGGATTTAAAACCGTTGTTGGAAAATCTTTCTGATTTGGTGAATCTGGATAATGCTGTGTTTCTAAACAAAAACCAGTTCTACGCGCATAAGTTCCACCTTTTCTCATTGGCAAAGTGCCATCTAAGAAGTTTCCAGAATAAAATTGAATTCCCGGTTGATCGGTATAAACTTCAAGTAATCTTCCGCTTGTTGGTTCGTAAGCAGATGCTGCAAAACGATCTTCTTTGTCTTGTTTATTCAAAACCCAACAATGGTCATAACCTAATCCGTTTTTCAATTGTTCGTCTTTGGCTTCGATGTCTTTTCCAACAGTTTTTGGTTTTCTAAAATCGAAAGGTGTATTGGTTACATCCGTCAATTTACCAGTTGGGATAAGTGTCGCTGCAATAGGAACTAATTTATCGGCATCAATCGTAATTTGATGGTCTAAAATTGGTTTTGTAAAATCAGCTGACAAGTTAAAATAAGAATGTTGAGTTAAGTTTAGAACCGTTTTCTTATCGGTTGTTGCTTCGTAAAGTACGTCTAATGAATTGTCATTTTTGAGTGTATAAGTTACGAAAACGGTCAAGTTTCCTGGGTAGCCTTCTTCCATGTCTTTGCTCAAATACTTCAATTTCAATGTTGCAACATCGCCACCTTTAGCTTCTTCAGCTGTCCAAATTACTCTGTGAAAACCTTCTGGTCCACCGTGCAAAGCATTTGGTGCATTGTTGATTGCCAATGAATATTCTTTTCCGTCCAAAGTAAATTTACCTTTTGCAATACGGTTACCATATCTTCCGATAAGAGCTCCAAAATAAGGATTTGCTTTAGTATATTGCTCTAGATTGTTAAAACCAATTACAACATCTTCCGAAACACCTGCTTTGTTAGGCACTTTTAATGAAGTAATAATTCCACCATAAGTCATGATATTTACTTCCATCCCTTTTTGGTTTTTCAGGGTATAAATAGCCACTTTTTGTCCCGCAGGAGTCGTTCCGTATTCCTTTTTTTCTATAGACACGCTATCTGTTTTTTGAGTACTATTTACTTCTTTCTCCTCTTTTTGTTTGCCTTTACATTGTAAGTTAACAAGGGCGAAAGTTATTATGGAAATTCCATAAATGCAACGTTTTAATACATTCATAATTAATTGGTTTTTTAGTTATTTATAGACCGTGCTGAAACAAATGAAAGTACGCTTCATTTGCATTTATTTTATCTTTAAATTCTCTGATGGTAGTTTTTTCATCAATAACGAGTAATTCAATCCCTGCAATATCGGCAAAATCTTCCATATATTCAGTAGTAAGGCCTTGACTGTATACGGTATGATGCGCTCCACCGGCCAAAATCCATGAAGTTGCAGCAATATCCAAGTTCGGTTTACAATCCCAAAGCACACGTGCCACAGGAAGTTTTGGTAAATCGGCCATAGGAGCCACGGCTTCTACTTCGTTTACAATCAATCTAAATCTATTTCCCATATCTACTAAAGAGGCATTGATTGCGTTTCCGGCAGGAGAATTAAATACCAATCGAACAGGATCTTCTTTTCCTCCAATACCTAGTGGGTGAACTTCACAAGAAGGTTTTGCGTCGGCAATTGTTGGACAAATTTCTAACATGTGTGAACCTAAAACATACGATTTTTGTGGTGTAAAATGGTAGGTGTAATCTTCCATGAAAGAAGTTCCTCCTTCAAGACCTACATTCATCACTTTCATGGCTCTAAGCATTGCGGCAGTTTTCCAATCGCCTTCACCACCAAAACCGTAACCGTCAGCCATAAGGCGTTGAACTGCTATTCCAGGAAGTTGTTTTAATGAACCAAGATTTTCGAAAGTGTCCGTGAAAGCACCAAATTCGCCTTCTTCAAGGAAAGCTCTCAATCCTAATTCTATTTTTGCAGCTTCTTCTAATGAAGCTCTTTGTGCGCCACCTTTTTGTAAAGCTGGGGCCAAAGTATAAGATGCTTCATATACTTCAACAAGTTTACTTATTTCAGCATCTGTAACTTTAGCAATTTTTTTAGTAACATCGGAAGAGTCGAAACCGTTAACCGAAAAACCAAAACGGATCTGGGCTTCGACTTTATCTCCTTCAGTCACTGCGACCTCTCGCATATTATCGCCAATTCTGGCTACTTTTAAATGTTGTAATTCATCCCATCCAAGGACTACTCTTGACCAGATTCCTAATTTTTTCTGAACTCTCTCGTCTTCCCAATGTCCTACAATAACTTTACGTTTTTTGCGCATTCTTGACATGATGAATCCAAATTCTCTATCTCCGTGAGCCGATTGATTTAAGTTCATAAAATCCATATCCATTGAAGCCCATGGAATTTCAGCATTGAATTGAGTGTGCAAATGACACAATGGTTTTTTTAGAATACTCAATCCACCAATCCACATTTTGGCTGGCGAAAAAGTATGCATCCAAGCCACAATACCAATACAGTTTTTGTTCGAATTCGCTTCTAAACATACATTTGTAATTTGATTTGGTGATTTTACCACATCTTTATACACGATTTTTACCGGTATATGCGATGAAGCATCAATTCCTTTTGCGATTTGTTGCGAGTGTTCGGCAACTTTCCGTAGCGTTTCTTCTCCGTATAATTCTTGGCTTCCTACTACAAACCAAATTTCTTTTTGAGTTATATCTATCATGTCTTTATCGTTTATTCGTGTATTTGTTTAATCGTTTATTGTCTAAATTGAGCTGCTACGAAATCTGAAATCAAAAATCGTTACCCGAGAGCTTTGCTCGAACTGGCGAAGCAATCTGCAATCTAAAATCTTTTACTGTCCGTAATACGAATCTTTACCGTGTTTGCGTTCGTAATGTTTTTTTATTAATGAATCTTTTAATCTTGGTGCGTTCGGATTTATTTGCAAAGTCAAATAAGCCATTTTTGCAACTACTTCCAGCACTTTACTATTATAAACAGCTTTTGCTGCGTTTTTTCCCCAAGCAAATGGACCGTGATTTCCTATCAAAATCATTTCTACTTCTTCATAAGAAAGGTTTTTTTCTTGGAAACAATCCAAAATCTGAATTCCTGTATTGTGCTCATAATTTCCTTCGATAAGCGTGTCGCTCATTGGCGCAGCACAAGGAATATCCGAAGTTAAATGATCTGCATGTGTAGTTCCGAATATTGGAATATCAAGTTGCGATTGTGCCCAAGCCACAGAATAAGTTGCATGTGTATGCGCAATTCCGCCAATATTTGGCCAGTTTTTATACAAGAAAGCGTGTGTTTTTGTATCTGATGATGGACGTTTTGTTCCTTCGATAATGTTGTTGTCGAAATCCACAATAACAATATCATCCGCTTTTAAATCCTCGTAAGGAACGCCGCTAGGTTTTATGGCAAAAACACCTTTTTCCCTGTCGACTGCGCTTACATTTCCAAAAGTATAAACCACCAAATCCAATGCGTTTAATTGCATATTCGCTTCGTAGCATTCCTGTTTTAAATCTTGATATATGGAACTCATACTTTTTTATTTTTATTGTTTTTGCAAAAGGCTTAATTGGTCATATGCTTTCATTAGTTTAGCATATTCAGCAACCTTATCTTTTTCAGGGAAATATTCACTTTCGAAATCGCTTCCCATTTTTTTACTAGCTTCGATTACATTTGGATAAATTCCGGCTGCAACGGCTGCGTAAATGGCTGCGCCAAGTGCTGGAGCTTGATCTGATGCTGCAACTTTTATGGGTTTATTTAAAACATTAGCCAAAGTCTGCATGATAAATGGCGATTTTCTAGCCACACCACCAATTCCGATAACGCTATCAATGCGAACGCCTTCTTCTTCAAAACGATCCACAATTTTTTTGGATCCAAAGCAAATGGCGTTAATCAATGCTTTGAAAATATGAGGTGCTTTTGTTCCCAATGACAAATTAGAAATCGCACTTTTTACTCCTTGATCGGCATCTGGTGTTCGTCGCCCGTTAATCCAATCTAAAGCGGTTGGAATACTTTCGGATAACGGAATAGCTTCCGCTTGTTCGGTTAATTTCTTGATGAAATTAGCGCTGATTTCTGCTGATAATTTTTCTTTTTGGTCATCGGATAAAATAGATGAGGTTAAAACCAAATTATCCAAAGGCCAAGAAAGGGTATCTTTGAACCAAGCTAATAAATCGCCAAAAGCAGATTGACCCGCTTCTAAACCGATGTAACCAGGAATTACTGAACCGTCTACTTGTCCGCAAATACCACGAACGGTGTTTATACCTATAACTTCTTTTGAAGAAACGATGATGTCACAGGTTGAGGTTCCCATAACGCGTACCAAAGTATGCTCGTCAATTTTTGCACCTACAGCACCTGAATGTGCATCGAAAGTACCTACGGCAATAACAGTATCGGTTGTAAGTCCTAATCGGGTTGCCCATTCTTGACTTAAATTTCCGGCTACAAGATCGGAGGTATAAGTTTCGTCATATAATTTTCCGCGAAGTGCTGCAAGATAAGGATGCAATTGACCCAAAAATTCTTCAGGAGGCAATCCGTTCCAGTCTTCGTGCCACATGGCTTTGTGACCAGCGGCACATCTACTTCTTTTAAATGATTTTAAATCTTTATTGTCAATAAGCAAATACGTCATTAAATCGCAATGTTCCATCCAAGTATAAGCCGCATTTTTCACTGCTTCATCATGTCTTGCTATATGCAAAATTTTAGCCCAAAACCATTCAGATGAATAAATTCCACCTTCGTATTTAGTAAAATTATCTCCACCCCAATTAGCAGCTAATTCATTGATTTCATTGGCTTCATTAATACCTGTATGATCTTTCCAAAGGACCATCATGGCATTTGGATTATTCTCAAAACCTTTTGTCATGGCAAGCGGAGTTCCGTCTGCTGTAACAGGAACAGGCGATGAACCTGTGGTGTCAATACAAATCCCTTTGATTTGAATTGGCGCTATATTACTGCTCGCAACAACTGTTTTTATGGTTGTTTCTAATCCTTCAATATGATCCAATGGATGCTGACGAAACTGATTTATCGATGCGTCGCAAAATTCTTGATTTTTCCATCTTTTGTAATGGCAAACATCAGAAGCTATTTCATGCCCATTTTCAACATCAATCAAAACGGCACGAACAGAATCTGTTCCATAATCTAATCCTATAACATAATTTTTCATTCGAAAATTCTTTTAAATACTTTTACAAATGTAGCTTATTTATTTATAAGTGTCAATAAAACACTTAATAAATTTTAGTACTATTATTTTTGACAAATCATTAATAAAAAGAGCCATTTAGGCTGATTAATAACGGAAAATCGCCTCATATATTCAAAACGGTTGTGATTATTGCATTTTTAACTTCAAAACAGTTACAGAATGTGGTAATAAACTAATCTGAGCTTTATCTCCTTTCAACTTAAACTCGCTTTCTATAGGGCTGATTTTTTTTGGAGATTCAAAAGAATTTACATCGTCTAAATTTGGACTGGTAAGTGTGGTTACAGTTCCTTTGCCAACTAATTTTCCTCCTTTTAAATCGATATTTACATCTTGAGCATTTGCTGATGCGTTTACTAATTTCACAATTATTTCTTTTGAATTGGCGTCTTTCACTGCCGAAGCAAAAAGATCATTTTGTCCAATTACTGGTTTTCCGTTTTTGGTAATGGCTAATAAATCGGTTCCTTTATTGGTCGAAAACAATTTTTGAACATAGTAATTTGCCGAACCATAGGTTTCTAAATTATTAAACCAAATCATATCTGGCGTCCATTGCCAAGCCTCGGCATGAGCCATTAACGGAGCATAAGAAGTTAAGTTGACCACTTCGGCATTTCTTTCTAAACCAGTCATAAAAGCCGCTTCGGAAAAAGCACATTCCCAATTATTTTTGTTGTCAGGACTTGCAATTGCCACAGTTTGAGCGGCATATTCTCCAGCAAATACTTTCGGTCCTTTTCGGTCATAATTGTCATAACGAGTAGCATTATCTCTAAACCATTTTGGGTTTTTATAATAATGTTCGTCCACGATTTGAGCATTTAGCTTTTTAAGTTCTTTGGTTCCATATTCGAAATAGTCTCCTTCCGGAAAAGGCCCAGCTCCCGAAACGATTGTCATTGCAGGATATTTTGATTTGATGGCTTTCTCGAAAACTTTGTATCTTTCGATGTATTCGGGTCCCCATTGTTCATTTCCAACGCCTATTAATTTTAAATTGAAAGGTTTTGGATGGCCCATTTCAGAACGAATTCTTCCCCAAGGCGTATCAACCGAACCATTTGCAAATTCAATTAAATCTAAAGCATCTTGCACATAAGGATTCAAATCATTCATGGGAACTAATTCGCCAGTATTGAATTGGCAAGCCATTCCGCAACTCAAAATAGGTAGGGGAGAAGCGCCAATATCTTCGGCAAGTTGAAAATATTCGAAAAATCCAAGTCCAAAACTTTGAAAATAATCCGGTGCAGGTTTATGGGCAAATTCGGTGTTCCAACGATTAATTAAAGTCTCTCTTTTGTCAACATCGCCAACGGTTTTTTTCCATTGGTAGCGTTGTGCCAAAGTTCTTCCTTCGACAATACAACCTCCTGGAAATCTCAAAAATCCAGGTTTCATATCATACAAAAGTTGAACAATATCTTTACGCAATCCATTTTTTCTATGGTTCCAAGTATCATCTGGAAATAGAGAAATCATGTCTAAATCGATAGTTCCTGCTCCTTCAAAAGTGATTTTTAATTTTGCTTTTGCCTCCGTCTGAGTTGCTGTAAACGATGCGTTATAGGATTTCCAATCATTAGAAGAAGGGACAATGCTAGTTTCTCCAAGCACTTTATTGTCTTTATCAATAAATTGAATGATGATTTTTTTGATAGCTCCGTCGTGATTTGCCGCCTTTAGAGAAAGATTATAATGGGCATCTTTTTTGATTCCCATTCCTCTAAAACCTTCATTTATCAACTCATACCCTTTGCCATCATTGATGATAACTCTCAAAAAATTAGAATTGGTTTTGTTTTCCAAGACTTTAATAGTTCTGGCAATTCCAGATTGTGCGTTGAAAGAATGCTTGTCACTATTGGGTTGATCCCAGCCCATCAATGGATTTTCAAATTCGAAAGAACGGTTTTTTATCATTTCGGCATATAATCCACCATCGGCAGCAAAATTGATGTCTTCAAAAAAGACGCCGTACATCGTAGGTTGAATTTTAGTAATTGTCTTTGCAATATTTACATCTAAAGTTGTTTTTTGGGCATTAGCAAGAACGCTGGTAAATAATAGTCCGCAAAGGGTAATTTTTGTGATTAAGTTATTTTTCATTTTTTGTATAATGATTTAAAGATTTTTATTTTTCGTAATTAATCCAAACTTTCATTTTTCCAACGCCTCTATTCGACCATGAATAATAAGGAATGGCTTTGAAATTTTTGGTTTTAATGGTGTTTACACCTTCTAAAAGGGTTGGTTCTTTTGCCACTTCGAAAGTGTCATTTCCTCTAATGGTGATTTTATCGAAAGCTGTTGGGTTGTCAATTTCTTCGATAGCATATACGATTGGACCATATTCTAAAGAAACTTTTCCTTTGTTACCTGCTACTTTTTCATTGGTTACAACTTCTTTAACTTCCATTGGAAAATTAAGAATGATTTTGTCTCCTTTTTTCCATTTTCGTTTAATGGTAATGTAGCCGTTATCTACTTTGAAAGCGGTAGATTTTCCGTTGATAGATAATGTAGTTTTAGCTGCCGAAACAGTTTTATAACTGTATAAATCTCCGGATAAAACTTGGTTTCTTGCCCAACTCGGAAAGCGTAATTTTAGGATAAATTGGGTTTCTTTTTTAGGAGAAACGCTAATGGATACTTTTCCATCCCAAGGATAATTTGTTTTTTGGGAGATTTCAAAATTGGTGTTTTCTAATGCGATCTTCGCGGTATTCGAAGCGTATAAATTCACATAAAGATTGTCTTTTTTTGTGGAATAAATCAATCCCGGAATCGATGGGATAAACCGAATTAAATTCGTAGGGCAACATGAGCAATCAAACCAGGATTGACGCGTGCAGGCGCCACGATTGAATTTGTAAACTCCATCCGATTCTAAAGCATTTGGATAAAAGAATTTCTTTCCGTCTAATGATAGTCCAGAGATTAATCCGTTGTATAAACTGCGTTCGATAACATCAAAATAATCTGAATTTCCAGAAATATTATGCAATCTATGATTCCAATATACATTGCCAATAGCGGCACAAGTTTCGTTGTAACCAGTAAGATTTGGTAATTCATAATCTTCTCCAAAGGCTTCTCCGTCTGGTCTTGAGCCGATTCCTCCCGTGATGTACATTTTTTTGGTAACTACATTTTTCCATAAATTATTCACGGCATTGTAGTAATTTGTGTTATTTTCTAAAGCGGCAATATCCGTCATTCCGGAATACATATATACAGCTCTCACGGCATGACCTACGGCTTCTTTTTGTTGAACAACAGGAATGTCATCTTGAGAATAAGCGCCATACAATTTATGGTTTTTTGGATTTCCTCTGTTGTCCAGAAAGTATTTAGCCAAATCTAAGTAGGCTTTGTTTTTGGTGATTCGGTAGAGATTTACCAAGCCAGTTTCTACGATTTGATGTCCCGGAACTCCGTGAACTTGGTTTGCGCCATCGCCAAAAGTCCGCACTAATAAATCTGCATTTTTAATGGCAATATCCAAGAAGTTTCTTTTTCCGGTTGCTTCAAAATGAACCACTGAAGCTTCGATCATGTGACCTGAATTGTACAATTCATGACTTATTTGCAAAGATTCCCACCGTTTTCCTTCTATAACTGGAACCCAAGTACATGGTGGCTTGGCTGGATTTATAGTTCGCCAAGTGGTTAAATAACCATCTTTCTCTTGACCAATTTTTACGATACTTATCAAGGAATCCAAGAGTTTTTCTAATTTTGGATTAGGTTCGCTAATCAAGGTATTTGATGCGCCTTCGATAATTTTATATACATCGGTGTCGTCAAAAGGCATTTGCCCTTTTACGGATCCTTCTTTTTGTTTTCCGGCTATTAGAAAATTATCCAAGCGACCTTCTTCTTCACATTTATGAATGGCATATTCTATGGTTTTTTCTTGAACTTTTTTTATTATGGGTAACCAAAATTCATCCGTTAGTTTTACATTTTTAATGTTTACTGGTGTGATGGTATAAGCTAATTTTTGTGGTGCATTTATTTTTTTGGAACGCTGTTGGCATTGACCATAAACGCTCACGAATAAAGAAGCTACAATTGTTATTGATGTTTTGAGGTTCATTTACTTGTAAATTATTTTATTGGTTCAACAATTGGCCATTGATTGGCGTCCCATTGTAGTTCGTGTGCTTCTAACTTTGACATTCCGTTGTCTTTAATTTCATAGGCATGGAAAAAAATATAATCCTTCCCGTCGAAAGTGTAAGTGCTGTTATGACCCGCTCCGTACCATTTTTCATTTCCTTGAACGAGTATAGTTCCGCCGCCTTCGTTCAATGGTTTTCCGTCTTTGTCGATATAAGGACCTGTGATGTTTTTTGATCTTCCAATTACGACTTTATAGGTGCTGTCTTTTCCTCGGCAGCAAAAATCCCAAGACAAAAACAGGTAATAATAACCGAATTTTTTAAATACAAATGGCGCTTCAAGAGCTGCATCGCCAGGATTAGAATCAGCTAATTCGAAAGATCTTTTGCGTTTTGCAATCGTCGACCATTCTTCGGGTTGTGCTTTAGATAGTAAATCTGGACTTAATTTTACCATTTTTAAACCATCCCAAAAAGAACCAAAAGCCAACCATGGAATATTGTTTTCGTCGAAAGCCAAATTAGGATCTATCGCATTCCATTTATCACGATTGGGTACGGATTGAATGACAATTCCGTGATCGACCCATTTATAGGCTGCATCAGTGGGGTTTAATGTGGTGTTTGTGGCAACGCCAATTGCCGAAGTATTTTTGGCGAAGGCCGAAACCGAATAATACAAATAATACGTATTGTTGTGCAATGAAATGTCTGGCGCCCAAATATGATTTTTGAATTCAGGAACTACAGAATCTGTCCAAACCGGTTTTTCTGCAAAAACAGAAGGTTCTCGTTTCCAGTTTTTTAAATCTTTCGAGCTGTAACAGGTAATTCCTTCGCCCGTGCAATACAAATAATAGGTGTCTTTTTGCTTGATAACAACGGGATCGTGAACGCTAATATCTTGCGCCCAAGAAAAGGAGCTTATAAATAATGTTAGAAATAGGTATTTATAAAATTTCATAAAATGGGGGTTTTTATTTTTGAATTCCTTCCGAAGTCATAATTATTCTTTTCATCGTACCATCTTCATTGTAATACAATTTGTCTACACAAACGGATCTCCTAAAACTTCCGCCATTAGGTTGCGTTGCGCCATTATGATAGATAAAATAAGGAATACCTTTGAAGTCGATTATGGCTTGGTGATTGGTGTTCGAATTACCAGCAAGTTCATTCAATATTCCTTTGTATTTCCATGGTCCATTGACAGATTTGCTCATAGCGTAGACTATTTTTTCAGGAAATTCCGAAGCATATGATAAATAATACCAATCTTTATGCTTGTGAATCCAAGGCGCTTCGGTATAATTTGGCAAACTTATGGTTTGTATTGGTCCATCAAGTTCGATCATGTTTTCTTTTAGTTTTGCATAATGGCAAACAGAATTTCCCCAGAAAAGATAGGCTTGACCATCATCATCTATTATCACCGAAGGATCAATATCATCCCAACTAATTTTGGTTTCTGTAGTCATATCATTAGTGATAATTGCTTTTCCAAGAGCGTCTTTAAAAGGCCCAATTGGACTATCGGAAACGGCAACTCCAATCGATTTTCCCGGAATAGTTGCGTGTGAAATTGCTACATACCAATAAAATTTTCCGTTTCTTTCTATGACTTGTCCAGCCCAAGCATCGGCATTTGCCCAAGCAAAATCAGTAACTTTTAGCGGAACAGGATGTGCTTCCCAATTCACCATATCCGATGAAGAATAAACTAGCCATTCGTTCATTTTATAAAAATTAAAATCATTTGGCGCTTCATCGTGACCGGTATATAAATAAACTTTGTTGTTATAAACTAGTGCGGCCGGATCGGCGGTGTATTTGTCTTTAATTATTGGGTTGTTGAATTTAATGGCAGTGCCATTGGTATCAGCCTTAACTTCGTTTGTTTTTACTGTTTTGCAAGAGGAAACTAAAACTAAGGATAACAGGATTATTATACTATTTTTCATTTTATGCTTTTTCATTTTTTTTTATCAAAATGCCCTTTCTATTTTAGAAAGAGCATTTCTTACTAACTACTCAACAATAAAAAACTAACTAATTTATTTTCTTTCCCCAAACCGGTAGACCGCCAGTAGTAAGTCCTGAATAGGTAATTGTGACTTTTCTTGGTGTGGCTTCCCAATCCCAAGCATCGTTTACTTTGCAGCTATTTCCATTTACGGTAAGTACTTGATTTACGCTGTCATATGACCAAGTTCCTGTTGCGCCACCACTCACTTTTTTGTCGGCAGTGAGGAATATTGTTACGGATTTTTGAATGGTTTTATATTGATATTGCATAGTAATTTGTTCCCATGAACCAATAAATGAAGCCTCGGTAATGGTGGTTTTTGGTACGGCGGCATAGCGTTCAGGGGCAATTACTGGCCAGCCATCTTGTGTCCATTGTATGCCACGAACATGTCCCATCATTATGGCATTCGATACATTTATTCCTGCAACACCAACCGGTAATCGTGCTTGTGAAGAATAAAACCATTCTTTAGTATCTGGGTTTTGGAAAATAGCACAATGCGATATTCCTACCCAACCTGTGTGGTAATTAAAGGAATAGGGATGTGTTATCATTGGCCAACAATCGGCACCGTCGGTTACACTTCGACCATCGATTCCGACAAAAGGTCCGGTAATGCTTTTTGATCGGGCAACACGAGTATTATAAGCAACCGATAATTCGTCATAAGCCATAAAAAGATAGTAATATTGAGTGTCTGGATTGTATATAATCTCTGGACCTTCGGAAGCTTGCCAACGGCTGATTCCTCGTTTTGCTATGCAAACGCCATAATCGGTTATGGTCTTCAATTGGTCTGGTTTTCCTGTTGTGGGATTCAGTTTTAAAGCTGCTATTCCGGAATGCCAAGAACCATAAATTAAGTATTGATCTCCTGATGGAGTGGCAAGAAAACTTGGGTCGATGGCATTAAATTTATAGTAGGCTTCCCAATCATTTGCTCCATTTCTGACATAGCTTTTTACACCATCAGGTTCAGAACAAACGACCATTCCTTTGTCTGTCCAGACATTCGAAGCCAAATCATCTGTTTCGGCTAAGCCAATGAATGCGCGTTCTGACCAAGAAGTATTAGGATCTGTACCTACAATTTGATCCATAACCACAATGCTGTAATACATTCTATAAATGTTTCCAACTTTTCGAACACAAGGCGCCCAATAGCCATAACTAGGATTTGCAATGGGTGGCAAAGCCGGAACCATTCGCGCTCTTTTATTATTCAAGGAATCTTTTACCCAAGTAGGAGCTGTTGTCATTGAAGCACCCATAAATTCCCAACTTACAAGATCTTTAGAACGTCTGTAAAAGAAATGTCCATGACCATCAGTTGCATTTCCGTAGGAAGCATCGGTTTGATACATATAATAATAATCACCACATTTTTCAACCGTTGGGTCGTGAACGTTGGCTAAATTCCATTGTGAATTTGTACCCCAAGATGAAATCGAGGAATAATCATCGAGATAGGTAGGTCCAGCAAAAGTAACAGGCGTTGGTGTTGGCGTTGGCGTTGGGGTAGGAGTGGGAGTCGGTTTTGGACTATCACTATTAGAACAACTACTTGCCATAATCGCAATTACTAAAAACGCTAGATAAGGTACTATTCTTGAAATGGAATTTGATTTTTTCATTTTATCTTTTTTATTTTCCTTCTAGCATTATAACTGAAAAAGGAGGAATTGTAATTTCGAGTTTGCCTTTTTTTATTTCGAACCCTTTGAATACAGCAGGTTGAATTTTTGTTGGGTTGTCAAATGAATTATGATCTTGCAATTTTGCTGAAGCAAGGATGGTTCCTGAAACATTTTTTATTCCAAGTTCCTTTATGTCTATTTCTATCTTATTTTCTTTTTTGGAGTCTATATTTACTAACGAAATATGAACTAATCCATTGTTATCTTTTGATGCCGAAGCAGATAAAGCTGGAAGAGATTGTCCATTATAAGTGTATAATGGTGCGTTTATTGTGATTGGTAATAATTTTGCATTTTGATGTACGCTGTACATTTGCATGACGTGATAAGTAGGTGTTAAAATCATTTTGGCTTTATCGGTAAGGATTACAGCTTGCAAGACATTGACACATTGTGCTAAATTAGCCATACGAACTCTACTGGAGTGATTGTTGAAAATATTGAGTGTTTCTCCAGCCAGAACTGCATCTCTCATAGTGTTTTGTTGGTATAAAAAACCAGGATTTGTTCCTGACTCTACATCATACCATCCTCCCCATTCATCTACTATTAGCGCAACTTTTTTCTCAGGATCGTACTTGTCCATAATGGCAGCGTGGTTGGTAACCAGCTCGTCCATTTTGAAGGTTTCTTTCATGGTAGTAAAATATTGTGCTTCGGTAAAATCAACAGCATCTCCTTTTTTATTCCATTCGATAACAGAATAATGGTGCATGGCAACTCCGCCTAACATATTTAGCGGAATGTTTTTCATCAAAGTTTCTGTCCAATTATAGTCGGCGTCACTTGCCCCAGAGGCAATGCGCATTAATCCGCCGGTGTTTTCCCAATCCGACATAAATGTGGCGTATTTTCTATATTCACCAGCATAATATTCGGGTTTCATATTACCGCCGCAACCCCAAGCTTCATTTCCAATTCCCCAAAATTTTACTTTCCAAGGTTGTATTTTTCCATTTTTTTTACGCAAATCGCTCATTGGGCTTTTACCGCCAAAGTTGGTATATTGTACCCAATCAGAAAGTTCTTGTACTGTTCCGCTTCCTACATTACCAGAAAGATAAGGTTCGGCGCCAAGTAATTCGCATAAATTTAGAAAATCATGGGTTCCAAAACTATTGTCTTCGGTAACGCCACCCCACCATTTGTTAACCATTGTTGGTCTGTTTTCTTTTGGACCAATACCATCTTTCCAATGGTAAGTATCCGCAAAACAGCCACCTGGCCAGCGAAGGTTAGGAATTTTTAATTTTTTAAGCGCATCAATAATATCATTTCGTACACCATTTGTATTGGGTATTTTAGAAGTGTCTCCAACAAAAAAACCTCCATAAATGGATCGTCCTAAATGTTCGGCAAAATGGCCGTAGATATTTTTATTTATAGTTGGTGCATTTTCATTATTCTCAATTTTTAGAATTGTGATTTCTTTTTGAGAAAAAACAATTTGGGTACAAAAAACAAAAACGGATAGTATTAATAAGGCTTTTTTCATAATGTTCTTAAGTTATAATATCACATGGTAAGCTTTTAGAACTTACCACATGATACTAACAAATTTATCTAATTCTAATTAATTCAACTCAATATTAGTAACCATCATTTTGGACAGTGCCAGGATTGTTATCAATTTCAGTTTGTGGTATTGGAAAATATTCTCTTCCTGGTGTATACGTATTGTATTCATCATCTCTAGATTTTAACCAAGCTAGTTTAGTAGCATCTTGCAACCATCCCCAACGTCGGATATCATCAAAACGGTGACCTTCAAGAGGGAATTCTAAGAATCTTTCGTGAGCAATTTGGTCTCTCATTGTAACTTGAGTTAAACCAGGTTTTGCAGTCGCTAGATTTGGCAATCCCACACGGTCTCTAACTTTTTGAATGTAAGTATAAGCGCCAGGAGTGTCTCCAGTTTCGTTTAGACATTCGGCATACATAAGTAACACATCTGCATATCGCATAATACGTTCGTTTATTCCTGAACGCCAGTCAAATTCATTGGCATAAGCTCCATCAGAATTTTCATATTTTCTACAGAAAATGTTATTTAAATCGGCTGGATTATTTGCATAAAAAGTAGCAAAATCTTGACCATATAGTTGCATTCCGCCTGGTTTGTTGTAGAACATAGTGGCATCTAAACGTGGATCAACTTGATTTGAGATTGTTTTTTCATCGTGAAATTCGTTGAATAAAGTCCATGTAGGCTGAACATCTGTCCATCCGAAAGCTCTAGGCGCATAGGTAATTGCTCTTGCAGAAGTTTTTCCCCAGCCAGAAGCCGGAGCGCCACCCCAACCTAAATCAACTCCACCAGCACTTCTACTAAATTGTACTTCAAAAATAGATTCGGAGTTGTTTTCATTAGTGTCAGTAAAGTTATCACGGTAATTAGATACTAACGAGTATACACCAAGATCAATTACTTTTTTGAAATTGTCTTTAGCATTCGTGAAATCTTTATTAAATAAATAGGCTTTACCTATATAACCAAGAGCAGCTCCTTTAGTAGCTCTTCCTAATTGTCCAGCATCTAAGCCAGTAACGCTAGTGTAGGAAGTAGGCAATAAATCGGCAGCAGCTTTGAAATCTGCAATTACTTGTGCCCATCCTTCTGCTTGAGTTTTTTGAGCATGAAGTAATTCAGTTGTAGATGTTGGTAAAGGTACTTTCTTGAACATATTTACTGCGTGAAAGAAATATAGACCTCTTAAAAAATAAGCTTGTCCAAGAATTCTGCTTTTTAAAGCAGCATCTTTCATAGCAATCTTAGGTACATTTTCTAAAACTTGATTACAACGGAATATACCTTCATAATACGTTTCGAAAGCCCAACCATAAATTGCATTATCAGTAGGGCTTGAGTTAAAACGACCTACATTGTACATAGAACCCCAAGGGCTATAACTATGAGTACCATCATCTTTAAGATCAAGTAATAAAGGGGTGCTTCTCATATAAGTTCCATCGGTTAATAAGCTACCATAAGCAGCATTAACACCTGCTAAAGCATCTGCATCAGTTTTCCAAAAAGAAGCTGTTGTAGCAACATTTGGATCTGCTTGAACTAAGTCAGCATTATTCACACAACTCGTTAACACAATGGATAGTGAAGCGAAAATTGTTAGATAATTAAATATTTTATATTTCATTTTTATTATTTTTATATGTTTTTATCTATTTTAAAAATCTACTTCTACTCCCAAAGAATAGGTTCTAGGGTTAGGGAATGATCCCATTTCATACCCTCTAGAAAACAATCCGTCACTTTGAAAATCGGGATCATAACCTCTGTATTTTGTAATGGTTAATAAGTTTTGACCATTAGCATATACTTTTGCTCTTTGAAGATATTTGTTTCCTTTTAGAGGAATATTGTATCCTATTTGAAGACTTTGAAGTTTAATATAGTTACCACTTTCTATGAATCGGTTAGAGTCTCTACCATTAGCATTCGGATCACCAATAATTGGGCGAGGAACGTTAGTATTTGTATTTGTAGGAGTCCAATAGTTAAGCATATCAGTACTAGCGTTGCTATATTGCCCACCCATTAAGTTACGGTAAGTAGCATCAAAAACTTTATTACCACCGCTACCTTGCCAGAACATTGAAAATTCGAAATTTTTGTAACTACTGCTAAAGTTGATACCATAGCTGTATTTTGGAATAGTAACTCCTTGGTAGGTTCTATCGCTATCATTGATAACACCATCTCCGTTAATATCTTTAAATTTTACATCTCCAGGAGCAGCACCTGTTTGAGTTGGGGAAGCAGCAACATCAGCTTGATTTTTGAAAATGCCAATAGCTTGATAACCATAAAGTTCTCCGATAGATCTTCCTACTTCAGTTTTTGAAGCAGCACCATAAATGGGTAAATTATTTGCGCCAATTTGTAACACTTTATTTTTCAAAGTACCTAAATTAGCAGAGATGTTATATTTAAAAGGATGATCATTATTGCTATAACTTACAGCAAATTCGAATCCTCTGTTTTCTACAGCAGCTGCATTAGTAACAATACTTGCGGGAAAAGATCCAGTAGATAGAGGAAGAGGAACCGCAGCTAAAAGATCCGTAGATTTTTTGATGAAGTATTCTCCTGTAAATTGCAATTTGTTTTTTAGCATTCCTAATTCTAAAGCTACGTTAGTTGTAGTTGTAGTTTCCCATTTTACGTTAGGATCTCTTAAGGTAACTGTTGTAGTTCCAGGAGCTAATGTGTTACCAAAAGCATAACTTGCAAAAGGGTTAATTGTAGAACCATAACCATAAACTCCAATTGTGTTATTTCCTAACTTACCATAACCTGCTCTTAATTTTGCAGCGTTTATCCATTCCGGAAGTTTTATAAATTTTTCGTTGCTTAATTTCCAAGCACCAGAGAAAGAATAAAAATTTCCAGTGTTATTTGCTGGTGCAAAAAGAGAAGATTTATCTTGTCTGAAGTTAGCATTTACTAAATAACGATCATCATAACCATAATCAAATCTACTTAAATAGGAAATACCCGTTACAGTATTTTGATACTCACTTCCTGAAATATTATTGGCATATTGTAATTCGCTAATTTGCCCAGGAGTATATCCTACACCTCTTGAAATGTGGTTATAATATTGGTTTCTTTCTTGAACCCATCCAGCTAAAACATTAAATTTATGTTTGCTTACAGTAAGATCGTAGGTAAGTAAATTATCAAGAATTGTTCTTGTTTGACTACCAGTTGTAAGGTCTAATGCAGCTTCATCATTGGTAGTAATATAATACCAACCTAAATCACTTGGTGGGTTAAAAAGTCTAGTTTTCCAATCTAATCTATCATAACTAGCATTGATTTTATATTTTAATCCTTTAGCAATTTCTAGTTCTCCCCAAATGTTACCAATAAAACGGTTTCTTCTATTGGTGTTTTGCATCAAGTGGTTAAACCCAATTACATTTAAGGTGATTGCTCTTTGTGTTAAATTGTCAGCTCCACCGTATCCACCTAATCGGTTAGGATCGTATACTGGCATTGTTGGTATTGCTAATAAAAGCTCACTCACAGCTGATTGTCCAGGTAAATATTCGTTAAAGTTCTCTTTGTCAGATTGTGTATAACCTATTTTAGAACCGTATTTAAATTTTCCTTTTTTACCATTTATATTTAATGTAGTAGACAATCTTTTATAATCTTGTGGTGTATTTAAATAACTACTGTTTTTAAAGTAATCAATGTTTAAACTGTATCCAAGATTTTCTGCTCCACCACTAAATGTTAAATCTTGATTTTCAACAGTACCCGTTCTATAAGCTTCGTTTTGCCAATTTGTATCTACATTTTTAATATATAGAGGATTAGTTGGGTCGTTACCCGGAGCTATTGATAAACCTGCATTTGCTTCGGCAGCACTAGCTATTTGTTGGTATTGTTTGCTATTTGTCAAAGACCACAATTTTGGTACATTTTGAAATCCAAATGTTGATTTGTATTTCACTTCAGTTACACCCACTTTTCCTTTTTTGGTAGTAATAATTACAACACCATTTGCACCACGAACACCGTATATAGCAGCTGAAGTTGCATCTTTTAATACCTGAATAGTTTCAACTTCGCCAGTGGCAAAATCATAAGGACTGTCTACAATCATTCCGTCAATTACAAAAAGAGGATTGTTATTGTTAAAAGAAGTTATCCCTCTAATTTTAATGTTTACAAAACCGCCAGGTTCTCCTGATGATTGTACGGTTACACCTGGAACTTGACCTTGAAGCATTTTTCCAATATCATAAGTAATGGTTTTTTTGGCTTCCTTAACATCTACAACACTAACAGCACCTGTTAAGTCAGATTTCTTTTTTGTTCCATAACCTACTACCACAACTTCTTCAAGTGTAGAAAGGTTTTCTTTTAAGTCAACATTAATTTGTTTTTGGTTTCCAACTTTAATTTCTTGATTTAAATATCCAATATAGGAGAATACAAGAATGTCATTCGAACTTGCTGTTACAGAAAAACTTCCGTCAATGCTAGTTGTGATTCCTGTTTTACTTCCTTTTACCGAAACATTTACTCCAGGCAAAGGCATTGCGTCTTTTACTGACGTTACAATTCCTTTTATAATTTTACTTTGCGCCGAAAGATTATAAGAAGAAAATAGCATCACTACTAATGCTAAAACCCATCCATTTCTTGGCAATAAAAAATTACAATAATAAAATAATCGTTTGTTTGTCATCATACTGATTTTTTGGTTAAATAATAAGTGTTAATTTTACATTTGTAAATATAATTAAAAAGAAAAGACAAAAACAAATATATATGATAAAAAAATAGACTTAAAAAAGCATATTCTATAACTTAAGTGTATAAACAACATTTAAAAATTAAGATTTTTGCTAAAAAAAATGTCATTTTAACAATTATTTTATTTAAAACAAGTTCTTTTGGTTAAAAAACAAATATTTTCACAAGAAATAAGATTTTTAAAATGATTAAAATATTTATATTCAAATTGACTTTAATTTCAAATCAAGATTTTAGTTGTAATAAAAATCTTTAGTTTAGTATCTGTTTTTTTGATAAAAATCTAAATTCAGTGATAAACAAATGATTTTCAACACACGAAAACGATTGAAATGTTGAAATAAAAACTTTTTTCAATCTTAAACCATCAAAATCTTTTGAAGAATTGACTAAGGAATTTACGCAATTATAAAATTGTAGATTTACTACATTAATTGAATACATAGATTCCATGCTTTTGGTTATGTAATTTATAGTGTGTAAAAATAACACTAAATAGATATTGATAATTTAAGGAAGTTACTATATTTGACATAAAATTTTATTTTATGCTAAATAGTTATAACGAAGCAGACAAGGTATTACTGGCTGTGGATTGTATAATTTTCGGATTTGACAATGAGGATTTAAAAATTTTATTGGTAAAAAGGGATTTTGAACCTGAAAAAGGCAAATGGTCATTAATGGGTGGTTTCTTGAAAAAAGATGAGATTCTAGATGACACAGCTATACGAGTTCTTAATAAATATACCGGTTTCCAAGATATATACATGGAGCAATTGTATGCTTTTAGTGAAATAAATAGGGATCCTGTTGAGCGAACAATTTCTGTTGCTTATTATGCCTTAATTGATGTTGAAAACCATAATGAAGAATTATTGAAGAATTTTAACGCAAAATGGTTTAGTGTTTCAGAAGTGCCTAAATTAATTTTTGACCATGATAAAATGATTTCGCATGCCATTAGAAGATTGCGTTATAGAACTTCAATAAAACCAATTGGTTTTGAATTGTTACCAGAAAAGTTTACGATGCGCCAACTTCAAAAATTATATGAAGCCATTTTAAGTAAAGAATTGGACAAAAGAAATTTTATTAGCAAAATTAATTCTTTGGATATTCTTATAAAATTAGAAGATAAAGATATGATGTCTTCTAGAAAAGGATCTTATCTATATACATTTGATAAAGAAAAGTATGAGGAAAAATTATTGAACGATTTTATTTTGAATTTATAATATTCCGAATCTTATATTATTCAAATTAATTTTGGAATTTTAAAATATCTATTAGTAACATATGCGTTTCATTTATGAGGCGCATTTTTTTTATTAAATAGATTCTAGTTTTTTTAATGACTTCTTAAAATTAATGTATTTTTACTTTGTAAATAAATTCAGATTTATAACTTGTAGTGAATTTGAAATTAAATAAAATCTTCTTTTTGGAGACAAACAACAGCTAATTAAT
>CANBWX010000013.1 GCA_947373225.1 Flavobacteriaceae bacterium | reverse complement strand
CATTTTGCTACTTATTAAAAAAATATAATTATGAAGTTTTTAGGAAATGTATTAGCAACCATTGTTGGTTTATTTGTATTTATAATGATGTTCGTTTTCGGAATAATAATTATTGCAACCGTTTTTGGAGGCAAATCTGAAGAAATAGCGGTAAGAGATAATTCGGTTATCGAATTAAATTTGGAACACATCAAAAACGATTATGCTGGAAAATATAAAGATCCTTGGATGTCGATTTTGTCCGATGGCGAAAAAGTAGGTCTTATCGATGTTATCAACGCCATCGAAAAAGCAAAAACAGACAGTGACATCAAGGGAATTTCGATATTGAATGACGAGTCTGAATTAGGAATGGCGCAAAGAAAAACATTGCGTGATGCATTAGAAAGCTTCAAAAAATCAGGCAAATTCGTTATGGCTTATGCCAATTCGTATTCGCAAAAAGAATATTATTTGAATTCAGTAGCGAATACCATTTACTTGAATCCGGTTGGGGATTTTGATTTCAAAGGATTATCTGCCGAAATCATGTTTTTCAAGGATTTACAAGAAAAAACGGGTGTTAAAATGGAAGTTATTCGACACGGAAAATATAAAAGTGCCGTGGAGCCATTCCTAGAAAACAAAATGAGCGATGCCAATAGAGAACAAACTTCAGCATTATTGAATTCGATTTGGAGTTCCGTTACTGCCGATATTTCGAAAAGTAGAAACATTTCGGTTACACGATTGAACGAAATTGCTAACGGACTTCTTGCAAGAACTCCAGAAATGGCAAAAGCTGAAAAATTAGTTGATGTTGTAGCTTATGAAGATGTATATCATGACGCCATCCGACAAATTTTAAAAGTTGATAAAGACAAAGATTACAACAAAGTGAGCATTTTGGATTATACTCGAAAAATGACAACAACGTCTGAAAGCTCAGATACGAAAGATAAAATCGCCATTATTTATGCACAAGGCGAAATAAAAAGTGGCGAAGGTGATGTAAATACAATTGGCGAAATATCGATGAATCGTTCGTTGATCGAAGCTCGAAAAGACAAGAATGTAAAAGCAATTGTGCTTCGAATTAATAGTCCTGGTGGAAATGCTTTGACTTCGGATTTAATTTGGAGAGAAATAGAATTGACCAAAAAAGTGAAACCTGTTGTTGTTTCTATGGGAAATTATGCAGCTTCTGGCGGCTATTATATTGCGTGTAATGCCAACAAAATTTTTGCCGAAAACAACACCATTACTGGTTCAATTGGTGTTTTTGGAATATTACCTAATTTTAGTCCTTTGGCAACAAAAATTGGTTTACATACAGAGCAAGTAAAAACAAATGAAAACGCCGCCGAATACAGTCCGTTTTTACCTTTAGACGAAAAATTCAAAGCCATTACACTTGAAGGTGTTGAGCATATTTACAAAACATTTGTAACGCACGTTGCCGAAGGTCGAAAAATGACATTCGCTCAAGTAGATTCTATTGCTCAAGGCAGAGTTTGGTCTGGCTCTGAAGCTATAAAAATAGGACTTGTAGATAAAATTGGTGGCATAAACGAAGCTATAAACGAAGCTGCGACTTTAGCCAAAATAAAAAATTACAGCACTCAAAACTTTCCAGAATACGAAAAAAACATCAACGATATTCTGGAACATTTACCATTTGCAAAATCTAAAGAATCGTTTATAAAAGAAGAATTTGGAACGGAAACCTTTAAAATAATGGAACAAATAAAACGTGTTCAATCTAAAAAAGGAGTTCAGGCAATGATGCCTTTTGAGATTAGTATTCAATAAACTTAACAAAAAGCATAAGAATTTTCCGTTCAAGTAATTACTTGAACGGATTTTTTTATGTTATTTTTGCATAAAAAGCAAGGTCTTTGCTTATTATAAGAAAATCAAAAATAGCCCTCATGTTTAAAAAAATATTAAAAATATCCGGAATTCTAATTGTTTTACTTGTAGCCACCTTATCCGCTATTCCTTATTTTTTTAAGGATCAAATAAAAGCTAAAATTGCAAGTGCAATCAACGAGAAAGTTAACGCAAAAGTCAGTTTTGCCGATGCTGATTTGAGTTTATTTAAAAATTTTCCTAATGCTAATGTTAAACTAACTAAGTTTATAATCATCAATAAAGCTCCTTTTGAAGGTGACACTCTGGTTTCGTTAGGCGAGCTAAATTTAGAAATGTCTATCAAAGAACTTTTTAAAGGAAAAGACGAATCGATGAATATTCAAGGTGTTTCATCGAAAAATGGTTATGTAAACATCATTTTCAATAAAGACGGAATCGGGAATTTTGATATCGCTCTGAAAAACGCGGTGAAAGACACGACAAAAAGCAAACCGCTAGCATTGAAAATCCAGAATTACAAAATGGAGAATTTCAACTTCAAGTATTTTGATGAAACTTCTAAAATAAAAATGACAATCGACAGTTTGAATCACGAAGGAGCTGGAGATTTTGCAGCTCAAAAATTGGATTTGAAAACAACTTCTAAGGCAAAAATTTCACTTTCGTTGGATAAAGTCAATTATATGAAAAACATAACCTTGACTTTGGATGCCGTTATAGGAATTGATTTAAAGGAAAATAAATACACTTTCAAGGAAAACAAAGCTTTAATCAACCAATTACCATTAGAATTTGATGGTTTTATTAAATTGATTAAAGGCGGAGGTCAGGAATATGATTTGAAATTTAAAACACCAACGGCTTCATTCAAAAACTTCTTAGGATTAATTCCTGCGAAATATTCTGCAAGTTTAGATAATGTGAAAACTACAGGAGATTTTTCGGTTATTGGCTTTGCCAAAGGATTGTATTCGGATAAAACAGTACCAAAATTTAATATTGAAATTGCTTCAAACAATGCTTCCTTTCAATATCCAAATTTACCAAAATCAGTTCGAAACATTGTAATTGACACAAAAATCATCAATGAAACTGGCGTTTTGAACGACACCTATGTCAATCTTGACAAACTATCTTTCACCATCGATCAGGATGTATTTAATGCAAAAGCCAACATTAGAAACATCACTCAAAATGCTATTGTAGACGCCGCTTTAAAAGGAACCATTAATTTAGAAAATTTATCAAAAGCGTATCCAATAAAATTGGCTAAGCCAATGGAAGGAATTCTAAAAGCCGATGTAACCACTAAATTCGATATGCAATCGGTTGAAAAAAGCCAATATCAAAACATAAAAAATGCGGGAACCATGAGTTTGTCCGACTTTAAATATGCGGACGAAAATGGCAAATCTATGAACATCAGCAATGCTTTGGTTCAATTTAATCCAAGTCAAATTAACCTGAAACAATTTAATGCAACCACCGGAAAAAGCGACATTAGCGTTACGGGAGTTTTAGATAATTTCTATGGTTTTATGTTCAAAAATCAGGAATTAAAAGGAAACTTCAACATGAGTTCTAATCAAATTGCAGTTAGCGATTTTATGACTACGAGCGAACCTGCAAAAACAGAGGCTAAAAAAGCCGACGCAATGAAAATTCCAGCTTTCTTGAATTGTACGCTTACGGCCAAAGCCAATACGGTTTTGTATGACAATTTAATGTTGAAGGACGTTTCTGGAAAATTGATTGTTAAGGACGAAAAAGTGACTTTAGAAAACATTAAATCATCCATTTTTGGAGGGACAATTGGCACTAATGGTTCTGTTTCAACCAAAGGAAAAACACCAATATTTGACATGAATTTAGGGTTGAATCAAGTTGATATTGCGCAATCTTTTACCCAATTGGAAATGCTTAAAAAGATTGCGCCAATTGCCGGAATCATAAACGGAAAACTAAATTCGACCATTAAACTGAACGGAAATCTTGATGGCAAAACGATGTCGCCCGATCTAAAAACGCTTACCGGAGATTTGATGGGACAACTGCTTTCGACAACTATAAATGCTAAAAATTCAACTTTGTTAACCGCTTTGAGTTCAAACGTGAAATTCCTTGATGTAAATAAACTGAATTTAAACGATGTAAAAGTAGCACTTACTTTCAAGGACGGAAAAGTAAATGTGAAACCATTTGATATAAAATACCAAGAGATAAAAGCAACTATTGGAGGAACTCACGGTTTTGACCAAAGTATGAATTACAACATAAAATTTGATGTTCCTGCAAAATATCTTGGAACTGAAGCGAATGCTTTGCTTTCGAAATTATCGCCAGCCGACGCAGCAAAATTGCAAAATGTTCCGATAAATGCTTTATTGACAGGAAGTTTTAGCAGTCCAAAAATTTCGACCGATGTGAAAGGTGCTGTTTCAAACTTAACCAATCAATTGGTTAAACAACAAAAAGACAAATTGTTAAAACAAGGAACTTCAGCTCTGACAGATTTTATTAATAAAAATACAAAAAAATCAAACGACACCGCTAAATCCGTAACTCCAAAAGAGGATATAAAAACCAAAGCAAGTGACCTACTAAATAGTATATTCAATAAAAAGAAATAAGTTTAAAACCACAAAAAAAGGTAGTTATGATTTTTTTAGGATGATCCTTTAAATCAACTTAAAATTCTTATTCAAGATTGATTATTTTCATTACATTTATTAAATGAATAGCGCAAAACTTATAGACATTGCATCTGCATTAGGAATATCGGTAACAACCGTTTCAAAAGCCCTAAAAGGCTACGCCGACGTTAGTGAAACTACTCGCACAAAGGTTCTTGAAATGGCAAAAACCATGAATTACAAGCCTAATGCAAATGCCGTATACCTTAGAACGAATGAAACAAAAACCATCGGAGTTATTATTCCGACAATGGTTCATCACTTTTTTTCACTTGTTTTAAATGGCATTTTACAGGAAGCTGAAAACAGAGGTTATCTCGTCATTATTTTACAATCGAATGAAAAATATGAGATTGAAAAAAAGCAACTAGATTTACTTATTCAAAAAAGAGTAGATGGCATTTTGATTTCGCTCACTAACGAAACAGATGATTTTACCCATATCAACGAGACTATAAAAAACAATACTCCAGTAGTTTTATTTGATAAGATTGCCAAAACAGTAAATTGTTCCAAAGTCATTATCAATGACAGAAAAGCGGCTTATGATGCCGTAACTTTTTTGATCAAAAAAGGCTATAAAAAGATAGCTCATTTCAGAGGTTCTTATACGCCACAAAATTCTATCGACCGTTTTTTGGGTTATAAAAAAGCATTGGAAGACAATAACATTCCTTACGATCCTACTTTAGTTTATTTATGTGATAACAATTCAGATTTAGAAGATGGTTACGCAAATGCTAAAAAGCTTGTTGAAGATCACAATGATGTGGATGCTATTTTTGCTATTACTGATTTAGTTGCCATAGGAATCATAAAATATTTCAATGAAAAGCAAATCAAAATTCCAAAACAAATTGCTGTTTTTGGTTTTAGCAATTGGTATATGTCTACTGTAATTTCACCTACCTTAACTTCAATTGAACAACCTGGATTTGATATTGGTCAAAGAGCAGCTTCCATATTAATTGATGAAATTGGAAAAACCAAAGCAAAACAGCCAGTGACACACCAAATAATTGAAATCCCAACTTTTATAATTGAACGAGAATCGACATAGATATTACACATTAATTCGTACCACGTAACCTTCGGAACTACGAACATTAAAAACAGTTCCGTTTTCAAAAATTAAATATTGCCCTTTTATTCCAGTCAATTTTCCGTGAAAATGTGGTGTTTTTTCTAAACTCAAACTATTTACTTTTTTTGGATATTCTAAAACTGGGAATTCCATTTCGTATAAATCATTTTTTTGTGAATAGAAATATTCCTGAACTTCGTTGGGAATTAAGTTTTCAACTTTTAATTTTTCGGCAACCAAATCAACTTGAACCACATCGTTTTGGAGCATTTTACGCCAATTCGTTTTATCGGCATAATGATTTTTCAAGGCGACTTCGGTAATTCCTGCAAGGTAGCGATTAGGAACTTCCACAATCGAAATAGCCTGCGTGGCACCTTGATCAATCCATCGTGTTGGCATTTGAGTTTTTCGGGTCACTCCTACTTTCACTTCGCTTGACAAAGCCAAATAAACAATATGCGGCTGCAATTGTACTTTTTCTTCATAAACTAAATCTCGGTCTTGAATACCAAGATGTGCCGTGCTTAACTCGGGTTTCATAATCCAATCACCCACAGCTGCACTCGAATAAAAGCATTCATAACAAAATCCCTGACGATATATTTTCTTCTTTTTGCCACAATTCAAACATTGGTAACCCACAAAATCAATTTCGATATTTTTACCAAGTAATTGATTCACATTCAAAAAACTGTTTTCAAAAACCAAATAATATTGAATTGGATTTCCAAATTCAGTTTGCATTTTAGTAAGTACACCTTCGTAAGTCATTTGGTTTAAAGTTTCAAGTTTAGAGTCTAAAGTTTAACAAAAATTGCTATTTTTGGTAAAGTTATAATTCATAATTTAAAATTCATAATTCATAACCCCAAAACATGCCGCTACCTATCATCAATTCATTTGCCTCATGGGTTCTAAAGCAAAGGATTCACCAAATCGAGCTTTTTCTTAAATACCCCAATGAGGTTCAGGAAGAATTATTGATGAATTTAATAAAGGCGGCCGAAAACACAGTTATTGGTCAAGAATATGATTATGCTTCGATAAATTCTTATACAACTTTCTCCGAAAGAATCCCAGTTTCGACCTACGAAGAATTGCAACCGTTGATAGAACGCACCCGAAAAGGCGAGCAAAATGTTTTTTGGGAAACACCTATAAAATGGTTTGCAAAATCAAGCGGAACTACCAATGCCAAAAGCAAATTTATCCCCGTAAGTTACGAAGCATTAGAAGATTGCCATTACAAAGGGAGCAAGGATTTATTATGCATGTACCTCAATAACAATGAAAATTCCGAGATGTTTTTGGGTAAAAGTCTTCGCCTTGGCGGAAGCTCCCAAATTTACGAAAACAACGATACTTTTTTTGGCGATTTATCTGCTATATTAATTGAAAACATGCCTATTTGGGCAGAATTTAGCAGCACGCCAAATAACAAAACCTCGTTGATGAGCGATTGGGAAACCAAACTTCCTGCGATAATAAACGAAGTAAAAAACGAAAACGTAACCAGTTTTGCTGGAGTTCCTTCGTGGATGTTAGTTTTATTAAATAAATTACTCGAGGAAACCGGGAAAGCAAATTTGCTGGAAGTTTGGCCAAACCTTGAAGTTTATTTTCATGGAGGTGTTAATTTTGAGCCTTATCGGGAACAATACAAAAAAATTCTACCCAAAAACGATTTCAAATATTACGAAATATACAATGCTTCTGAAGGTTTTTTTGCCATTCAGGATTTGAATGATTCCAATGATTTGTTGCTGATGTTGGATTATGGAATTTTCTATGAATTCATTTCAATGGACACTTTTGGCACACCAAATCAAAAAGTCATTCGATTATCAGATGTAGAAATTTTTAAAAATTATGCCATTGTCATCACCACAAATTCAGGTTTGTGGCGTTATTTAATAGGCGACACCGTTCGATTTACTTCATTGAACCCTTACCGAATTCGGGTAACGGGAAGAACCAAACATCATATCAATGTTTTTGGCGAAGAGTTAATGGTCGAAAATACCGATCAGGCTATTGCCAAAGCTTGTCAAATTACCGAAACCGAAATGGTCGATTATACCGTTGCGCCCGTTTTTATGAAAGACAAGGAAAAAGGAGCTCACGAATGGATTATCGAATTCAGGAAAAACCCAGCTGATATTGCCCATTTCCAAAAAGTATTGGACGAAACTTTACAGTCTTTAAATTCGGATTACGAAGCTAAGCGCTACAACAATATGACTCTAAATCCTTTAGTTGTAAATATTGCACGTGAAAATTTATTTTATGATTGGCTAAAAGACAAAGACAAACTGGGCGGACAACACAAGATTCCCAGATTATCAAACCAAAGAGATTACTTGGAACAATTGAAAGATATGCAGATAATTGTTAACCAATAAGATGAAAAAACTTTTTTTAATAGCATTTTTAATTTCCTTTCTGACTTCCTGCGGACCACACCGAATGCAATGTGGACCGCGAGGAAATTGCAATACTTCGGGAAAGCAAATTCTAAATCAATTTAGAAAAAATCACAATACACAAATTGTAAAAATTTGACCAACAAAAAAGCCTTAGAAAAACTAAGGCTTTTGTATGCAATTTAAACTTTTATTTACTCCTGCATCATATCAATATGTCTATCGTGGTAGCCCAAAAGGTATAATATTCCGTCTAGACCTAGACTTGATATTGAAGTGGAAGCGTTTTCTTTTACTTTTTGTTTGGCATGAAAAGCTATTCCTAAACCTGCCAAATTTATCATTGGTAAATCATTTGCTCCATCTCCTACCGCAATGGTTTGGTTGATGTGAATGCCTTCTTTATCAGCAATGGCTTGCAGATATTCGGCTTTTTTTGCGCCATCAACAATTTCGCCTAAATATTTACCCGTCAATTTTCCGTTTTTAATCTCCAATTGATTGGCAAAAACGTAATCGATTCCCAATTCTTTTTGCAAATAATCACCAAAATAAGTGAATCCACCAGATAAAATAGCGGTCTTGTAGCCGTAATATTTCAAGGCTCTCATCAATCGATGCGCTCCTTTGGTTATCGGTAGATTTATAGCCACATTATGCAACACATCTTCGCTCAAACCTTCCAACAACGCCATACGTTTTTTGAAGCTTTCGCTAAAATCTATCTCGCCATTCATTGCTGATTCGGTGATGGCTCTAACTTCTTCGCCAACTCCCGCTAACTCAGCTAATTCATCGATTACTTCGGTTTGAATTAAGGTCGAATCCATATCAAAACACACCAAACGTCTGTTTCTTCTGTAAATATTATCTTCTTGAAAAGAAATATCGACGTTTAACGTTCTGGAAATTTCCATAAAACTAGCCGTCATCAAGGTTTTATCTTTAATAATACCCGTTACGGATAATTGCACGCAAGAACGTGGATATTCTTCTTTTTCGACTACCGAAGTTCGTCCGGTTAAACGAATAATCGAATCGATATTTAATTTTTGATCCGACATTATTTTGGTCACAGCTGCTAATTGTGCCGCTGTCAACTTTTCGCCCAAAACATTGATGATAAAACGTTGCTTGCTTTGTCCTTTTACCCAAATTTCGTAATCCGGAATTGTAATTGGAATAAACTTGACATTAATTCCTAATTCGTAAGCTTTAAATAATAAATCTTTTAAAACAGGCGCTGAAGAAGAGCCTGCTTTTATTTCAAATAATATACCTAAAGATAATGTGTCATGAATATCGGCTTGACCAATATCTAAAATAGTGGCATCATAATTTGCCAATATCGATGTTAAACCAGCTGTTACTCCCGGTTTATCTTGACCTGAAACTTTTAACAAAATAATCTCTTTATCCTCTAGTATCATTTTTAATTCAATTGATTTACAAGGGGCAAAAATCGACAATCTATTGTAGATAAAAAAGAATAACGGATGTTTTTTTGGCAATAGAGAATGATTGGATTTCATATTTTTTTTTCCGGATTTAATAAAAAACGACAGAGCCATTGTATATTTATAGAAACACAATCAATTTCCGAAATATTTGACCCCGGCTGGGGTCAAATTAATAATACCATAATTGGGCTTTCTATAAATATGAAATCCCTCTGGGATTTACGAAAAACAATCTAAAGAAGTAAATTAATAAACTGATATTCTTTTAACTCATGCTTTTAAGTCTCCATTAACGAATAAAGCTCAAAAACATACGTTTTTGAGCTTTATTTACATTTTTATTGAGCTTGAAGTTAATCTCAGTTCTGTTAAAATAGTAACCTTTGTCAAAATTTTAAACTTTGACAAAGGTGTTTTACTTAAAAATTAAGAAGCGATTTCTAATCGTTTCAATAAGTTTCTATTCAATGTTTCTTTGGCATAATCTACGTCGATTTCTAATGTTTTATCGTCAGAACTTGGTAATTCATACATGGCATCGGTCAAGATGGCTTCACATAAAGAACGCAATCCACGTGCTCCAAGCTTGTATTCTAATGCTTTTTCGACAATAAAATCTAAAGCTTCGTCTGTGATATTGAATACAACCTCATCCATCAAAAACAATTTTTGATATTGTTTAATTAAGGCATTTTTCGGCTGTGTCAAAATCGCTCTTAAGGTTTCTCTATCTAATGGATCCATGTGTGTTAACACTGGCAAACGACCAATAATTTCTGGAATCAATCCAAAATCTTTGATGTCTTTTGGAATAATATATTGCAACAAATTATCTTTGTCAATATTATCCACATTTTTAGATGTAGAATAACCTACGGCTTGACGGTTCAATCGTTTCGAAATAATACGTTCAATTCCGTCGAAAGCACCACCAGCAATAAACAAAATATTTTGAGTATTTACCTCAACAAATTTCTGATCTGGATGTTTACGTCCTCCTTTTGGCGGAACATTCACAACCGTTCCTTCGAGTAATTTCAACAAAGCTTGTTGAACTCCTTCACCAGAAACGTCACGTGTTATAGATGGATTATCACTTTTGCGAGCAATTTTATCAATTTCGTCAATGAAAACAATTCCTCTTTCGGCTTTAGCCACATTATAATCGGCAGCTTGCAAAAGACGCGTCAAAATACTTTCGACATCTTCTCCTACATAACCTGCTTCGGTCAAAACTGTTGCATCGACAATTGCTAAAGGAACGTCTAGCATTTTGGCTATCGTTTTGGCAACCAAAGTTTTTCCGGTTCCGGTTTGACCCACCATGATAATATTACTTTTTTCGATCTCTACATCGTCATGCAATTCTTGTTGCATCAAACGTTTGTAGTGATTGTAAACCGCAACAGCCATTACTTTTTTTGTCTGATCTTGACCAATTACATATTGATCTAAAAAAGCTCTGATTTCTTTTGGTTTCTTTAAAATCAAGTCTGCAGGCAAGTTAGTCTTACCGCTTGATTTTATTTCTTCGAGAACAATTCCGTGTGCTTGTTCGATACATTTATCACAAATGTGCGCATCGATTCCGGCAATCAATAAATTGGTTTCCGGTTTTTTTCTTCCACAGAATGAACATTCTAATTTTGGTTTTGCCATCTTTTATAGTCAAAAAGTCGTAAAGTCAAAAGTCGTAAAGTCCAGCAATGCTTTTGACTTTCGACTTTTGACTTTCGACAAATATTTATCCTCTTCTTAACACTTCATCAATCATTCCGTATTCTTTTGCTTCATCGGCAATCATCCAATAATCGCGCTCACTATCTTTGTGCACTTTATCGAAAGTTTGTCCGGTGTGATGCGAAATGATTTGGTATAATTCATCTTTTAATTTCAACATTTCACGTAAGTTGATTTCCATATCCGTTGCAACACCTTGTGCTCCGCCTGATGGTTGGTGAATCATAACTCTTGAATGTGGCAATGCCGAACGTTTTCCTGCTGCTCCAGCACACAAAAGAACGGCTCCCATAGAAGCTGCCATTCCGGTGCAAATTGTTGCTACGTCAGGTTTGATGTATTGCATCGTGTCATAAATTCCTAATCCTGCATAAACACTTCCTCCTGGAGAATTCAAATAAATTTGAATATCTTTTGAAGCATCGGCGCTTTCAAGAAAAAGTAATTGTGCTTGAACGATATTGGCAATTTGGTCATCGATTCCTGTTCCAAGGAAAATGATTCGGTCCATCATTAATCTCGAGAAAACGTCTAATTGAGATATATTCAGTTGACGTTCTTCGATGATATATGGAGTCATATTTGTAGGCGTCATTGCGCTTACGATTTTGTCATAATACATTGCGTTTACACCTTGGTGTTTTGTAGCAAATTTTTTAAATTCCTTACCGTAGTTCATATTTATTTGTTCTAAGTTTTACGTTAATTCACAGTAATCATTTTATCAAAGGTCGTACCTATTTATAAATGATGTCAATATGTCTTATTTTTTAGCCCAGATTATAGTGAAAAGCTTTTTGAAGTTGAAAACCAATTTTTGCAGTTGCAAAAAAGCGACCAAAGGAAGCTCTTTTTGTGACTTGCAAAAATGGTTTGAAACGAAAAAACTTGCAACGCAAAGCTGGATTGGCTTCTAATAAAAAAGAGCGTCAAAAAAATATTCTTTTGACGCTCAAATATACTTATTTTTTAGAAATTATTCGCCGTAAGAAGCTGCAATAAATTCTTCGTAAGTTACTTCTTTTGTTGTTGGATTTGCTTTTTCTTTGAACACTTCCAATAATTTCTCGGCAACAACTTGGTCAGAAAGTCTTTTTACTTCGTCTTGGTTTGCCAAAACTCTAGCTACAATTCCTTGAACTTCTTCGTCAGTAGGATTTGTTTGCCCGAATTGTGCCATTTGCTGACGGATAGATTTTGTGGTAAAAGCTTTCAAATCTTCGAAAGTGATTTTGATATCGCTTTGTGCCATTGCTCTTCCTTCGATCAATTGAAAACGCAATCCTTTTTCAGATCTTGCATATTCAACTTCGGCTTCGGCTGGAGAAAGTTGTTTTTCGCCTACAGTTTGCAACCATTTTTTAAGGAATTCAGCTGGCAAATCGAATTTTGTGTTTTCAATTAAAAATTCAGTTACATCACCTAATAATTTTTGGTCTGCTTGTTGAGCGAATTGAGTTTCGGCATCTTCTTTGATTTTAGCTTTCAAGTCTTCAAGAGAAGCAACGTTTCCAGGTCCAAAAAGTTTGTCGAATAATTCTTGGTTTAATTCTGCCAATTCAGTTGAATTGATTCCGTCAATTGTAAAATCAACATCAACTTCTAATCCGTGAACATCATCATGAGCTACTTTCATAACATCCATTAATTGATGATCGTCTGCGAATAAACCTTTTGTGTTAACGGTTACAACATCACCTACTTTTTTTCCGATGAATTTATCGGCAGTAGCTTTGTCTTTGAAAATATCTAAAGAAATAGTTGTTGGGTTAGCGATTCCTTTTTCTTCGTTTGTGAAAACTCCAGAAATATCAAAACCTGCAGTAACAACTTCTTGAGGAACAGCTTTTCCAAATTGTTTTTGGATACGCGCTACTTGACCGTCAATTAATTTGTCATCGGCAGTAACTACATATTTAATAATATCGTTTTTTGCTTCAAGATCAAGTTCGAAACTTGGAACTAATCCTATTTCATATTCAAAAACTAATTCTTCGGTATCCCAAGAAAAGTTTTCGTTCACTTTAGCAAGAGGTGTTCCAAGAAGGTTTAATCTTTCGGATTGTACAAAACGCTCCAAAGCTAAATCTACTACTTTTTGAACTTCTTCTTGTTTGATAGCTTTACCATATTGTTTTTCGACAAGGTCTTTTGGCACAGCTCCTTTTCTAAAACCTTTAACGGTTGCCAAAGGCATTTTTTCATTTATTCTTTTTGCAACTTGACCTTTGTAATCCATGTGAACTACTGTCATTACAATTGTCTCGTTTACTGCGTTTACTGCTACTCTTTTAATATCCATTTCTGTCTTTAATTTACGTAATAAAATTGGGTTGCAAAATTATAAAATTTTTGCAACCCAAACAAGTTTTTAATGTATTGAATTCAAGCCAATTATTAAGTTCGAATTCCGAAGATTATTTATTTATCTTCTCCTACTATTTTATTCGCAATAGACTGACAAATAGAAAGAATTATGCTAAAAATTAAGGCTGTGAAAAATGAATCTACTTTGAATCCGCCAACAATATTCGAACATAATAAAATAATAATGGCATTGATAACAAACAGAAATAATCCTAATGTAAGGATTGTCGCCGGCAATGTAAATAGTATTAATATGGGTTTTACAAATATGTTAAGCAAGCCCAAAACAACCGCAACGATCAAAGCAGTTTCAAAATTAGCCACTTTTACGCTTGGCATAAAGTGCGCAATTAGCATCACTAAAGCAGATGTAATCAAAATTCTGATAAGTAGTTTCATATTTTTTTATTTCAAAAGTAAAAGATTTATTTTAAACACATCGGGTTTTTTCCTATTTTTGCTACGTTAACCCCTAACAAAATCCCCATGAAAAAAATTTTACTCGCTATTTTATTAGTATTTTGCTTAATGGCAAATGCTCAAACTCCGAACTTTTGGCATGAAAAAGCAACAGGATTTACTGATGCAGACAAAACACTAAACAGTATCTCGATAGTAGATGCAAATACCATTTGGGCTAATGAATTTGATTTCACTAATCAAGATTACACCTTAAAAACATTTACACGAAGCACTGACGCAGGAGAAACATGGACTACTGGATCAATTAATTTAGAACCAATTCCTGCAGATGGCAGTAGTATTGGATTAGGCATTTCATCAATCTCGGCAGCCTCAGCTTCAACTGCTTGGATATCTGTATATCCTGACTCTGCTGGTACTGGAGGAATATGGAATACAATCGATAATGGTGTAAGCTGGCAAAAACAAACAACAACACAATTTAGCGATCCTGCTTCCTATACTGACTTCGTTCACTTTTGGGATGCAAATAATGGCGTTGCTTTAGGTGATGCAGTAGGCGATTATTTTGAGATTTATACCACAAATGATGGTGGAGCAACTTGGAACACTGCTAGTTCTCCTATAGCCACTGGTGACTTTAGTTTCTTCAATGGATATGCTGTATCCGGAGATTCAGTTTGGGTAGGGACAAGCCTAGGCGGAATTCTCAAATCAACTGATAAAGGACTAAATTGGACTTTTTTAACAGCTCTTCCTGCTGGCACTGACTTTATAGCTGATAGATTTACATTTTCTGATACCAATAAAGGTCTTTTACTACTTGTGAATACCCAAAAAATTTACAAAACTGTTGATGGAGGAACTACATGGACAGAAGTGGTGTCAATTACAAATCCTAATTCATATAAAACGAACTTAAACTATATTCCAGGCACTTCAACAATAATTGCAACCTCTGAAGCAAGTCCAAATGGTTCCTCTTACAGCACAGATGACGGTGTAACCTGGACAACTATTGATAGTTCTTTTCATGGTGAATCAGCATTCTTAAATGATACATTTGGTTTTTCAGCTGGCGCAACTGCAGGTACAACTGGCGCAACTACAGGTGGAATATATAAATTTTCTGGAATCCCATTAAAAACCGCCAGCTTTGATACAAACAATCAAATAGCTGTTTACCCAAATCCTACAAATGGATTATTACAAATAAACTCAAAAGCATATTTAGTTAAGGAAGCTACCGTTTATGACTTATTAGGAAAAAAAGTTTATAGCTCTAAAATTTCGGCTTCAAACAATGTTAGCTTAGATCTAAAATCTCTTCAAACGGGTATATATACTTTAAAAGTAACTTCAGATACTGGAAAATCAGAAAACATAAAAATTATTAAAAACTAAATTTTAGTTTTATAAATCCCAAAGCCTTTTTCTATTTTATAGAAAAGGGCTTTTTTATGTTCCGAATTTAATTGAATTTAAAAAAACTAAATGTATTTTTTCATACATTAGCTTTCTAATCTTTAAAAAGTATAAAAATGAAAAAAGTATTTTTAGCAGTAGTTGCCCTTTTAGGATTTGCTTTAACAAGTTCAGCTCAACAAGCAACCGAAAAAACGGTCAAAAAGACCGAAAAAGTAACCAAAGAAGTCAAAAAAGACGGTAAAGTAGTTGAGTCAAAAAAAACAGAAACTAAAACCGTCCTAAAAAAAGACGGAACTCCAGACAAACGTTTCAAAAAAACAGAGGAAACGAAAACGGTCTTGAAAAAAGACGGAACTCCAGACAAACGTTATAAAGAAAAAAAATAATCTTTGTTTACATATTAAAAACGCCACTCAAAAAGTGGCGTTTTTTATGAAATTTTGGTTCAATACTATTTCTTATTCTAAAAATAAACTCGTTATTTCAAAAAAAAGTTTAGGATTTTCGGCATGAAGCCAATGACCAACATTTGGAATAGTTTCGATTTTCGAATTAGGGAAATGCAATTTAATATTTTCAAAATCTTCATCTAGAATATACTTGGAACTTCCGCCACGAATAAAAAGCGTTGGTTTCTCGAAAACTGCGTTATCAGGAAGCGGCTTTCCTATTTCGTCCATATTATTATTGAAAACTGCCAAATTAAATCTAAAAGCCAATTGTCCCGGCTCTTGCCAATATAGGCTTTTCATCAAAAATTGTCTCGTCCCAAAATCAGTTATATGTTGCGAAAGAATTTCTTCAACTTCGTTTCGACTTGGTTTTACTGAAAAATCAACAGCATTCAACCCCCCTAAAATAGCTTGATGATGTTGCGGGTAAAACTTTGGACCAATATCCGCCACTATTAATTTTTCGACTATCTCTGGATAAATTGTTGCAAAAAGCATTGCCGTTTTCCCGCCCATTGAATGTCCGAGAATATCAATTTTTTCTAGATTATTAGCTTCACAATAGTCATAAACATCCTTAACCATTAATTCGTAACAAAAATCAGGAGATTGAAAGCTTCGTCCGTGGTTTCGCAAATCTAATAAATGTACTTCGAAACCATGAGCTGCGAATTGCACTCCCATGGTTTTCCAATTGTCTGACATCCCTAGAAATCCGTGAAGAATTAATAGCGGTTTGCCTGAACCTTCTATCTTTGAATAAAGCATTTTCTTATTTTTCTTTATTTTCCAACTCTTGCACGTTTCCTGTTCGGTTAAGAATTCCCCAACCTTGTAATTCTCCTTTTATTGCTTTTCTAAAAGATTTTATCAAAATATAATACATCAATTGTCTATAAATTAGCTTTTGAGGAATTAGCCAAACTAGTTTTTTATAGTCTTCTTTTTCGAAATAAAAGGCTACGGCTGCACCGATAATATCAACTAACATAAATATTAAATAATACATAATAATCTTGTCAAAACTAGCTGGTATTATTCCTGCTGAAGCAAATAGAAGACTTATTACTAAAATCAAATCTGCCAAAGGCGATAAGAATGGTAGTATAATTTGAAAGATTAGAATGTTTGGAAGCGCAATAAGTCCAAAATTCTTGTATTTACGTCTAAACAAAGATTTTCTATGTTTCCAAAAACTTTGAATAACACCAAAACTCCATCTAAATCGCTGTTTCAAAAACTGACTCATCGTTTCAGGAACTTCGGTATACGAAATTGCAGAAGTACAATTACGTATCAGATATCCTTTGCCATGAAGTCGCATAGTTAAGTCACAATCTTCGGCTAATGTATCTGATGTGAATCCGCCAGCAATTAGAACTGCATCTTTTCTAAAAGCTCCAATAGCTCCAGGAACTACGGTTATACATTCTAGAAAATCAAAGGCACGTCGATCAAAATTTTGCGAGGTTATATACTCAATACTTTGCCATCTTGTAATCATGTTGACTTCATTTCCTACTTTTACATTTCCTGCAATAGCACCAATATTAGGATCAATAATTTTATGATTATCGGCATCTCTAATAAAAAATTTATCCATTAAATAAGAGATGGCATCTTTTTTTAATTGAGTGTCGGCATCAATACAAACTAGGAATTCATAACTCGATTTTTCAATTCCAAAATTAAGAGCCGTCGCTTTACCGCCATTAGGCTTAGTGTATGTTTTTACTTTCGGATTGTTTGCAAATTCGTTACGAACTTTGTCATAAGTACCATCTTTACTACCATCATCAATAAAAACAATCTCAATATTAGGATAATCTTGATTTAGCAAACTATTTATTGTTCTAAGACAATTTATCTCTTCATTATAAGCTGGCACGATCACAGAAACGAATGGTTTTTCTAAAATTGTATCATCATATATTATAGATTCTTCTCGGTTCTCAGACAACTTTCTGATGTAGGCAATAATCATAATAATAATCATTCTTGAAATAGAAAGAATGATACCTATAATAAATAATAAAAAAATTGTTTTATTGAGCCAATACGATACTTCCGCAAAAATAAAATTCATTCTATTTTGCCATGACAACTCAATTTTAGGCATTAAATCATTTTTGGTTTTACCCATCAAATCAGCAACTGTGGTAAATTTACAGCCTCTTTTTTTAAAATAAGCAATAATTTTAGGCAAAGCATCAACAGTAGCTTGTCTAGAATTTCCTCCAGAATCATGTAATAAAATTACGCTTGCATTACTAGAATTAGCCAATTTTATGGTTTCAGACAATATGATCGCAGCATTATGTTGTGGATTCCAATCATTGGGATCAATACCTTCTCCAACGCTTATATAATTGTCTTTTTTAGCTCTTGCAAGTGGCTCAATCTCATCATAAGTCTGAGGCTCGCTATCCGCATTATAGGGTGCGCGAAACAAAACTGTAGAATGCCCCGTAACACACTCTATCAAAGACCGAGTAGTTTTGAGTTCAAGATCAGCTCTTTCCGGGCTCATTTTCGCAACATTGCCATGCGTATAAGTATGATTACCTATTTCGAAACCATCTCTATAAATTCTCTGTAGTAAAGGAATATTTTCTTGTGCATTAATTCCAACTACAAAAAAAGTTGCTGGAACATTCTCTCGCTCTAAAATATCTAAAATTTTAGGTGTAAACTCAGCATTGGGTCCATCATCAAAAGTAAGAATAATTTTGTGACCAGGTCCAATTGGAGTATCATCTTCGGCAAATTTTTCATAAATGTAACCTGACGGAAGAGTTAAATAATTTTGTTCAGAAACAAGCAATTCTTCTTTATCAATTTCTAACCTTATCTTTCCTTTTTGTGGGGTAAAAAGAATACTTATCATTTCTCCTTCCCCTACATGTGTGGGTTTAATATTTGGATCATAAGGGATTGTACTTAATAATGAAAAATTAAAAGGATGTTTTCGTAAAGATTGAGTACTTAAATCACGACCATAATAGTGCCAAATTCTCGGATCTTCTCCGCCTAATCTCCATAAAGCAGTACCAGCGGTGGTATAATCATCTGCAAATCTTAAAATATTAAATGTAGTTGCCGCATCAGTAAACCAAACCGAATGATTAAACGTTTCTTGTGAATTAATTTCTGAATAAACGTAATTTGAATTAAAAGTATCGTTATCGTAATTTATTTTAGCTTTTGATAATTTTGCTCCATCAATAGCTTTAGTAAAAGTAATATCATTGGCAAATTTTTTCCCTTCACCATCCGTAAACCAATCTCTTCCGTATCCAGCAACTCCTAGAATAATTTTTGAAGCAGGCATATAATTATCCATAATATCCATTTGCTCCTCTATCCACTTTTGAGAGCTTATAGGTCCCGGCGTATTTACGCTATGATATTGATCATAGGCCATGAGAATCATATAATCGCTGTTTTTACCTAACTCTCTATAATCAAAATCTTCATTATTAGGTAAAACATCCATTGAAACAATGAACCCTTTTTCGTGTAATTTTTGATATAATTCTTTTTGAAAATTAGTTAAAACTTCATTTTTTTTCTCTATTAACTCTTCAAAATCGACATTAACCCCTTGAAGTTTATATTTTGTAAGTGCAGTAATAATATCGTTAATAATCGTTTTTCTAATGGTTGCATCTGTTAATATTTTATGCAATAATTCTCCACTAAAATCACCTCTTTTGTTTCGATCTTTACTAGTCACGAAATTAGTGAACATAGGTTGAATACTCAAATTATGCTTTTTCATTACAGCTAATCCTGCAGGATCGATTCTAGTTTGAAGCCTATATGTTACAGGATCTATAAAAAACCATTCGGGATAAATTGTGTTTAATTTTCCAGCATTCCTTTTTAAATCAACAAGAGAAGCTTTGTCCCATGTTACATAAAAAGCAGATCTTATTGTCTTTGCAGCTATTATTTTAGATTTCACTTTTTTGAGTGAATCTTCTTGAATCTTCTTCATCAAAAACTTCTCAAAACCAAAATATTTTTTATTTTCTTTTGAAGGAAGTAAAAATTTACTATTTGGATTTAGTCTATTACTATAGGCATTAGCCTTGTCTTTAATCTGTGGCAATGAAGGATTTACTGCATTTATAATTGTAATTACAACCACCGAAAGAACAAAAATAGCCACAAAAACAATGACTCTACCAGTCCATTTTACGGTTAACCAACGAGCTTTATTCTCGGTTTGAAAAATCTGATTAGGGTTCATAAATTAATTTATTATTATTTTTTCAAAGTTTACTTCTATTATTGTGCCAACATTAAAAATGTTAGTCTAATTTTTGCAAATACATATTTACCACGTTTTCCAAACCAAGATAAATCGCCTCAGAAATAAGTGCATGACCTATTGAAACTTCTAGCAAACCTGGAATGTTTTGTTTAAAAAATTGAATATTATCCAAACTCAAATCATGTCCTGCGTTAATTCCTAACCCAAGTTCATTTGCTAAAATAGCTGATATTACATAAGAATCAATCCCATTTTTATTGCCAAGGTTGTACTCATGTGCAAAAGCTTCGGTATATAATTCGATTCTTTCGGTTCCAATAATTTTTGCTCCTTCGACCATTTTAAGAACTGGATCAACAAAAATAGAAGTTCTAATTCCGTTACGTTGAAATTCCTGAACAATTTCGGTTAGAAAATCCTTGTCTTTTACAGTATCCCAACCAGCATTTGATGTAATAGCATCAATTGCGTCTGGAACTAACGTAACTTGCGTTGGCTTTATTTCTAGAACAAGATCAATAAAAGACTTCTCTGGATTTCCTTCAATATTATATTCGGTATGAACTATCGATTTCAAATCACGGGCATCTTGATACCGAATATGACGCTCATCTGGACGTGGGTGAATGGTGATTCCGTGTGCTCCAAATTTTTGAATATCTGTTGCTACTTTTAATAAATCAGGAACATTTCCTCCACGAGCATTTCGTAAAGTTGCTATTTTATTAATATTTACGCTTAATTTTGTCATTGCAATAATTCTTGGGCTAATTTATTAAAAATTTTGAATTGCAAAAATACAAAGTTAAACTACCCATTATTGCATAATTTTGATTATTTTGCATCAAATATTTTGCATCCATTTTATGACAGAAATTACTAACTATATTACCAATGATTTTAAAGCAATTGATAGCCAACAAAGTGTTGCGACCGTCAAAAACTTTTTTGACGAAATAACCTTTTCGCATTTTCCTGTGGTTGAAGAAGGAATTTACATTGGAAGCATTACCGCTGATGACATAGAGACTTTTGACAACGACAAAAAAATTGCTGATTATAGGTATTCCTTCGAAAGATTTTTTGCTAGAAACAATATGATTTGGCTAGATATTTTAGAAATTTTCGCTAAAAATCATACTAATTTAATTCCTGTATTAGACGAAAACAATAAATATGTAGGCTATTACGAAATTGAAGATGTCATCAAATTTTTTCACGAAACTCCATTTATAAAAGAGGCAGGAAGAATTCTTATCGTCAAAAAAGGAATTTTGGAATATTCTGTTAGTCAAATTGCTCAAATTGTAGAAAGCAATGATGGCAAAATTCTTGGTTTGTTTGTATCAGAAACAGGTACAGACAGCATTCAAGTAACCATAAAAATAAATATTGGAGCAATGAATGAAATTATTCAATCTTTTAGACGCTATAATTACGAAATCATATCCGAACATCCAGAAGACAATTACATCAATACATTAAAAGAGCGTTCTGAATATTTAGACAAATACCTTAATATATAGTTATTTGTTTAATCGGTTATTCGTTTAACCGATTAAACAAATCAACAAATCAACGATTAAACACATATGAAAGTAGCCATCTACGGTCAATATTATCAAAATAGCACAGAACCTATAATAAAAGACATTTTTAGTTTTTTTATAAAAAACAATGTCGAAATGATTATTGAATCTAATTTTTTGAATATTTTAAACGAAAAAAAAATAATCAAAAAAGAGTTTAAAACTTTCACTATACATTCCGAATTAAATAATAGTTTTGATATGCTTATTAGCATTGGCGGAGATGGAACTATTTTGAAAGCATCAACTTTAGTTCGAGATTCTGGCATTCCAATACTAGGAATAAATGCAGGTCGTTTAGGCTTTTTGGCCAATGTTCAAAAAGATAATATTGCTGAATTTATGCAATTCGTAATCGATAAAAAATATACAATTTCTAAAAGAACCTTATTAAGTTTATCGTGCACACCAGAAAATATTGCGATTCAGGACATTAATTTTGCTCTAAACGAAATTACCGTTAGCCGGAAAGACACCACGTCTATGATAACTGTAGAAACCTACTTGAACGATGAGTATTTAAATTCCTATTGGGCCGACGGACTAATTATCGCAACTCCAACTGGATCAACAGGTTATTCCATGAGTTGTGGCGGACCTATTCTAACACCTGATGTTCAAAGTTTAGTCATAACCCCTATTGCTCCTCATAATCTAAATGCGCGCCCGCTTGTGGTAAAAGATGAAACTGAAATTCGATTAAAAGTTTCAGGAAGAGAAGAACATTATTTGGTTTCACTTGATTCTAGAGTTATTTCTGTAAAAAATGAAACCATATTAGTGATTAAAAAAACACCTTTTCAAATAAATATGGTCGAAATCCCAGAAGAAACATTCTTAAAAACACTTCGTTCCAAATTATTTTGGGGTGAAGACAGAAGAAATTAAATTGTTTTTACACTTCATATACGAAAATCCTTATTTTCCTCGTTTCACTATTTTAGAATCAATAATTGTTACTAATTATTTTGGATGTGTCTATCAATAAATTGACACATTTAAAACAATGCGTATTGATTCCTTTTGATAATTATTATATTTGCAGGCAATTTTAATTAAATGAATAAATTTTTCAATCTAATATTCTTGTTTTTCTTTTTCTCAATGAGCGCACAAATTCATGAAGTTGGTGTGTTTTTAGGCGGAAGCAACTACGTTGGCGATGTTGGCTCAACTACTTACATTTCGCCAAACGAACCAGCATTCGGAATCCTTTATAAATGGAATAAAAGCCCAAGACACGCTTTCCGTTTTTCGTATACTCAATCAAAAATTGTAGCAAATGATTTAGATTCGAATGAGCCAGGTCGAAATCAGAGAGGATATCGTTTTGAAAACAGCATAAAAGAAGTATCTTTAGGGCTTGAATTTAATTTTTTTGATTTTAACCTTCATATCATTGACAGAAAAATTACTCCTTATGTATATTCAGGATTAAGCTATTTTAGATATGACGAATTATACTTTCCACTAGGATCAAACGTAACAAAAAAAGATCAAAGCGCGGGTTCATTAGGAATACCTATGCATGTAGGAATAAAATCGAACATTTGGCCTCATATAATAGTAGCTTTGGAGGTTGGTGCTAGATATACGTTTACAGATAATTTAGATGGAAGTAATCCAAAAAATGAAAATTTGAAAATGTTTCGATTTGGAAATATAAATAATAATGATTGGTATGTTTTTTCAGGAGCAACTCTGACATATACTTTTGGGAACACGCCTTGTTATTGCGCACAATAGAAAATGAATTTAATAGACAAAATAGACGCGACAAATTTACCTAAACACTTAGCTATCATCATGGATGGCAATGGTCGTTGGGCAAAAAAACAAGGTCTTTTAAGAGCTTTAGGTCACGAAAGCGGAACAAAATCTGTAAAGTCAAATATAGAATCTTGTGCTAAAATAGGAATAGAATTTCTTACTTTGTATGCCTTCTCTACCGAAAACTGGAACAGACCAAGACTAGAAGTAGAAACTTTAATGCGGATTTTAGTTAAATCATTAAAGAAAGAACTTAAAACCCTGCAAGACAACAACATCAAATTAAATGCTATTGGTAATTTAGAAAATTTACCAAAATCCGCTCAAAAAGAATTACATGATGTTATTGATAAAACCAAGAACAATACTCGAATGACGCTGACTTTGGCACTGAGTTATGGTTCAAGAGAAGAAATTGTAAATGCAGTAAAAAACATAAGTGATAAAGTTAAAAATAATATAATTTCAATAGACTCTATTGACGATTCAATTATAAATGAGCATCTTTACACGCAAAATTTACCTGAGGTAGATTTATTAATAAGAACAAGTGGAGAACATAGAATAAGTAATTTTTTGCTATGGCAAATTGCCTATGCAGAATTATATTTTACTGATATATTGTGGCCAGACTTTAAAGAACAAGATTTATATGAGGCTATCATTAGTTATCAAAAAAGAGAACGTAGATTTGGAAAAACAAGTGAACAAATTAAATAATTTTTTAGTGTTAAATAAAAGCATAAAATTAGTCCTTAGTATTTTGATTTTTGGAAGTTTTTCACAAATTAAAGCCCAAGATAGAATCCCTTTCGATCAAGGAAAAAAATATATCCTAGCTGATGTAGCCATTGTTGGTAAAATAAGTTTTAATTCTCAAACCGTGATAACCTTTGCAGGTCTTGAAAAAGGAAAGGAAATTACAATTCCAGGTGAAGAAATTAGTAACGCCATAAAAAAGTTAGGAAAACTAGGATTGTTTGATGAAATTTCATTTTATGTAAATAAAGTCCAGCACGACAGTATTTATCTTGACTTACACATTGAAGAATTGCCTAAATTAAACGAGGTGAAATTTGTAGGTGTAAAAAAAGGAAAAATCGAAGGTTTAATAAAAGATAATGGCTTAACCAAAAGCAAAGTAGTAAATGAAAATTTAATTACTACCACAAAAAACTACATCGAAAATAAATACAAGAAAGAAGGCTATTACAATACCAAAGTAAACATAAATACCATTGTAGATACTGCACAAGTAAACCATGTAAATATGGTAGTAAATGTTGACAAAGGGGAAAAGGTAAAAATCAAAGAAATTGATTTTGTAGGAAACAAACTCTTATCTGACAAGGTATTACGAAGTGCTATGAAGGATACAAAACAAAAGAAACTCCTTACCCTTAAAGCATCTAAATTTATAAAAGATAAATACAAAACCGATTTAGAAAAAGTAATTTCAGCTTATAAAGAACGTGGTTATAGAGATGCTAGAGTACTTTCGGATACAGTTGCCTATAATAAAGATTTAAAAGCTTTAAAGATCAAAATAAAAGTTGAAGAAGGACATAAATACTACTTTGGAAACATTAAATTCTTAGGAAACACTGTTTATTCAGATCAAGGTCTTACTAATATTTTAGGGGTAAAAAAAGGAGATACTTACAACGGCGTTCTTCTTGAAAAGAGAATTGCTGATAAATCTAAACCTGACGGTGAGGATATTACCAATTTATATCAGAATAATGGTTATTTGTTTTCGAATATAAATGCAGTCGAAGTAAAAACAGCCAATGACACCATTAATTTTGAAATACGAGTTAATGAAGGTCCAATTGCTTATTTCAACAAAATTACGGTAACAGGGAATGATAAGACAAACGACCATGTAATTTACAGAGAATTAAGAACTAAACCGGGAGAAAAATACAATAAGGAATTATTAATTAGAACGATACGTGAAATTGGACAATTAGGATTTTTTGATCCTGAATCTATTGAACCTAAGTTTAAAAACGTAGATGCTTCTGCAGGAACTGTAGATATTGAATATCCCTTAACCGAAAAAGGAGCTAGCCAAATAGAACTTCAAGGAGGTTACGGTGGTGGTGGTTTTATAGGTACATTAGGACTGTCGTTTAATAACTTTTCAACAAGAAACATGTTCAATAAAAAAGCATACAAACCACTTCCTATGGGAGATGGTCAAAAAGTATCCTTAAGATTACAAGGAAGTACTTATTTTCAAACTTATAGTTTGTCGTTTTCTGAACCTTGGTTCGGGAAGAAAAAACCAGTTCAATTTAGTACCTCGCTATCTTACACAACTCAATATTTAAATAATTATCAAACGCAGCAGGTTGATAAAAGCAAAAGTTTCAACATACTAACAATGTCAGTAGGTCTTGCCAAAAGACTTACCGTACCAGATGATTATTTTGTATTATCTCAAGCCTTGAGTTACCAGCATTATGATTTACACAATTATAACACAGGATTATTTACCTTCGGAAACGGGACTTCAAGAAACTTAGCTTATACTATTGGAATAACGAGAAGTAATAAAGGAGTTAACCCAATATTCCCAATGTATGGTTCGGAATTTAGTTTAACAGGTAAATTTACACTTCCGTATTCCTTAATTACAGGAACTAATTATGCAGATTTAGGAAACCAACAAGCTTATAAATATCAAAGTACCACAGCATATACATCGACTGGAGCAGCTAATCCTACTGGTAATCAAGATCAGGTTAATATCGGTGATTATCTTACGGCAATCCCTTCAACAACAAACCCATATCCAAATAAAGTAACTACAAATGCTCAAGGTCAACCTAATTGGACAGAAGCAGTTGCAGACCCTGCAAAAGTAGATCAGAAAAAATTTGATTGGTTAGAATATTACAAAATAAAATTTAAAGCAGATTGGTATACAAAAATTTATGGTAAATTAGTACTACGATCTATGGCTGAATATGGTTTTCTAGGAGCTTATAATTCAAATAGAGGCGTTGTTCCTTTCGAGCGTTATTATGTAGGTGGTGACGGTATGGCAACTTATTCTATGGATGGTAGAGAAACCATAGGATTAAGAGGATACACAAACGGATCTTTAACACCTGTAAACGCAACAGGAGTTGCAATTGGTGGTACAGTTTACAATAAATACTCATTAGAATTACGTTATCCAATAACATTAAAATCATCGGCATCAATTTATGCACTTTCATTTTTAGAAGCAGGAAATGCAGTATCCTCTTTTTCTAATTACAATCCATTCGACCTGAAACGTTCGGCTGGAGCTGGTTTGAGAGTATTTATGCCTGCATTTGGATTATTAGGAATAGATTTTGGATATGGATTTGACACCTTACCGGGACAAACGAAACCAAGTGGATGGCAAACCCATTTTATAATTGGTCAACAATTTTAAGTAAATTAACCTGAATTTTTTTAATCAGTAAAGTTATGAGAAGACAATTTTTATTTCTATTTATAGCAATGGTTGTAGCAAATACAAGTCAGGCTCAAACAAGAGGGACAAAAATAGGCTACATCGATATGGAATACATTTTACAAAATGTACCCGCTTATACTGAAGCCCAAAATCAATTAGAGCAAAAAGCTCAAAAATGGAAACAGGAAGTTGAAACCAAGAAAACTGAAATTAATAAACTAAAGGAGACTCTTAAAGCAGAAAAAGCTTTATTAACTAAAGGACTAATTGAGGAAAGAGAAACTGAAATCAAGTATCTTGAGGGAGAAATGCTAGATTTTCAACAAAAAAGGTTTGGACCAAATGGTGATTTGATAATACAAAAATCACTTTTAACAAAACCAATACAAGACCAAGTATTTACAGCCGTTCAAGACATTTCTGAAGCTAAAAAATATGATTTTATATTTGATAAAACTTCCGATTTGACCATGCTTTTTGCAGCAAAAAGATTTGACATAAGTGATCAAGTTTTAAGAGTAATAACTCGGTCTGAAAAAAGAGAACAGTTGACAAAAAAACAGCTTAAAGAAGAAGAAGCAAAAGAAAACAAAGAAGATGGTGTTGATGCAAATCCTTTATTGGCAGGCAGACAAAAAATATTAGACGAGAGAAAAGCAGCTCGAGACAAAATTATTTCCGATAGAAAATTATTACAAGATGAAAAGAAAAAAGCTGCTGAAGACAAAAGACTTCAAATTTTATCTGACAGAGAAGCAAAAAGAACAGGAATAGCTCCTACGACAGCAAAAACGGCTACAACTGGAAACGATGCCGCAAAAACTGCTGCTGCTGAGGCAAAACAAAATCAAATTGATGCGAGAACTAAAACATTAGAAGAACGTAAAAAACTAATTGAAGATAATAAAAAGGCTGCTGAAGAAAAAAGAAAACAAATATTAGAAGATAGAGAAGCTAAAAAGAATAGCACTAGTTCTAAAACAGCTGTACTTGCAGATGACACCCTAAAAGAAGCTGCAAAAACAGCTGCTGCTGAAGCAAAACAAAAACAAATTGACGCAAGAGCTAAAATATTAGAAGATCGCAAAAAGGCAATTGAAGATAATAAAAAAGCTGCCGAAGAAAAAAGAAAACAAATACTAGAAGAAAAAGAAGCTAAAAAAATTGGCACGGTTTCTGAAACAATAAAAAAAGAAGATGTTAAAACATCAACTGAAGTTGTTAAAGCAAAAACAACTGTAGAAGATACCAAACAAAAACAAGCTGATCTAAGAGCCAAAACCCTTGAAGATCGCAAAAAAGTGATTGAAGACCGCAAAAAAGCATTGGAAGAAAAAAGAAAAAAAATACTAGAAGAAAGAGAAGCTGCAAAAGCACCTAAAGACACATTAAAATAATAAACGAGAATTCAAACAATAATTAATTACTAAATTTTAAAAACGATGAAACAAATCAAAACTTTATTAATCGCTGCAATACTTATTTTAGGAGCCAGCCAAACTAGTAACGCACAAGCAAAAACAGCTCATGTTAATGTGAGTGAAATTATGTCAAAATTACCAGCTATGCTTGATGCTCAAAAACAACTAGAAAAGTTGAGCGCTACTTATGATGCTGATTACAAAAAAATGGCTGAAGAATTTCAAACAAAATTGAAAAAATATGATACAGAATCAGCAACTGTAACAGAAGCAATAAATGCAGAACGTCAAAAAGAAGTTCAAGATATGCAAAAAAGAATCCAAGATTTTGGTCAAAATGCTCAAAAAGAATTGCAACAAAAACAAGAAGATATAACTAAACCAATTTACGAAAAAGTAAGAGCTTCTATCCAAAAAGTAGGTAAAGCTAAAGGTTTTCAATATGTTCTTGATGGAGCAACACTTTTACTTGCTGACGGTCCAGACTTGACTGCTGACGTAAAAAAAGATTTAGGTTTCTAATAAAAACCAATATAATTATAGAAACCGCTCATTCAAAATTTGAATTTGAGCGGTTTTTTTGTAAAATAAATTTATAGGATATTAAATTCATAGCACTTAACTTTGTTTCTATGTATAACAATCGACCTATCGGAATATTTGACTCTGGCATCGGAGGAACCTCTATTTGGGCAGCAATACATCAATTACTTCCTAATGAAAAAACCATTTATTTGGCAGATAGCAAAAATGCCCCTTATGGTCAAAAATCAAAAGCGGAAATCATTGAATTAAGTAAAAAAAATACCCAGTTTTTACTTGATATGGATTGCAAATTAATTGTTGTGGCTTGCAATACCGCTACTACAAATGCTATACAAGAACTACGAGAAAAATATAAAGTTCCGTTTATTGGCATAGAACCTGCAATAAAACCAGCCGCCACCAATTCGAAAACACAAACAATAGGAATTCTTGCCACAAAAGGCACCTTAAATAGCGAGCTTTTTCATAAAACTACTGAGATGTATCAGGATACAAAAATCATAGAACAAGTAGGACATGGATTAGTTCAGCTTATTGAAAACGGAGAAATGTATTCCCATGAAATGACCCAATTGCTTCACTCCTACCTTACTCCCATGATTGAAGCAAATATCGACTATCTCGTTTTGGGTTGCAGTCATTATCCTTATTTAATTCCACAGATAAAGAAAATATTACCTTCAAATATTCATATTATTGATTCTGGCGAAGCTGTTGCCAAACAAACCCAAAATGTTTTAAAAGAAAAAATAGGCTTTTCATCAAATGAAAAAAAAGAGACTATCTTTTATACCAACTCCAATCCAAAAGTTCTTTCGGAAATCTTAGGAAAAAAGTATAACGTGATAGAGAAAGATTTTTGAAGTATACTTATTCTTCCTCTTTATACCAACTAGAATACATTACATAATTATTTGAAATACGTTCTATTTCGCCCGCAAATTCAGATTGATTAATGTCTTTTATTTTCACTGCGGGAATCCCTGCATAAATAGAACCAGCTTTAACAACTGTGTTTTGTGTAACAACAGAACCTGCAGCAACAATCGAATTGCTTTCGACAATGCAATTATCCATAACAATCGCCCCCATTCCTATCAATACATTATCATGAATTACACAACCATGAAGCATAGCATTGTGACCAATTGACACATTATTACCAATAATTGTTGGGTGCTTTTTATAGGTACAATGAATGACTGCCCCATCTTGAATATTAACTTTGTTACCAATGGTAATAAAATGTACATCACCTCTTACAACCGCATTAAACCATACGCTACACAAATTCCCAAAAGTAACGTCTCCAACAATAGTTGCGTTTTCGGCAACATAGCAATCATTAGGAATAATGGGAGTTTTTCCATTTACAGTTTTAATAAGCATTTTGAAAGATTTAAAATTTTGTTTTTCAACAATTAATTAATGGCTGGACAGTTGCATTCGTATTTTTCACGTTTGCAAAATAGGTTCATTCCCAAAGTGATTTGGTGATAACCACCATTATCAAATTTAACAGCTCCTGAAAGCTGAGAATACGTATAAGCAAACATATAATTACCAAAATTAATTCCTAAAATAGGAGTAATATATTGCAATTTTTGAGAAGAAACTCCGTTACCGCTAAGGTATTGAGCACCATCAAAACTTCGGCGATAGGATAATCCTCCCCAAAGTTTACCAAAATCAAAATTCTTATATGCCTTTAAATTAATATCAATTGATTTTTCTTGAGTTTTTTCAACAAGTAAGAACAAAACAGATGGCTCCCATAATATTTTATCCTTATTACCGAAAACATAACCCGCACTTAATAAATATTCACGCAAATTGTCACTCTCATATGCAGTATAAATAGCTCTTCGAGTTTCTACGGCATTCTTGACGGTTCCGTGAACATAAAAATCTAAATAATTATAAGAAGCTCCAAAGTCAACATTAAAATAAGACTCCTTTTGAACAATTGTTCCATCTATAATTGGATCAAAATCTCCTGATTGCAAAAATTGTGTCTCATCTAATTGACTTTGAACAAAAACGGTACTTATACCAAACGACAACTGATTCAAATCAATATCATCTCTAGAAAACATGATATGATGCGCATAGGTCAGTTTTACACCTTTTTGTGAATGATAACCGTTTTTATCATTATAAATAATAATTCCAGCTCCATCTTGCTCACTAATCCTACCATTAAAACTAACGGTTTGAAGTGATGGTGCATCAGCTTGATCAAACCACTGTTTACGTGCAGTAATTCTAATTTTGGCGCAATTTGAAGCACCAGCCATAGATGGATGGAGCAAATAATAATTATCCGACAAATAATCCGAATAAACTGCAATTCCTTCTTGAGAAAAAGAATATTGGACAACAAAAAATAGGACTATAAAAAACTTTATTTTATGATACATTCAAAAAAGTATTATTTATGGATACTAAAAAACTCCAAGCTATTAAAACAACGCAAAAAGAGAATAATTATTTAAAATCGAATGATGTTAAAGTTAATTTATTCATTAAAAAATCAAATATAGTTATTAGTAGAAAATAACTTTCCTAAATTTACAAAAAATTAAAATATCATGTCTAAAATAACAATAAAAGAAACACAAAATTCAAGTATATTAAAATTTGTATTTGATGACTTTATCACTAAAAATGAAAGTTTCGAATTTAAAAATATAGATGAAGCCAAAAATTCACCTCTTGCCCAGCAACTTTTCTATTTACCTTTTGTAAAAACAGTATACATCTCAGGGAATTTTATTGCAATCGAAAAATTTAGTATTGTAGAATGGAACGATGTTAAAGATGCTGTGGCTGAACAAATAGAAGCGTTTGTTACAAATGGAGGAATAATTATTACTCCTCAAGAAAATAAAACCAAAAAACAACCAATAACTGTTTATGGAGAATCAACGCCAAACCCTTCAGCTTTGAAATTTGTTGTGAGCAGAATGTTAACTAAGAATGCTGTCGAATTTAAAAATATTGATGAAACAGCTGCATCTCCATTGGCAAAAGAATTATTCAAATTTTCTTATGTGAAAGAAGTTTTCATGGATGAAAACTATATCTCTGTAACCAAATATGAAATTAATAACTGGGAAGAAATAACATTGGAATTAAGAAGTTTCATCAAACAATATATTGAAAACGGAGGAATTGTCCTAGACGAAAGTTTACTTGTAGCCCATGCTGAACAAGAAAAAACAAAAACTCAAAATTTCGACAATCTTGACGTCACTTCACAACAAATCATAAACATTTTAGAAGAGTACGTAAAGCCTGCTGTTCAAGCTGATGGTGGGAATATTGCTTTTGAATCTTATGATGAAACTGACAAAACGGTAAAAGTGATCCTTCAAGGTGCTTGTAGCGGTTGTCCTTCATCTACATTTACGTTGAAAAGCGGTATCGAAAACATGTTAAAAAGCATGCTAAATGACGAAGCTATCAAAGTAGAAGCAGTAAATGCTTAATAAAGAATAAAGACAAATTGCTATTTATTTTATCAAGAAAAAAAGTCTTAGCTATTTATTAATGTTTTAAAAAGAAAATATTTACAATTTAGTAAAGCAATCTTGGTAAAAAATGTTTACTATTGCACATTAATATTTAAATTCAAAAACTATGGGAGTTTCATCATTTTTTAAAGATCTATTAGGCAAAGCCAATATAGATGTAGATTCATTAGCGAATCAAGCAGAAGATTTAGCAACAGGTGCTATAGCAAAAGCCAAGGAAGCAACAGCTCCACTTATGGATAAAGTTGAAGATTTTGCTGAATCAGCAAAAGATAAAGTAAGCGAGTACGTCCCAGGTGCAAGCGATGCTATCGAAAACACAATAAATACAGTAAAAGAAAAAGCTGGAGAATATTCTGATAAAGCTGAAGAACTTGCTGGTAATGCAATAGAAAGTGTAAAAGGAAAAATAAATGACCTAACAGATACTCCTGCTGAACCAAAAGCATAATATAATTTATACTATATTTGCAATTCAATCTTAACCTTCTCTTATGAGAAGGTTTTTTATTATAAAAAATGACACTCAACCCAGATTACGTTACAAGATATGCCGAGAATTTCATAAAGGAATTAATCGAATATTCACCAAAATTAATATCCGCATTTATAATCCTTTTTTTGGGTCTTTATACCATTCGGTTTATCAACAGAATCATTAGAAAAATAATGGTAAAAAGAGATTTAGACCCTACTTTGACCAAGTTTCTTGCCGATATTCTGCTTTGGGTTTTAAGAGTATTACTATTTGTAACTTTCATAGACAAATTAGGAATAGGAACCTCTTCGTTTGTAGCTATTCTAGGCGCTATGGGACTTGCCGTAGGTTTATCACTCCAAGGTTCATTGTCTAATTTTGCGGGGGGAATGTTGATTATACTTTTCAAACCTTTTAAAGTGGGAGATACCATCGAGGCTCAAGGTATTTTAGGAACGGTTAACGAAATACAAATATTTGTGACCAAAATAATCAACAGCAACAATCAAACTATTTTTGTACCGAATGGCTCCTTGTCGAATGGTACAATTACCAATTATTCCTTGCAAGGATCAAGAAGAGCAGATTTGACGATTTCTATTTCTTACGACACCGATATTAGAAAAGCTAAAGACATTATAACCGAAGTTTTAAATAATAATCCAAAAGTGCTCAAAACACCAGCCGCCGAAGTTTCTGTTAAGAATCTGACAGACAGTTCAATTCAAATAGCAGTGAGACCTTGGGCAAATAATAGTGATTTTAACAGTGTTGGTTCAGATACATTAGAAAATTGCAAAATAGCTTTTGATGCTGCCGGGATAATAATTCAGCCTTTTGTAAAAGAGGTTTCGAAAAATGAATAGTCGCTATTTCTTCGAAACAGTCATCATAAAGTCTTTCAAATAATAAGGTTCAAAATAAGCGACATCAACGGTATCGCTTATTTGGTATTTTTCAAAACTCAGCAAACTCATTTCTTTTGCCGAAGGATATTTAATTTCATCCAAGAAAATGAAGTTTTCCTTGACCAATACTGTTTTACATTTATCAGTACAATCACCTACGAAATATAAAGTTTCCTGCAAATCTTCGAAGGAATTTTCGGTGATGATTTCGGCTTGAATGGCTCTTTTCTTTTCAAAATTTGTAGTAAAAATAGCGCTGTACACTTCCATTCTTCTTGCATCAAGCATTGGAATAATGAAACCATTAGAAACTTTTACTTGCGATGCTAAAACTTGTAAAGTATCAACAGCGATCAACGGAATATCTAAGGCAAAAGATAAACCTTTTGCCGCAGAAACGCCAATTCGCAATCCGGTATAAGAACCTGGACCTTGACTCACAGCAATTGCTGATAAATCTTGGAAAGTAATTCCAGCTTCTTTAATAATTTCTTCAATAAATACATGCAATCGTTCGGCATGCGAATAACCTTCTTCGGCAATTTCTTTACAAACTATAGTTTTCCCTTCTTTTGCTAGAGCAACAGAACAATTTTTGGTAGCGGTTTCAATGTTGAGAATGTAGGGCAAAATTGTTTAATCGTTTAAATGTTTAATCGTTTATGGTTACTCTAGAAACCATAAACGATTAAACTTATTATTAAAATAACTGAATACTATTTTTTAACTTCTTTGTCAGTAGTGACTTTATCGCCCGAGTTCAAATCCTTCGAAACTGTTGAATAAGGCCCTGTTATAACAACATCACCCTTTTTAAGACCCGACAGAACTTCGATATTGGTATCATCTTGTATTCCAGTTTTTATAATGCGGATTTTTGCTTTATTTCCCACTTTTACAAAAACACATTCTAATTTCTTATCGCTTTTATGAGTTACTTTTTTTTCAGCAGGTTTATTAGGATCTTCTATTTTAATAGCTTTAACCGCCGTGGTATCCGTTTTTACTACAACCGAACTAATTGGCACAACTAAAACATTAGGTCTGGTTTTGGTTGCAATATCAACCGTTGCTGTCATCCCTGGTCTAAACGGGGAATAAGTTACTGGTTTCCCTTCTAATAAATCTTGATACGATTCTTTTAGAATTCTAATTTTAACCTTGAAATTGGTAACCTGGTCAGCTGTTAAAGTAGTGCTTGCCGAGTTAGAAATACTGGTAACAACACCTTTAAATTGTTTTTTTAAATAAGCATCAACCGCCACTTTAGCTTCATCGCCTACTTTTATTTTCACGATGTCGTTTTCATTCACATCTACTTCTACTTCCATATTATTAAGGTTGGCAACACGAAGAATTTCAGTCCCTGCCATTTGTTGCGTTCCTAAAACTCGCTCGCCTAATTCAACATTCAATACCGAAATAGTTCCATCAGCTGGTGCATAAATTATCGTTCTTCCTAAATTATCTTGAGCTTCCTTCACGGTTGCCGTAGCACTTTTTACATTAAAATAAGCCGATTGTTTTGCTGCTTTTGCTACTTCAAAAGTAGAAACAGCTTTATCCCAATCCGATTTAGAGATAATTCCTTTTTCGAACAAAGTTTTATTTCTTTCGTAATTCGATTTAGATTCGTTAAATGAAGCGTCTGCTTGACCTAACCCTGCTTTTGATCCTGCTAAATTAGCAACGGTTCTATTTAATCCCGAAGTATATAAATCCGGATTTATCTTTACCAATAAATCTCCTTTCTTAACAACTTGTCCTTCTTTTATAGGCAATTCAATAATTTCACCAGAAACCATTGAAGCGATTTTAACCTGAATTTCGGGTTGAATTTTTCCTGTTGCCGAAACGGTTTCAACAATTGTAGTACTGCTTACATTGGCAATTTCAATAGATTTCCCTTTGTCTTTATCTCCAATAATTCCTGCTTTAGAAAGCCCTATTAATAAAGCTATCATTGCAACAGCTCCTCCAATTATAAAATAGATAGTTTTTTTTGACATAATAAATTAGTTTTTCAACATTGAAATTCCAAAATAGAATTCCAATATTTTTATTTTAAAGATATAATCGTATTTTGTTCTAAGAACCTCCGATTGCGCATTCGAAAGTAAAGTTTGAGCTTGATTAAAATCGAAAGAATTCATCATTCCTACTGCAAATTTTTCTTTGGCATAATCATAAGCTTGTTGTCTAGCTTCAAGAGCTGAAATAGCCGAATCATAGGAATTCAAAGCTCCTTTTGCATCTGTAAATGCAGTGAAAACATTGCGTTGTAAATCTAGATTTTGTTGTTCTAAGGCGATTTTAGATTTCTCTAAACTTACTTTGGAACGCTCTACATTATTCTTTGCCGAAAAACCATTAAATATAGGTATCGACAATTGCGCTCCAAAAGATTGTCCTTTGTTGGTATTAAACTGGCTGAAAAAAGCAGGAGGTGATTGCGTACCGATTATTTGTCCAGAGTTATTATAGAAAGGCACATCAGCATAAGAAACGCGACTATTAAAATTATAGAAACCTGTCAAATGGGGTTGGTAAGCTCCTTTTGCAATCGCCAAATTTTTCTCTGCAATTTCTAGATTTGTTTTTGCAATTTTCAATTCCGTTTTGATCTCTTTTGCTTTGTCGTAAATAGCAGATGGTGTTTGAGCTAAAATATTGTTTTCATCTTTTGCCGAAGTCTCATCAGAAACTTCAAAATTTTCAAAGTCTTTCAATTGCAATAATTGAGTCAAACTTAATTTTGAAATCAGCAACGTATTTTCAGCAGCAATTACTTTTTGGTTATCCAAAGCCACTGTTGCTTTTATATCTAACAAATCACCACGAGGAACCGAACCAGCCGAAACCAATTCTTGCGAACGAACCAACTGCTTTTTGTTAATTTCTAATTGTTCTTGTTGCACTTTTAGATTTTCTTTATTGAAAAGAACCTGCAAGAACGCGTTGGCTACATTTAGCGCTACATCTTCTTGCATTTTTAACAATTGATATTTTGCGGCTACAATCGAAAGATTAGCTTTTCGAAGTGTATTTTGATTTTGTAAACCTTTGTAAATATCCACACCTACACTTGCTCCCGCCGATGTAAATTGTGTAGTCTGATTGCGCAAAAGTCCTGTTGTAATGTCTTGGTTCAAACCAACATTCCATGAATGAGAAGCATTAGCATTGACTGAAGGAAGAAAATTTCCCATTGCTCCTTTCTTATCAATATCCGCCGATTTGGTATCTAATTCGGATTGTTTGATAGAAATATTATTATCTATTGCGTATCGAACGCATTCTTCTAATGTCCATTTTTTTGTTTGTGCTTGAATAGACAAACTAAACAGAATAATAAAAACGAAACTAATATAATTATTTTTTTTCATAGAATTTGAATGAAAGCGCAGCAAATATACCACACAAATTTAACATTTTTTTTAAAACTGAAATTCTTTTTATAGAATTTACTTATGGTTTTGGTTCTTCTTTTTTCAAACCTTGATTCCAAACTTTTATTTTGTCCAAAGCTTTAACGCCACTTTTTATTTCCACATAAATACCGTCGCTAACCCCTAAAACAACATTTCTCCTTTCAAATTTTTTAACTCCCGTTTCTACTTCAACAAATGGTTTTTGCGTTTTTGGATCAAATTGTACTAATGCTTCTTTCAGTGCCAAAACTTTCTCTGCTTTTTCTAAAATAATCGATGCGTTGGCACTCAATCCCGCTCTTATAAAAGTATTGTCTTTATTAGGCATCGAAGCTTTAATTTCGAATTGAATTGCTCCGTTTTCCGTTTTTCCCTTCGGGGCAATGTATTGAAGAACGGCATCAAATTTCTTGTTTTCAATAGCGCCTACGGTGATTTCTATTGGTAATTTTTCTTTTATTTTCCCTACTTCAGATTCATCAATTTTACCCACAAAAATCATTCGACCCACATCGGCAACGCTGGCAATTGTGGTTCCTTCATTAAAAGTATTGCTTTCAATCACCTGATTCCCCACTTTCACAGGAACATCTAGCACCATTCCGTTTACGGTAGAACGAATTAAAGTATTGGCATAATTCCCCAAACCTGAACTTGTTCCTGTTTTTACAATATCAAATCCTTGTTTTGAAGCCGCATAATTCTGTTTCGCTTGGTTGATAGCAAGTTGTGCTGCATCAAAATCATTGGCAGAAATAACCCCTTTATCAAACAAAGTTTTTTGTCTTTGAAATATTTTCTCTTGATTGTCTAAATTGATTTTGGCGGTTTGAACCTGATTTTGCGAATTACTTAAATTAGAAACATTGGCAACCACTTTAATCTTGGCAATCAAATCCCCAGCTTTAATATTATCGCCAGCTTTAATATAAACCGCTTCAATTATACCTGAAATATTAGGTTTAATAAGCACTTCCTCGTCTGGAACAATATTTCCAGTGGCAATAGTGTTTTTAACAATTGTTTTAATTTCTGCTTTATCCGTTTCAAAAACTATCGGAGATTCTTGGTTCTTGGCATACAAATAATACAAAGCACCAAAAAATACTATTGCAATAAAAATTAAAATTGTTATGGTTACTCCTTTTTTCATATTGATGGTTTTTATTCGATTATTATTCTATGTTTTGTTGTGATTTATTCCGTTCTTAATGCGTCAACAGGTTTAATTTTTATGGCGGTTTGAGCTGGGATTAAACCTGCTAACAATCCGGAACCTACTAATATTATCAAGGCAAAAAACACGACTGATAAGTCTACACTTGGATTGGCAAACATCATAGTATCTTTATTTGGCATGCCGTCTAAAACCTTATTGATTAGCATCAAAATTCCTGTTGCTGCTGCAATACCAAGCATTCCTGCGGATATTGTCAAAAAAATTGCTTCTAATAATATTTGTGACCGAATAGCTCCCGGCGTTGCACCCAACGCTCTTCGGATTCCGATTTCCTTGGTTCGTTCTTTTACAACGATGAGCATAATATTCGAAATTCCGATAACTCCTGAAAGCAAAACTAAGGTTCCCACAAAGTAAGCGATGAATCTCAAAATGGTAAACAGTCCCAATATTTTTTTGAATTCCGCAAACAAATCAAAGTTTCCAATTGCGCGTTCGTCATCCGGGTTTATTGAATGTCTGGATTTTATAAATTCTAAAATTTTTGGTTTTAGATCCGTAATCGAAGCATTATCATTTGCTGTAATTGCCATCCAGCCCACTTTATCTCCAAAATTGAAAGCTTGCTGAAAAGTAGTAAATGGGACGAAAATATTTTTTTGTGCTTGTTCTGCATTGCCATTATTGTTGCCTTTGGTTTTATAAACCCCAACAACCATAAAATTTATACCATTAACTTTGATGTAAGTACCAATGGTTTCTTCTCCGTTTTCATACAATCCAGTAATTACACCTTGACCAATCACGGCCACTTTACGTCGCAACTCTATATCTTGATAATTGACAAACCTACCTTTAATAATATCCATGGATTCCTGTTTGATATACTCTGGATAATCTCCATAAATATTAAAAACAGCTGTTTTTGTTCCTCTTATCACATTATTTTTTTGATCAATACCTCCTAATTGATTTCTTGGAGAAACATATAATAAGTCAGGAAAACTTTCTTTTAAAGCGGGAACATCATCATTTTTAAAATTAAATTTTCTAGTTTGTGGCAATCCTTTGTAGGGTTTTGATGTGGGTTGTGTCCACATAAACATGGTGTTTGTTGCCATTCCGGAAAACCCTTTTTTGACACCGTTTTCCAAACCATTTCCTGCAGCAAGCAATATCACCAAAATAAAAATCCCCCAGAAAACACCAAAAGCAGTCAGTATCGTCCGAAATGTATTTGCGGTCAATGCTTCTAAAATCTCTGTCCATTTGTCTCTATCAAACATAATTATTCGTCTCTAAGTGCTACAATGGGTTTTATTCTTGCAGCTCGGTATGCTGGAAAAAAACCGGCTAATGCTCCGGCAAAAATTAATAAAACTAATGTGGTTAAGGCGACACGAAAATCAACTTCGGGATTCAAGAAATAGTCGCTTTTTATTTGTGGTCCAACCAATTCTAAAAGCAATAAACTAGATAATAACCCAATAAAACCAGCTATTGTAGTGATGAAAATAGACTCGTGCAATATCATTCCAACAATTGAAATTGGAGAAGCCCCAAGTGCTTTTCTAATGCCAATTTCCTTCGTTCTTTCTTTTACGATTATTAGCATAATATTACTAACGCCTACAACTCCTGCAATGATTGTACAAATTCCGACCCACCAAAAAAACAATCGGATATACCTATTCAAGTCGTAAAATTGCTTTACATTTTCTAAAGTGCTATTGATTCCAATACCACTCAAATCATCTGGTGCAATGCCATTTTTACTTTTTAGCATTTGCGAAACTCCAGAAGTAAATTTCAGTGATTCGGCCAAAGCTTCTTCATAAGTGTCTTTTTTATTCAACGTAAAAGACATATCGTTTAATTTATCACCACCGCCACCAAAAACATGTTGCATAGTGGTTATAGGAAAATAAACTCTGGCCTCTTCCCGCTCTCCACCGGGATCCGTAAAAAACCCAACCACTTTAAATTTCACATTATTGATTGAAATTTGCTCCCCAATTGGGTCTTTTTCTTTAAACAAATCCTTTTTTATTTTTTGTCCAATAACGGCAACTTTAGCATTATCAGCCAAATCATTACTGTTTACAAATCTTCCTTCTACAATGCTGACTTTCTCAATAGCCTGATGATCTGGAGAAACGCCTTGACAATCATACGATCCCGTTTCCTTTCCGTAAACTACAACACCATTCCAAATATTAAATTTTGAACTTTTTTTATCTATTTGCTTATCAAATTTTTGAGTCGAAAGCTGAAAATCACTGTTTCGTAACTGAATATGTCTTCCGGGATTTAAGCCTTTATATTCTTTGGCCGTTGTTCCCGCCCAAATCCAAATTACACCATCAGCATCATTCTGAAATTGTTTTGCTATTCCGTTTTCGAGTCCTTTTCCGGCACCAAGAAGAATAACCAAAATAAATATTCCCGAAGCCACAGAAATCCCCGTGAGAAAAGTTCTCATTTTGTTTTTGGCGATAGCCTCAAAAATTTCTTGCCAGCGTTCGATATTAAACATACGATTTCGCTCTTACTTGTTCTACTAATTTATCGTCAATGATTAATCCGTCTTTTAGAACCACATTTCTTTTGCACATGGCAGCAATATCAGGTTCGTGTGTAACAATTAAAATCGTCTTTCCTTCGTCATTTATCCCTTGAATTAATTCCATTACTTCATAGGAAGTCAAGGTATCTAAAGCTCCTGTTGGCTCATCGGCCAATAATACTTTTGGGTTCGATGCCAATGCTCTAGCGATTGCCACCCGCTGTTTTTGTCCGCCAGAAAGTTCGTTCGGAAGGTGATGCGAATGCGAAGCCAAACCCACTTTTTCGAGATAAGCCATCGCAATTTCGTTGCGCTCTTTTCGTTTAATTCCTTGATAATACAATGGCATTGCCACGTTATCTAGGGCAGATTTATAATTAATCAAATTGAAAGATTGGAAAACAAAACCCAAAAATTGGTTTCGATATCGGGAAGCTATTGTTTCGTTAAGATTTTTGATGGGGATTTTATCCAAAATATAATTACCAGAATCGGCTTCGTCAAGAATTCCAAGAATATTAAGCAATGTCGATTTTCCTGAACCAGAAGAACCCATAATTGCCACCAATTCACCTTCTTTGATATTGAAATTAATTCCTTTCAACACATGTAATTCGGAACCTCCCACTTTATAGGATTTATGTAAGTCTTTAATTTCTATCATATTATTGAATAATTTAAAACAATATTAATTATTTTTGTAAAGCAATTGCGACAACAAAATGTTAATATTATTTCTTAATTTATTCTATAAGACTTATTCATTATGAAAATGTTACAGCGTTGATGAG
>CANBWX010000012.1 GCA_947373225.1 Flavobacteriaceae bacterium | reverse complement strand
CTGCACCTCGAAAGTTTATCGATATAGAAACAGGCGAAGAAGTGACTGTTTTTGCAGAAAATGTCAAAGAACTGTACGAGAAAAATGTAACCGATTATTTTACTAGAGTTGCATTGACCTGTGCTCAAAACAAAATCAAGTACATTCCAGTAGCAGTTGAAGAAGGATTTGAAAAAGTTCTAACAGCATATTTGGTTGAAAAACAAAGTTTTGGATAGTTTGACGAAAAAATATTCTTTTTTTTATCAAAAAACACTTGGTAAATTAAAAATCAGTAGTATATTTGCAACCGCAATAAAGCAGAGGTTTGGTAGTTCAGTTGGTTAGAATACATGCCTGTCACGCATGGGGTCGCGGGTTCGAGTCCCGTCCAGACCGCTAAATTGGGAAGAGCGATTCAGAGATGAATCGCTTTTTTGCCCAATATAAGCATCAAAGATTGTTGTGTTGTTTTCGTCACGTCGCAAGACGGGGCAGGTTTAGTAGTTAGACCAATGAAAAGCTTTCCACTTTGTGGACAGCTTTTTTGATTTTAAGGGGGTTTCTAGTCTTTATGATTCTCTAAATATTTCTTCAAAAAAGGCACACTTTAGGTGTGCCATTTTGATTTGTTTATTCAGTCTTATCTTCAGTTTCTTGTAATTCCTCCGATTTTCGACCTATTTTCACCTTTGGATTGTCTTTGTTTCCTGTTATTAATAAGGGAACTCCAAGGATTCCTAATGGTGGTAATCCTAATCTCATTTTAAGGTTTAGTTTTCCGTCTAGACTTGTTGTTCCTTCTATTCTTGGTCTGAAACCCGCAAATTTGAATTTGAATCGTTCAACGGTTATTATGTTGTTTTTTATAGAAGTTCGGATGTCAACTTTGTTCACTTCTGGATCTTTTATCCCTTCATAGTTTGTTTTACTACTTACGGCGTTAAACATTTTCATGCCATGGAACTTTATGTTTTTTACAGAAATGACACCATTCCCAATTAATGATGGAAGTATGGGTTCCATATTTGCGTTTAATTTGCCTTTAAGGTTATAATCTAATGACACAATTCCTTCCGCTTTTTCGGCAGCACTAGCCATTGTTCTAAATATTTTTACTTCCTTATAAGCTCTTTTAATATCGAAATCAGTTGCTTTTATATCATATTCGAATAGTGCTTTTTTTGGATTAATTCCTTCATAAGTAGCATTCATAGTAACTGCACAACCTATCAAATTGAATCCTGTGTTTTGCATGTTTAACTTGGAATCTTTTATTTTCAGCGCTCCTTTAGCATCGTTAATCGTTAGGCCATTAAAGTTTAGTTTTTGGGCGTTCGCTTGAAATTGCAAATCGAAAGTTGGAGGAAGCATAATCACTCCTTTTTCTGTTGTTATTGTTGGTTCAGTGCTAGTATTTGCTGTGCTTACGACGGTACTTGACATAAATTCATCAGCATTGATGTATTTTGATTTTAGTACGAAAGAGCCGCTCAACACCGCATTTTTTGAAGTCGCGAAGTTGATTACATTTTTCAAATAACCATCCATTTTAAAATCCGATTCGCCATAAGCTGCTAAGAAGTTATTGAAGCTCATCTTGTCTTGATTGATTTTGAAAATCCCTTCTTTGATAAGGAATGTTTTTGGAAGATATTGGGTCGCTATTTGAATATTTCTTACTTCTAAAGTTCCTTTGTTGTCCAGTTTATTGTAGTTGCCTTTTTTGGTGTCACTTTGTTTTCCTTTCAAAACTAAATCGGCCTTGATAGAACCATCTAAATCCAATCCTTTTTGCGAGAAAACTTTATAAATTTTACTGATATTCAGTGTTCCTTTTGCTTTTACGTCATACGTTAAATCGTCAAAATTAGTCAGATCTGCTTCGATAAAAAACGGTTCGCCTTCAAAGGTAAATTGAGTTGGTTTGAGCGCTATTTTTAAATCATTGAATGTTCCTTTTTGATTTTCAATTTTAGAAATGATGTTGATATTAGTGATTGGATTTGGGTAATATTTGGTTTTAATATATCCGTTTTCTAATTTGATATTTGCATTTGTAACTGGAAATATTTTGTTTTTAGGGTCGAATTTCCCTGTTGCTTTTCCTTCACCAATAAGCATTCCTTTTAGTTCTAAATCAGGAATTCCAAGAGCTTTATCCAATTTTTCTAAGTCAATTTTTGCATTTAAATTGGCGTCAATTTCAGGGTTATTCATTCCTTTAACAAACAGTTTTGCTTTAAGAAAGTCTTTTTGGATATTTAAAGATAAAGTCTTCGCATCAATAACCAAAAGATCTGGGTTTAAGGACGGAAGTCTTGTGGTTAAATCTAAATTAAGGTTCGAAACCGGTAAAGCACTTTTATTATAATTTACAAAACCATCTCGAATTTTTAATTCAAGATTAAGGTCTGGACCTATTTTTTTTGAAGCTATATATTTTCCTTTTAACGTAAGTAATACATCAGTTTTGCCTCGTAATTCTGTTTTGTTAAGCCAGGTAATATATTTTGGAGGAAAGGCAGTAATCAGATCTTCGAGATTGCTGTTTGAAGATTTAACGGTAAAATCCATATTATAACCGTCTTTCAGGAAGTCGAATTTTCCTTTAAAATCAAACGGAAGCTTATTTATTTTTAGATTATTTTGTTGAAAGACGAAAGAAAGCGAATTGACATTGACCTTTGTTATTAATTCGGCATCTACTTTTTTGTTCATCAAGTAAGGTTCATTTTCATAAATAACATTTAGTTTGTCTATTTTGGCATTCGAATATAAATCAAAAACAGATGAGGCAAGATCTCCTTTTCCAAGATAATTGAAACCAAAAGCATCAAAGTGAATTTTTGCCGTTTGATCGTCATAATTGATCTGGCTATTTTTTATTTCAATCTTTTTTAGTTTTAGTGAAGAGGTTGTATTGTCATTTGTCTGAACTGTTTTATCAGCTATATAAACATTATAGTTGGCAATCCCGTCCTTATTTACCTTGACATTTATTTTTGAATTTAGCAGGTAGATTTCATCTATGTTTATGAATTTTCCAAAGATTAGACTCGGAACGTTTATTCCAAAAGCAACTTCTTTGGCGGTAATGAATTTTTCTTTTTGATAGGGAGCAGAACCATTCAAGCTAAAATTGTCTAAAGTTAACGTTAGCGAAGGGAAATGTTTAAAAAATGAAACATTCACATCCGAATAATTAAGTTCACTATTCAATTTTTTGTTGGCAGTTTTTTTTATTTCTTCTTTAATTCTGTCAGAGAAAACATAAGGTGTAATAAACATTAAGGCAAGAAGTGTTACGCTACCGATTCCTAAGTATTTTATTGTTTTAAATAAAAAGGGTTTTGTTTTTGAATTATTCATGGCTGACTGAATATAATTGTTTTTTTGCAAAAGTAGTCTTTTTTGAGGGTTTTCTTAAATTTTCAAATTAGCGATGTGTAAACTTTTTGAACATCTGAATTCTCTTTAAATTAAGTGTTTAGTATTTTAATTAGATTTTAATAATTACGTAAAATGAGGATTATTATGCGTAAATATCTATTTTTTTAAATCATCTATTAATTAGTTTTGAAAAGTATATTTATAGTTAATTCAATAACACTATTTTATGCCTAACTAACCTCAAAATTTTTAAACCAAAATTAATTATGAAGAAATTTTTTAAACAAACCTTGTTTATTTCTACATTCTTGCTAGTTTGTAGTATGATGCAAGCTCAATCTGTTACTGGAAAAGTATCAGATTCTACGGGGCCTTTGCCAGGTGTTAATGTAGCTGTCCAAAATTCTAAAATTGGAACTACAACAGATTTAGATGGTAAATTCACTTTGAATAATTTACCAAAAGATGCCGTTTTAAATTTTACCTACCTTGGGTACACGTCCCAAAAGGTTGTTGTAAAAGGTAAAACAACAGTCAACGTAGTTCTTGTTTCAAGTGATGTTGATTTGAAAGAAGTTGTTGTGATGGGATATGGTTCAACTAAGAAAAAGGACATTACGGGTTCAATAGCTATTGTTACTTCAAAAGATTTTGAAGGAAAAGCGAATACTGAATTTGCAAATGCTCTTGAAGGAAAAATTTCGGGAGTTCAAATATCAAGACCTTCAGGTCAGCCACAAGCTGGTGTTTCAATCCGAATTAGAGGAACATCAACAATTACAGCCGGTAGCGAACCGTTGTTTATTGTTGATGGTGTTGTTACTACTTCAATAAATGAAATTAGTCCTTCTGATATTGAATCGATGACGATTCTTAAAGACGCTTCTTCTGCAGCAATTTATGGCGCTAATGGTTCTAATGGGGTTGTTTTGATAACTACAAAACGAGGCGGAAATCACAAAACTACAGTTACTTTTAATACCTATACAGGGGTTTCGAGTGTGGCAAAAACACTAAATGTTTTAAATGCAAGCCAATATAAGTCTTTAATGACTGAAATGAATCATCCTATTGATGCAAGTTTATATACTGCTGATAGCAATTGGCAAAATCAAGGTTTTAGAACAGCAGCTTCTAAAAATTATCAGTTTGGCGTTTCTGGAGGAGATGAAAAAACTAACTTTTATGTATCTGGAACCTATCTTAATCAAGAAGGGGTTGTTCTTACAAACTCAGTAGAAAGATATACTTTTAAGGCTAACATTGATCACAAAATAAGTAATTCTGTAAAAATAGGTTCAAGTATCTCCTACAATAAATGGAAAGATGTGAATGTTGATGAGGGAAGAAAAATTGGTGCTGTTTTGTCTTTGTTAACAGGTGCTCCTGTGACTGGTGTTTATAATCCGGATGGTACATTTGTATTAAATCCTATTATTGGAGATCTTGAAAATCCGATTGGATTATTATTAAAAAACGAACATTCCTTCCAAAATTATAGATTTAACGGAAATGTTTACGCTGAATTTTCTTTTTTGAAATATCTTAAATTTAAATCCATGTTCGGGTTCGAACAGTTAAACAGTACTTATAATTCATGGGTTGACCCATTCAGAAGTAGAGAAGGTAGAGCTTTTCAAGGGATGGCAAGTATAAGTAATACTCAAAATACGTATTGGACAACTGAAAACACACTTTCTTTTTCCAAATCATTCGATAAACATACTTTCAACGCTTTGTTGGGTTATATTGTTTCGCAAAATGATAATTCTAATTTTTCGGATGGTGCAAGAGGGTTTGGTTCTGGAGCAGTACATACGATAAATGCTGCAACTACACCAATACCAGGTGCAAGCTATAGTAGCACAACAGGAAGAAATCTTGCTTTTATTGGGAGATTAAATTACAGCTATGAGGATAAATATTTCTTGACAGCTAATTTCCGTAGAGATGGTTATTCTGGATTCGGAACGTTGAATAGATGGGGTAATTTCCCATCGTTTTCTGCTGGTTGGAGATTGTCTAAAGAAGAGTTTTTCAAAAATGTACCTGTTATCAATGACATGAAAATAAGAGCAGGATGGGGTGAAGTTGGAAACGGACAAGTGGGGAATTATTCTCATTTTGGTTTAGTAAATCCAGGTGCTGCTTATGTAATTGGAGGTAATGTAGTTCCTGGGACAAATCCTTCTTCACTTGAAAGTAATAATCTAAAATGGGAAACTACAAAACAAACCGATATCGGTATCGATCTTTCGTTATTGCATAGCCGTTTAACTTTCACTACAGATTACTATATTAAACTAACAACCGATATGTTGTTGAATAAAACAATCCCAACAAGTACAGGGTTTGCAAATGCAATAATGAATATAGGAGCCATGGAAAACAGAGGTTTTGAATTTGCCGTGAGTTCAAAAAATTTAGTGGGTGAATTCAAATGGAATACGGATTTTAATATTTCGTTCAATAAAAATAAAATCACAAGTCTTCCAGGCGGTCCAATACAATTAGGAGATTTGAATAACGATGGTAGAGGTTTAGTGGCAATTGCACAAGAAGGAAAACCATTAGGTAGTTTTTACGGATATGTTTCTCAAGGAGTTGATCCAGCAACAGGTATGATTAAATACAAAGATATTGACGGCGATGGTAAACTAAGTGATGGCGATAAAACTATTATTGGTAATGCTAATCCTAAATATACAGTAGGATTTACAAATGATTTTACTTATAAAAATTGGTCTTTGGATATTTTCTTCCAAGGGGTACAAGGCAATCAAATATTTAATGCTACCAGAATAGAAACCGAAGGAATGTATAGCGCTAATAATCAATCGACAGCAGTTTTAAATCGTTGGACAACTCCAGGTCAAATTACCAATATTCCGGTAGCTGCTTATGGAAGCGATCAAAACATGAAAATTTCTTCTCGATTCATTGAAGACGGATCTTATATAAGATTAAAATCGATTACTTTAGGTTATAACCTTCCAGAAAAATTAGTGAGTAAACTATATATGAGCAAAATACATTTGTATCTAACGGCTGATAATGTGATTACGTTTACCAAATATTCAGGGTTTGATCCAGAAGTGAATTTTTATTCACAAAGTGGCAATAATCCTTTGAAAAATATTGCTCCGGGTGTAGATTATGGAACTTATCCACAAACTAAAGATGTGATTTTTGGAGTTAACCTTACTTTTTAATACAATAAAATGAAATTATTATGAAAAATATATATTATAAATTAAGAATAATTGGTTGCTCATTACTACTTGCTTCCTTTTTTTCGTGTAGTAAAGATTTTCTGAATGTAACTCCTAAGTCTGACCTTACGACTGGTAACGCTTATAATACTGCACAGGATCTTAGTAATGCCCTAAATGGTGCTTATACTACTTTTTACGCGGAGTATTATCAATGGGATGACGTGCTTTTAGGTGATGTTCGTTCAGACAACGCATATGCTGGCGGTGGTGGAGATGCTCCTATTGTTGCTTACGATCAATTAAATATCACTACTAGTAACAATAGAATGTTCAATAATTGGAGCCAACTTTATCAAGGAGTTTCTCGTTGTAATATTATCTTGGATAAAATAAAAGGAATTAATGATCCCGCCTTGGATCAAAATAATTTAAGACAAAATATAATTGGTCAAGCAAGTTTCTTGCGGGCTTTTCATTATTTTAGATTAGTAAAACTCTATGGTGGCGTTCCTATTGAGCTCCATTCAAATTCTACAGATCCTGCTGTAATTAATTTAGCTCGTTCAACAGAAACTGAAGTTTACAATCAAATTGATGCCGATCTTCAAGTGGCTTTGGCAAATTTACCTGATAGTTATGTTGGTGGTCCAAGCGAAAACAAAGTGAGAGCCACAAAAGGTGCTGCAAATGCATTGCTTGCCAAAATCTGGGCGCAAAGAAGCGATAGAGATTATAACAAAGTATTGCAGTACTGTAATACAGTGATCGCTAGTCCTGCAGGTTATAGTTTAGTATCAAATTATGCTGACTTGTTTGATGGTAATCATTATTTTAGTTCAGAATCTATTCTTGAAATTTCTTTTATAGCCGGAGGAAATCAAGCAAACTGGGGAGTTCAATTGTTTTTGGCACCTGATGATGGATGGCAAAAATATTGCGTTCCATCTAAAGATTTAGTAAGTGATTTTGACGCACAAAATGACGTAATACGTAAAAATGCAAGTCTTGTTTTTTGGACAGTAGATGCTAATGGAGCACCTATTGCATGGGGTGACGAAAACTGGAATCCTTGCCAAGACCCAACTATTGGAACTCCTTTTGCTTATAAAGAAAAACATCCTGCAGGATGGGCGAGTGGAGATCATCCTTATTTGTTGCGTTTTGATGATGTTGTTTTGTTGAAAGCTGAAGCTCAAAACGAATTAGGAGATTTAGCTGGTGCATTAGCAACTGTAAATCAAATTCGTGCTAGAGTTAGTTTGCCAAATCTTACAGCAACATCAAAAGCAGATTTGAAAACCAAAATCTTAAACGAAAGAAGATTAGAGTTTGCTTTTGAAGGTCAACGTTGGGACGATTTAGTTCGTGCAGGTGTTTGTACCACGGTGATGAACGGTTTACATGAAGTTAAATATACTTGTGCTAACGCAACGCCAAGTGCACCAATTAGCATTAATTACAATTGTACTAATGAAAAATGGTTGTGTCCTATACCACAGTTAGAAAGAGATGCAAATCCTAAATTAACTCAAAATCCTGGGTATTAGTTTTTTTTAATAATGTTTATTTACGTTTTTTTAGTTGTGAATACTTCGGAGATTTCTTCGAAGTATTCTTTATTTTTACCCTAACATAAATGTCTTAATAATGAAATGCAAAACAACAACTCTGGCATTCTTTTTTTTATTAGCATTACTTTCTTGTTCTAGTTCTACTCCTAATTTTGTAGTTCCGGCCGTTCCAATTGACAAAACTCCTCAACCTGTACTTACAGGAAAGATGGTTTATCATACTTATTCTTGCTATAATTGTTCTGATTCAAAATTATATTTATATAATTTTAGTACCAACGAAATAACTTTCTTGAGCCAGAATTGGACAATTACAAATTCAATGAATGCTCATTTTTCGCCAGACGGGACAAAAATCGTATTTATGGGAATGGCACAACCTACATCAAATTGGGATGTTTTTATTTATACTTTGGGAACAAATGTTCAGCCACAAAATCTCACCAAAAACTCATTGGCTCGTGATGAAGATCCAAAGTTTTCGCCAGACGGAACAAAAATTGTTTTCAAGCAAAATGGAGTGTTAAAAGAAATGGATACCTCGGGAAATATTTTAAGGTCATTCATCGTTCCCAACACCGAAGCCTCGATGCCGTATTACACTGCCGATGGTAATAGCATTTTATATTCAGGGAGCGAAGCTAATAATTCGGCTACAGCTGATATTATCAAATATTCTATGTTAAATAATACCACACAACCATTAGCCGCAATGGCAAATATTAATGAATATTATCCAATTACGGTTGATGCAAACACCTTTTTATTTACGCAATCTACTACTAGCGACCAAGTTTATTTGGGGTATTTTAATGGAACTCCATCATTAAAACTTCCTTTTAACGAATCAGATTCGGATTTCTCGGATGCGTTTCCAGTCAACAGTCATACCGTGGTACTTTCAAGTACTAGAATAGGAGGAAGAGGACAATATGACTTATATTTGGCAGATGAAATTAGTGGCAAAAAATGGTCTTTGAATCTTTATAATCCCTATATTAACAGTTCAAATAATGAATTAGGAGCGTGTTATTCTCCTTTATAAATTAAAAAGTATCAACTTTATGAGAGATTCCGTAATAGTTTTATTCGCATTATTCATGTATTCAATTTCAATTCATTCACAAGAAAAACCTTTGTTTGATGAAAGTAAATTGCAATTAAATTGGGAATTAATTGCCAATAATTACAATAAGCAACCAAAAGTTCTTTCCTCTTTTAAATTTACCAATAATGGAAAAATAGATTTTCCGTCATCGGGATGGACCATTTATTTTAACTATAACAGAAATATTCCGACTAATCCGGAAGAAGCTGATTTTGTTATTACGCACATTAACGGTGATTTGTACCAAATGAAACCTAGCTCTAAATTTAAAGGAATTAAGGTAAATAAAAGTGTAGATTTTCCCTATTTCACCCAAGGAACGGTGCTTAATCTTACCGCTGCGCCAATGGGATTTTACATCGTTTGGGATTCAAATCCTGATAAAGGATATAGTATAAAAAATTATGTTTTGAAACCAATCGTTAATCCTTCAATAAATTTTACAACACCTGAAAGTACTTATAATAGCAATAAGTTAATTACAGCTATTCCGGTTGATAGTTTGCCAAAAATTTTTCCTTCGCCAAAATTTTTCAAGAATGTTGCTGGTGAATTTGTTCTGGATAAAAATGTTAACATTAGTGCCGACGCCGAATTTTTGAATGAAGCGAAGTATCTTTCGAATGAATTGAGTAAAATTATCGAAAGCAAAATTGCTGTTAATTCAAATAATAGCAAAGGCAAACAAATTATATTAAAAAAAGCCAATTTAAAAGAAGAAGAATATATTCTTGATATTCAATCGGACAAAATTGAAATCTCAGCATCAACAACGAGTGGGATTTTCTACGGAATTCAATCCTTAAAATCGCTTTTGCCTTCCGATTCTTGGAAGAAAAAAATAGCCTCAATTACTGTTTCTAATTGTTATGTAAAAGACGAACCACGTTTTGGGTTTCGAAGTTTTATGTTTGACGTAGCTCGAAATTTTCAAACAAAAGAATCCATTTTCAAGATTCTTGACGCGATGTCATTGTATAAAATGAATACGTTTCACTTTCATTTTAGCGATGATGAAGGGTGGCGTATCCAAATTCCTTCCTTGCCAGAATTGACCCAAGTTGGCGCCAATCGTGGATTTACATTAGACAGCAAAAACTTTTTACCGTCTTCCTACGGAACTGGTCCAGAAACAGGAGTTTTTCCAGGAAGTGGTTATTATACGAAACAAGATTTCATCGAAATTCTAAAATATGCTACCGAAAGACATATTCAAATTATCCCCGAAATTGAATCTCCAGGGCACAGCCGCGCAGCAATTATGGCTATGGATACCCGATATGAAAAGTATTTAAAACTGGGTAATCAAGAAGAGGCAGAACGCTATTTGCTTCGGGATATAAATGATAAATCCATCCATAAATCGGCACAATTATGGACAGATAATATCATGTGTGTGGCTTTACCCTCGACTTATACTTTTATGGAAAAAGTTATAGAGGAGCTTTTGGCAATGTATAAAGAAGCCAATGCGCCCATTGCTACCATTCATCTTGGTGGTGACGAAGTGCCTGCTGGAACATGGAAACTTTCGCCATTGTGCAATAAACTAATTGCCGAAAATGATAAGCTAAAATCTACCGATGATTTATGGTATTACTATTATGATAAAATGGAGAAAATAACATCAAAACATAATATTTCAATTTCTGGTTGGGAAGAAATTGCGATGCGCAAAACAGCTTTAGACGGTAAAAACAGCTATATTCCTAACCCTGATTTTGCCAATAAAGGATTCCGTGCTCATGTTTGGAACAACGCAATAGGTTGGGGATCGGAAGATTTGCCCTATAAATTAGCTAATGCTGGTTATAAAGTAATTCTTTCTTGTGTAAGCAATTTATACTTTGATTTGGCTTATGAAAAAGCCGCCGATGAACCGGGTGCCTATTGGGCAGGGTTTAATGATATTGACAAACCGTTTTATTTTATCCCTTTCAACTATTATAAAAATACTAAAGAAAATGCGAGCGGAGACCCAATTAATTCTAGTTTATTTGATGAAAAAGAACGCTTGACGGATTTTGGAAAATCGAATATTCTTGGAATTCAAGGTCAACTTTTTAGTGAAAATCTTCGAAACGCAAAAACCTTGGATTACTTATTATATCCAAAATTATTAGCATTAGCCGAACGGGCTTGGGCAAAAGATCCTTCTTGGGCAACCGAAACCGACAAAGCCAAAGCTGAAATTGCGTACAACAAAGATTGGTCTATATTTGTAAACATTCTTGGTAAAAAAGAATTGCCACGATTAGACTATTATGCTGGAGGTTATAATTATAGAATTCCGCCAGTTGGGGCAATTATAATCAATTCGAAAGTTGTGGCTAATATTCAAATACCAGGATTAACAATTCGCTATACTACTGATGGTTCTGTGCCAACAATCAATAGTAAAGTTTACAAAAATCCAATTCCTGAAAAAGGAAAAATTACACTTGCTGCCTTTTCGAAAAGTGGAAGAAATGGAAAATTATCGGTTCTCGAAAACAAATAAATCGACTCTATTTAGCATTGGCTTTTCTATATTGCAAAGGAGTACAGCCGTTTATTTGTTTGAATAATCTTGACAGATTTTTATTGTCATTGAATCCAACTTCAATGGCAATTTCATTGATAGATTTTTCGGATTCTAAAAGTTTATCCGAGAATTTTTGTATTCTTAAATGGCAAATGTATTTGTAAACTGCCGAATCCGTGACTTCAAGAAAACGTTTTTCGAGTGCTCGTCTTGAAATGGATACTTTTTTCAGCACATCAATTACATTGATATTATTTTCAATATTTTGATGGATGAAATTTAGCGCCATTGCAATTTGTTTGTCGGTTGTGGCGCAAATATCAGTAGATTGTCTAGTAAAAATTGAGGTCGATTTTACAACAATATCATAAGGTTTTTGATCTTTATTTTCGATGAGAAGTTGCATCAGTTTTGCAGCTTCATAACCGCCTTGATCTACGCCTAAACCAATACTTGATAATGGAGGGTCCGATAAATTGCAAGTAAGTTCATCATTGTCAACGCCTAAAACAGCTACTTCTTCAGGAATTTTTATTTTGTTAATTCTACACGCATCGGTTATGTGTTGAGCTCTTTCGTCATCACAAGCCATAATAGCAATAGGTTTAGGAAGATTGCTAAGCCATTTACTCAATGCTGATGGTTTGTAGTGCCATAACTCTCGAGACAAAATCTTTTTTGGATTGAAAAAATGGACTTTTCCACCATGTTTTTTTACAGAATCTTCAAAACCTTCACCACGTTCTCGTGACCAAACAATATTATTAAACCCATAAAAAGCAAAATTTTTATAGCCCTTATTGATGAAATATTTTGCTCCCATTTCACCAGTTTCAAAATAATTGCCACTAATATTTGGGAACTCTTCAAAGTGCTCTTTGAAATCTTCTACAATAACGGGAATTTTGGTTTCTACTAGTTTTTGTATGTCGGCATTATTGTATAATTGAGCAATAATACCATCGGCTTTCCATTCTTTGGCAAACGTAATTAGGTTGTTCATACTTAAATCTTCCCTGTAATGCAAAGGCATTCGACAAAATAACCAAGGGCCATTTTCTTTAGAATATCGGGTTACGCCTTTTAGTAGACTTTTTCCGTAATCTTCCGTGAAATCAATTAGTAAGATTATTTTGTACATATTTTTTTTGAATTTGGGATTCCAAAGTTACTTAAATTTCCATTTAAAAAGTCCTTATTTTATTTCCAAAGAATGTATTTGTTCGTTAATATTCCAACCCGAAATTACTAGTTTTGATTTGTTTTTCAGTACTAAATCCTTTGGAATACTGCATTTGATGGTTCGCTTTTCATTTGGCAAAATACTAATATAATTGTCATCCCAAAAAGCAGGAAAAATTGAATTAGATAAATTATCTGTTATATTCAAATGAATGAAAAAAGCTGTTTTCGAATTCGTATTGGTCAATGTAACATTCAATTCTTCATTGTTTCCGACTGTTTTTACGGTATAAATTGTCGAAATCTCCGATTTTGGCAAATCATTTAATTGGGTAAAATCGGCATATTCTTTTAACGGAGTATTTCCCCAAAAGCTTTTCTCCCAATTAAAAACATCTTTTTTATTGGATAACCAATAAAAATTAGATGCAATTTGAATTCCTTTTTCATTAAATAATTTTAAGTCAAGGAAAACGCCTTCGGTAAAAGTATCCATTTTAAAAACAGATTTAGAAGTAATCGAATTGATGCTGAATGCTACAATTTCTTTCTTCAATAAATTTGAATTAAAGTCATAAACGGTAATTTTAGCCTTTAGATTTTTCTCTGAATTTAAAGATTCATTGACAGCAAATATTTCATTTTTAGAATAATCATAAATCAATTGATTGCTATTATTAGCTTTTCGAGTAGCATAATAACCCGAAGTTGGCAACAAATAATAATCGTATAATTGCCAATAAAAAGAAGGCCAAGCCGAATTGAGCATCCATTGAATTATACCCGTAGATACAGGGATTCTAGCCCTAAATCCTTCGAACATTCCGCTCATGGCTTCGTATCCCAGCACATCCGATTTTAGTGAATATTCATTTAAATCTTTCGATTTTCCGTATCGATTATCAATCATCGATGTGTTTACATTCAAATTTTGAAACGCAACTAACGAATGAGTGCAATGAAAATCCCAAGCTGAATTTATTGGCCATAACTGGTTTTCGGGAATCATTTTTTTGATGCTTTCCAATGGCGGAATTTGAGCTCCCGGTGATGTTTCGGTATTAAAACCAAAAGCACCACCATGTTTGGTGTCTTCAAACCAATAATTAGGAGAAACATATTCATAAGGGCCATTCATTTTTACCCCAACTGGCCCGCTAACTTCGCTGGTTCGTGTTCCTGCGGTCAGTAAATACGGTCGGTTATCTATTTTTGCTATTAAGTTTTTATATTTAATTTCTAATTCAGGTTTTGGCAATTTATCACTTCCTAAAAACCACACAAAAATACTTGGATGATTTCGTAGCCATAAAATCTGATCGGTTAAAGATTCAAGAGCAAGATTCACATCGGCATCGGTTTGAATACCGCCAAAAGCATCGCACGGTTTTCCTAAATATTCAATCCATTCCCATTGACAACTCCAGCCCACCATTGCCATAATTCCGTATTTATCGCATAAATCATAAACTTCTTGTGATGTTCCCCAAATACTTTCGAAACGCAAAGTATTCAGATTCATGTGTTTTACATATTGCAGTTGAGTATCTAGACTTTGGTTAGTGTCTCGCAGGAAAATATCGTCTGTCCAACCAGCTCCTTTTATTAGTGTTTTCTTGCCGTTGAGTATAAATCCTTTGTGCCCTTCGGGTGTAAAATAGGTTTCAATTTCTCGAATACCAAAAGTGATTTCATCTGAATCTGTGACAGTTTTATCCGTTTCAAAACGAAGGGAAAGTTTCTGTAAATTGGGTTCTCCAAGATTATTGCACCACCAAAGTTTGGGATTTTTAACATATAAAGAAGCAATTTCTTCAGAAGTTAAAGATAAATCTCGGGTTTCGTTTGGGTTTAATTTTACGGGATAGCGAAATTCATTTGTGCCAATTTTGCCAATTAATGTTCCTGAAATGTTTTCAGAAGTATAATTTTTCACTTCAGTTTTTACGGTCAGCCAAGCTTCTTTGAGCGTTGAGGTATTTACTTTAGATTGAACAGCGGTATTTTTCAACCCCACTTTTCCATCAATTTCAACATAAACAGGACGCCAAATTCCCATATTTTCGTCTAATGGTCTTGGGTTCCAATCTACAAAACCAATATTAAAATCGCCAGGTTGAGCACGAAATATTTCGACAGCGAGACTATTTCCTTTCTTTTTGGCTATAGCCGAAATATCAAATTTGAATTGTCTGAAAGTGCCAAAAACTTTGTCACGTGAAGCAATTAATTTTCCGTTAAGCCAAATATTAGCATAATAATTTATTCCGTCAAAATGAAGCTTAATTGTATTCTCTGGAAGTATAGTCGGTAAATCAAACTCCGTTTTATACCACCAAGAATCATTAAACTGGGTTTTGTCTAAATCTTTGTAATTGGTGCCAACGAAAATATCTTTATACAACCCATTAGCAGTCAAAACTCCCATTACGGTTGAGGGTACGCTTGTTTTATACCAATTTTCGGTGTTATTGGCGGTCGTAGTTAAACTAGCACCGTCACTCAAAACTTTGCTATTTCGCTCCACTTTCCAGTTTTCTTTTAATAAAATCCTTGTAGATAAGTTTGGTTTTGTTCCTGCAAAAGGCTGTTGCGAAAATAGAATTGTTAGAAGCAGAATAATTGTTTTGGATGATTTTTTCATTTTATTTTCTAAATTATTTTTCAACATTAAGAAGTTACTTACATGGAAATTAGAAGGTAATAACAAAAATACTTCAAATTAATCATTTAATTATAGAGCTAATTATTTTGTTTATAATTGTTTTATTTTAAAAATCCTTGCAAGTTTGTCATAAACCTGCAAGGAAAATCTAATTAAAAAAGCTAACCAAAACTTTTTAGAAATAATATCTTTTAAATGCTTCCATAGCTGTGTATTCGGCAAGTCCCAAAGCATTGTATTTGTCTGCGGTCTTTTTTGTTCTTTCTTCGACTCTTACCCAAAATTCTCTTGAATCTTCGCCTTGAAACATCACATTATCTTTTTGTGATTGATGGTAAAAAATGGCTTTTCGTTTCCTTAACACTTGATCTTCGCTCATAGGAACTGCCATTTCTATTTCCTGTGGTTCCCATTCGTGCCAAGCGCCACGATATAACCAAACCCAGCAATCTTTGATAAAAGTTTCGGTTTTTAAGTTTTCTATAGAAATAAAAATAGAATCCAAACAAACTTTATGGGTTCCGTGTGGATCGGCCAAATCACCCGCAGCAAATATTTGTTGTGGTTTTATATCCGAAATCAATTGGCTCACAATTTCAATATCTTTAGTTCCAAGATTATTTTTTTTGACAGTACCAGTTTCATAGAAAGGCATGTCCAAAAAGTGAACTTGACTGTCAGGAAGTCCAAAAAACCGAGTAGCACCTAATGATTCTTTTCTTCTAATTTGCCCTTTTATTTTACGAATAGTTAATTCATCGGCTTTACTTATTTTCCTCGTTTGCAAAGCGAGAACAACACTTTTTATAGTTTCATTATTTTCCGAAGAAATATCTAATGCAACTTCGGCATAACGCAATGCTTCTTCATCAGAAACTGCAATATTTCCCGAGGTTTGATAAGCTACATGCACCTCGTGTCCTTGTTCTACAAGTCGGTCAAATGTTCCTCCCATCGAAATTACATCGTCATCTGGATGTGGACTGAAAATAATGACTTTTTTCTTCGCTGGCAAAGCTCTTTCTGGTCTATTTGTGTCGTCAGCCATTGGTTTTCCGCCTGGCCATCCTGTAATTGTATGTTGTAATTTGTTGAACATTTTTATATTCAAGTCATAAGCAGAGCCTTCTTCGGCAAGCAATCCTGACATTCCATTGTCATTGTAATCCTTGTCATTTAATTTTAATACAGGTTTTTCTGTTTTTCCGCAAAGCCATACAATTGCTTTGCTTCTTAGTTCTTCGGTCCAAATACAAGAAGAAACTAGCCAAGGAGTTTTTATGCGGGTCAATTCTGACGAAGCTTCTTTGTCTAAAACGAATGTGGTATTTGTGTGAATTTGCAAATAAGTTGCAGGAACTTGTGCCGAAATGTCACCTTCGATAGTTTCTTTAATTATCGAAGCTTTGTTTTCTCCCCATGCCAAAAGCACAATTCTTTTTGCTTTTTTTATGGTGCCAATTCCCATTGTAATCGCTCTTCGAGGAACATTATTTATTCCTAAAAACGACTGCGCGGCGTCTACTCTTGTAATGTGATTTAGTGTTATGCTTCTTGTTCCTGAATTAGAGTGTGAACCGGGTTCGTTAAATCCTATATGTCCTGTTCGCCCGATACCAAGTAATTGAAAATCTAATCCTCCAGCTTTCAAAATAGCCGCATCGTAATCTAAACAATATTGGTCTAGATTTTCTTGGGCAATCATTCCGTTCGGGATATGAATATTTTCGGCTTTTATATCAATGTGCTTGAAAAGATTTTCATGCATGAAATAGTGGTAACTTTCAATATTATCTTTTTCCATTGGATAATACTCATCAAGATTAAAAGTTATTACGTTCTTAAAACTCAATCCTTCTTCTTGATGAAATCGAATCAACTCTTCGTAAACTTTTATTGGTGAAGATCCTGTGGCAAGTCCTAAAATGCAATTTTCATTTTTGGATTGTTTTTCTCTGATTAAACCGGCTATTTCTTTGGCTACTGTTTTTGATGCGATTTCTGAAGATTGGAAAATTGTATTATGAATTTTCTCAAATCTTGTTTCTTCAAACTGTCCGGGCTCTTTGTGGGAAATCGATAAAATGGTAGAATCTTGATTTTGCATTTTGTTAAAGGGTTATTTTTGATTAGTCGATTATACAAATCTATTCCTAAAAGCAAATATATAATTAGGAATATGCGTATTAGATTCTTCAAATTACGCAAATATTAATTAAGAATTACCTCCAATTTATGCAAATAGTTTTGAATTTTGGATTGAAAACAAAAAAAATGCGAGGATAATCCCCGCATTTTTGCAACATTTTTTATTTGGAATAGTATTACTTTACCATCTTATATTTTACGTTATCGGTAACGTTTTTCCAATTATCTGTTCTAAACGAATCTGCCGGAAATCCTTCTTTATTATAGAGATTGTTATCGCTAGCGTCGTCTGCCCATCCAAAATGAATAGCCACAGGACTTGGTACATTTTCACTATAAATCACGACTTTATCATTGACGATTTGTGCCTTGGCATAATAAAATACGTTGTCTTCTCCAGCAATTTCAAATCCTTTTACATAGCCATATTTGTCAGATGTTGATAACCCTGAACCCAAATTATCAAAGGAAACTACAATTTTGTTTCCTTGCATTTCCATTGATTTATATGTTGGTCCAGTGCAAACAATATTTTGTTTGTAAACATTTTTCAAAGCGACTGCCGCTAAACGTTTTCCTACATCTTGTTTGTTAGTTGGGTGAATATTTGTCGGGTTACCAATGTCGGTTGTAACGCACATTCCTGTATTTGGTAGTTTCAAGGTTTGGCTTTGTGCTTCTCGAAGTTCGGCCCACATACTTCCATTATTGCTATTACCATTGGTTTCATTAAAACTCGAAAGCTGTACAAAATAGAAAGGAAAATCGCCTTGATTCCATTTCTTTCTCCAATCGGTTATTAATAAAGGGAATGCTTTTTTGTATTGTTGCGCTCTCGAAGCATTGCTTTCGCCTTGATACCACAAAACGCCTTCGAATGCGTAAGGAATCAAAGGATTTACCATGGCATTAAACAATAAGGAAGGATAACTATTTGGGCCAATATCGCTTTTTACAGATTCTACTTGGTATTTCCACTTCCCTTTTAACGGAATTATTTTGTCGCCAATGGTAATTTTTAAATCATCGGATTCTCCGTAAATTCCGCCACCACCGCCATTATCAACCACTCGAATCGAAATAACATTGTTACCTTCTTTTAGGATTCCTGCCGGGATGGTATATTTTCTTTTGGCATCCCAATTATTATTTCTGCCAACTTCTACGCCATTTACATAGCTAATTTCCTCATCATCAATTTTAGATAATTCAACTGTTCCAGATTTTCCAGCTTCGTTTGCCGAAAGAATTATTGATTTTCTCAACCAAACTACGCCGTCAAATTCGCCTAAAGCTTGACTTTCCCATACTTCGGGTTCATTCATTTCTGGCCAAGTCGAATCATTGAATGAAAATTCCTTATAGGTTTCAGAAATTTCAGGATTGATTTTAGAACCTTGAAGTGTTTCCACTCTTTTGGAAATTGATTTATTGAAAACTTTCGAAATAGAATCAAGATTAACGTTTGGCATTCCCGCAATCATTTCCTTGAATTCGTCACTACTTTCTAATCCTTCTCGGCTTGTCCAAGTTTCAGAAACTGTTCCGCCCCAAGAAGTGTGTATTAATCCAATTGGGATTTTTAATTCGGCAAATATTTTTTTGGCAAAAAAGTAACCCACAGCAGTAAAATTACCCACAGTAGATTTATTGCAAATTTCCCATTTCCCAGCTTTCACATCGTCTTTTGGTAAAGAACTTACGTCTCTAGAAACGGTAAATTGTCGAATTGATGGAAAATTGGCGTCGTTTATTTCTTTCTCGAAATTGTCGGCTTGACTAACCTTAAATTCCATATTGGATTGTCCACTGCAAATCCAAACTTCGCCAACCAAAACATTTTTTATAATAATTTTATTTATTCCCTTTATGGATAATTCATAAGGTCCACCAGCATTTTCAGCGTCTAATCGAATGATCCATTTTCCGTTTTTGTCGGCTTTTGTGGTTTTTGTTTGCTTGTTGAATTTAATTTCTATTTTCTCATTGGCATCTGCCCAACCCCAAATTGGAATCAATTTGTTTCTTTGTAAAACCATATCGTCGGCAAATATTTTTGGCAAACGCACATTCGCATTGGCACAAAAACTGAAAGCTATAAATAGAAATAAGAATTGTTTTTTCATTTTTAAAAAAGTTAGTTAGGGTTAGAAAATAGAATTTTATTAGCCGTGAACAGTTTCTTTTTTTCCGTAGTTAGTAATTAATTCGCCTTCAAAATCAATCCATTCTTGCCAACGTTTGTCAACATTTACTTTCTCGGAATATTTTCTGGCGAAGCGCAAAAACGTGGTATAATGTCCAGCTTCACTGATCATTAATTCTTTATAAAACGCGGCAAGTTCTTTGTCTTCAATATTTTGTGATAATACTTTAAATCGTTCACAACTTCTAGCTTCAATCATTGCAGAGAAAAGCAAACGGTCTACAAAAGCGTCGTTTCTGCTTCCGTCTTTTTTCAAAAACTTAAAAAGTTCATTCACATAATGGTCTTTCCGTTCTCTTCCCAAAGTCAATCCACGTTCTTTGATGATGTTGTGCACCATTTGAAAATGTTCAATTTCTTCTTTGGCAATTTCTAATAAATCGGTAACTAAATCAACGTGTTCCGAATTATAAGTGATAATTGTAATGATATTTGTTGCCGCTTTTTGCTCGCACCAAGCGTGATCAGTCAAGATTTCTTCGATGTTCGATTCAACGATATTTACCCATTTTGGGTCTGTGGCTAATTTTAATCCTAACATTTTTCTGTATTTATGGAGATTGAATTGTAAAAATACAGTTTTTATTTGTTGTAGTATGGATTGATTTGCGGTTTATTTTCCTTATTTTGCATCCTAAATAAGTAGTTTTATGATGGCAAATCAGCGCGTTTTAATTCTTGGATTTGTTTGGCCAGAACCCAATTCCTCGGCGGCAGGTGGAAGGATGATTCAATTAATTTCTATTTTTAAGGAGCAAGGTTTCGATGTCACTTTTGCCAGTTCTGCTTCGGATAGTGATTATATGATTGATTTAGAATCTTTGGCTGTAGCCAAAAAATCAATTACTTTAAATTGTTCCAGCTTTGATGTTTTTGTAAAGGAATTAAATCCGTCGATTGTGTTGTTTGATCGTTTTATGATGGAAGAACAATATGGATGGCGAGTTGCCGAAAATTGCCCGGATGCTTTACGATTATTAGATACCGAAGATTTGCATTGTTTGCGTTTGGCACGTCAAAAAGCTTTCAAAGAAAACCGACAATTTACCATCGATGACTTGCTGGTGGAAGACGTTGCCAAACGAGAAATTGCCAGTATTTTGCGTTCCGATATTTCGTTTATGATTTCCGAATTTGAAATGGAATTATTGCAATCTGTCTTCAAAATTGACAGCAAATTATTGTATTATTTACCTTTATTGTTAGAACCAATTGACGATTTAACTATACAAAATTTGCCTTCATTCGAAGAACGGAAGAACTTTTTTTTTATTGGAAACTTTCTTCATGAACCCAATTGGAATGCCGTTCAATATCTAAAAGAAACAATTTGGCCACTCATCAGAAAGCAAATGCCGGAATCAGTTTTGCAAATTTATGGAGCGTATCCAAGTCAAAAAATTTTACAATTACACAAATCTGCCGAAGGTTTCTATATTATGGGTCGAGCCGATGATGCCCAAGAAGTCGTTCGAAATGCTAGAGTGGTTTTAGCTCCTTTGCGTTTTGGTGCAGGAATAAAAGGAAAGTTGGTAGAAGCTATGCAATTTGGAACTCCAAGCATTACAACAACAATTGGTGCCGAATCGATGTGTGGTGATTTACCTTGGAATGGTTTTATTGCTGACGACCCTCAAGTTTTTGCTGATAAAGCAGTAGAATTATATCAAGATAAAACTCTTTGGCTAAAAGCCCAAGAAAACGGTTTTCTAATTATTGAAAAACGCTATTTGAAATGCTTGTTTGCGAATGATTTCGTTGATAATATTTTAAAAATGCAAACCCATATAAAACAACATCGATTAGATAATTTTATGGGATCATTATTACAACATCATACTTTGACAAGTACAAAATATATGTCAAGATGGATAGAGGAGAAGAATAGGAGGAGATAAATCCCTTACTCTGACAATTAAATAAATTATGATAGCGGATGCAACTTATATTTTGTTTTTTCGTAATTTTGAAAAAAAGACACTATGATACGTACCATTGTAATACCAAATTCCCGAACTATATCCTTTGATGTTCCTCAAAAATACATTGGCAAAGAAATTCAAGTAATTGCTTTTGAAAAAGAAGAAGGTATAGAGAAAAAACAATTGCATAAGAAAGTAGTTTCGTTTGATACCATCTCTATTGATACTAAAAAATTCAAATTTAATAGAGAAGAAGCTAATGAACGATAATGTGTTTTTAGATACCAATATTTTAGTTTATTAGTATTCCAACAACGAACCAGATAAAAGAACTATAGCAAGAACTCTAATCATAGAAAATAATTCTTTTATTTCTACCCAAGTATTGCAAGAACTTTCAAATACAATTACTAAAAAACTAGGATTTAGCTTCGCCGATGCTATAAAAGTTGTTGAAGAAATGGCTAAAAATAATAACCTTCATACGAACACACAAATTACCATTATAAAAGCTTGTGAAATTGCAGAACGCTATCAGTTTTCCTTTTATGATAGTATGATTATTGCTGCCGCTTTAGAAAGTAAATGTGAAGTTCTTTACTCCGAAGATATGCAACACAACCAAATTATTGACGATAAAATTAAAATAATGAATCCTTTTTTGTAAAACTATTGAATTGCTTAATTTTATGGGAACACTATTGCAACATCATACTTTGACTAGTACAAAATATATGTCGCGATGGATTGAGGAGAAGAATAAATAAAAAAAATCCCGTCTCTTTCGAAAAGAAACGGGATTTCATATTATAAATAACAAGCTATTAGGCTAGCATTGTCACTGGGTTTTCAATATATTGTTTCAAAGTTTGCAAGAACTGTGCTCCGGTTGCACCGTCGATAGTTCTGTGATCGCAAGCTAGAGATAACATCATGGTGTTTCCTACTACAATTTGACCATTTTTAACCACTGGTTTTTCTACAATCGCTCCTACGGATAGGATGGCAGAATTCGGTTGGTTAATAATCGAATTGAATTCGGTAATACCAAACATTCCAAGGTTAGAAATCGTAAAAGTACTTCCTTCCATTTCGGTAGGTAATAATTTTTTGTTTTTCGCTCTTCCTGCTAAGTCTCTTACGCTTGTGCCAATTTGAGATAAACTCATTCCATCTGTAAAAGGTAAAACTGGAACAACCAATCCGTCTTCAACAGCTACAGCAACACCAATATTTACGTGGTAGTTGATAATGATTGATTCAGCAGTCCATTGTGAATTGATTTTTGGATGTTTTTTCAAAGCCAATGCACTTGCTTTTATCACCATATCGTTAAAAGATACTTTTGTATCCGGAACGCTGTTGATAATTGTTCTTGATTTCATCGCTTCGTCCATTGTTACCTCAATTACTAAGTTGTAATGTGGAGCAGTAAATAAAGATTCTGCCAAACGTTTCGCAATGATTTTACGCATTTGCGAATTTTTGATTTCTTCGGTTGCAACTTGTCCAGCAGGAACATAAGGTTTTGCAGCGGCAACAGTTTCTGCTTTTGCAGGAGCAGCATTTGCGGCAACTGGTGTAGCAGCGGCTTGTGGCGTGAAGTTCTCAACATCACTTTTAGTGATACGTCCGTTTTCTCCAGAACCTTTTACTTGAGTTAATTGAATTCCTTTTTCACCAGCAATTTTCTTTGCTAATGGCGAAGCTAAAACTCTTTGTCCGTCAGCAGCTGCTTCTTGAACAACTGGTACGGCTTGTGCAACTGGTGCTGATTTTGCTTCTTCGGTTGCAACTGCGGCAGGAGCAGCTCCTCCCGTTTTGTAATTTTTTGCTATTTCGCTAACATCCGTTCCTACTGGTCCGATGATGGCTAATAAACTATCGATTGGAGCAGATTGTCCTGCTTCAATTCCGATGTATAATAATGTTCCTTCGTTGAAAGATTCGAATTCCATTGTTGCTTTATCGGTTTCGATTTCGGCAAGAATATCACCTTCCACAATTTTATCACCTACTTTTTTCAACCAAGTTGCTACCGTTCCTTCGGTCATCGTGTCGCTCAAACGAGGCATTGTAACTATAATAACGCCAGAAGGGATTTCTGATTTTTGATTAACGATTTCTGATTTCTGATTTTCTGAAATTGGAGCTGGAGCTTCTTCTTTTACAGGAGCAGCGGCTGGTTTTGCTGCTATTAAAGCAGAAATATCTTCACCTTCGTTTCCTATAATTGCTAATAAAGAATCTATTGGAGCAGTTTCTCCGGCTTGAATACCAATATATAAAAGTGTTCCTTCGTCAAAAGCTTCGAATTCCATTGTAGCTTTATCAGTTTCTATTTCGGCAAGAATATCGCCTTCATTGATTTTATCGCCTACTTTTTTTAACCAAGCTGCTACCGTTCCTTCCGTCATAGTATCGCTCAAACGAGGCATGTTAATAATTGTTGCCATAATTGATTTATAGTTTATGAGGTGTAAATGGATAGTTTTCTTGGTCGTAAACCACGTCGTATAATTGTTGAATTTCAGGATAAGGAGATTCTTCTGCGAATTTTACACATTCTTCTACTAAATCTTTTACTCTTTGTTCTATGGCGCCGATTTCTTCTGGAGTAGCATATTTTTGATCTTTAATTACATCTAAAACTTGTGTAATTGGATCAATTTTTTTGTATTCTTCTACTTCTTCTTTCGAACGGTATAATTGTGCATCTGACATAGAGTGACCTCTATAACGGTACGTTTTCATTTCAAGGAAAGTGGGTCCGCCACCGCTACGCGCTCTTTCGATTGCTTCGCTCATTGCTTCGGCAACTTTTACAGGATTCATTCCGTCAACTGGACCACAAGGCATTTCGTATCCTAAACCTAATTTCCAAATATCAGGATGATTGGCAGTTCTTTCTACAGAAGTTCCCATTGCGTAACCGTTGTTTTCTACGATAAAAACTACTGGAAGATTCCAAAGCATTGCCATGTTAAAGGCTTCGTGAAGAGAACCTTGACGCGATGCACCGTCACCAAAATAGGTCATTGTAACACCACCTGTTTCAAAATATTTATCGGCAAAAGCTAATCCGGCTCCAATAGGAATTTGACCTCCAACGATTCCGTGTCCACCGTAAAAACGGTGTTCTTTGGAAAAAATGTGCATAGAACCACCCATTCCTTTTGAGGTCCCAGTTGCTTTTCCCATAAGTTCCGCCATGATTCTTCTTGGGTCTACACCCATTCCGATAGGTTGAACGTGATTTCTGTAAGCGGTAATCATCTTGTCTTTTGTCAAGTCCATAGCGTGCAATGCGCCCGCTAATACCGCCTCTTGACCATTATATAAGTGGAGGAAACCTCTAACTTTTTGTTGTATGTATAATGCTGCAAGTTTGTCTTCAAACTTTCTCCAAAGTAGCATGTCTTCGTACCACTTTAAATAAACCTCTTTTGTTACTTCTTTCATCTGAATTTTTTCTTTCGCTTGTGTTGTTGTGTCATTTTAGACGATTCCCGCAAAAATAGTTTTAACATCCCAAATTTGCAAGATGCAAAAATAAGACATTCCGAGGAAGCAGTAAAATTTATAACGTGATTTTTACAAGAACTTTTTATCGAACATAAAAGGCAGTAGGTTTTTTAGTGACTCCGATTTGTAAATTGCGCCAATTTCTCCCATAAAATAAATTTCAATTGGGGTTTCTTGATTAATTTCATATTCGGCTATCGATTGTCTGCAAGCGCCACATGGCGGGATTGGTGCTGTTGTTTTATTTGAATCGGAAGCTGCAGTAATTGCCATTGTTACTATTTTAGCTTCTGGATAATTGGATCCAGCATGAAAAATAGCCACACGTTCTGCGCAAAGACCTGAAGGATAGGCAGCATTTTCTTGGTTGGATCCCAAAATTATTTTTCCATTATCTAATAAAAGGGCAGCACCAACTCTAAACTTAGAATAAGGAGCATAAGCTTTTTTCCTAATTTCTATTGCTTGTAGCATTAAGTCCTGAATGTCGTCTGGTAATTCCTGAATGGATTCGAAAACGGAGAATTGAGTTGTAATTGTTATGTTTTTCATTCTTTTTATTGGAAAAAAAATCCAAATTTCAGTTTATGAAATTTGGATTTTTTAATTAATCAATTAATAACTTCTAGTATTCATCGTATTTGTCTCCAAAATTAAACGTTAGAGAAAAACGCAAAGTGTTTTCTAAAGGGTTATGCACATTTGATGCAGAGAATAAATAAGAAACATCAACTTTAACTACATTATATTTGAAACCTGCACCAAGCGAGAAAAATTTCCTTGCACCTTTATCAGGGCTTTCATGAAAATAGCCTAAACGCATGGCAAATGAATCTTGGTACAAATATTCAGCACCAAGTGAGTAGGTAACTTCTTTTAACTCTTCCTTAAATCCGCCTGGAGCATCGCCAAATGATTGAAGAGCCCCTGGTAGCCATCCGATAGATTGATAATTCGTATTTGCAATCGTTTGATCTGCGCTATCAATAATTCCATCGTGATTTAGATCCGTAACCGTTTGTGGAGTAGGAACTAGTAATTTTGCAAATTCTACGCTTACCCCAACTTTATTATAATCGTCAAGGATAAAATCAAAACCAGTTCCTACTCTTAAATTGGCAGGTATAAAATTTGAGTTGTATTGGGTATTGTCATAGCTAATTTTTGGGCCTAGATTCTGGATATTGAATCCAGCTCTCCATCTTCCGTTAAAGTTATTATAAGCTATCTCGTCTGATTGATAAAACCCTGCAACATCAATAGCAAACGTATTTGCTGCCGATGCAACACCTGCATCTGTTGGTACTTTTAGGTTTGAACTTATAAATCTAGCTCCAACTGCCATAGAGAATTTTTCACTCAATTTCAAGGAATAAGAACCGTCAAGGGCAAATTCGTTTGGATTAACTATTGTTGGGGTATCTGTTGGATTTTGGCGAAGTTCAATACTACCCAATCCAAAAAAACGTAAACTAGTTGCAAAGGCATTTCTTCCTTCGGCACCAAATCTATTATAATAGTTTAGTTGTCCTAATGAGATGTCATTGACTAAGTTAGTTAGGTATGGGGTGTAACTAACCGAAAAACCTTGCTTGTCTAATGCAAAGGCATATTTTGCAGGATTCCATTGTTGTGAAAAAGCATCCGAAGAGGTTGCAACTCCTTGGTCTGCCATACCTGCAGCTCTAGCATCAGCAGCAACTAATAAAAAAGGGACTCCTGTGGTAATTGTATTTTGTTGTGCTTTTGCAAAGGGAATGATAAATAAACAGATAAAAAGTAATGCTATTTTTTTCATTGATTTAGTTTGTTAGTTAAGCAAATATAGTATTTTATTAAAGTATCACAAGTTTTTCAAATTTTTGAGCTTTTGTGTTTGTCAAGTTCGACTTGACGGTGAGTTTATATACATAAACTCCTTTTCCTATTTTATTTCCAAAATCATCTTTGCCATCCCAAGTAATTTCTTTTGAAAGAAATCCTTCGGTTGTTATGATTTGATTTCGTGTCCAAACAACTTTTCCGGTTATTGTCATCACCTGAACCTGAACTTCTAAGGGTTCGTATGGTCTATTATGCGAAAACCAAAACTCAGTATAGTTAACAAATGGGTTGGGATAATTCAACACATGTGTTAATGTTAATGTTTCGTTGCCTACAACTACAAACTGTATTTCTGCAGTCACGGGATTATTATAAACATCCCAAGCTTTAAAAATAATCGTGTGCAAACCAACGGCTAAATTATGAAACGGAAATCGAAGCGTACCTTTAGTAAAATCATCTAGATTAGTCTGGTAGTAATCATTTAATATATAAGGATTGCTTACATCGCCGTCTAATATTGCAACTATGTCATGTCCTATCCCACTTGCCGTGTTTATTCCGCTATCATCTTGAAGATTAGCAAGTAAGAAAGGAGAATCATTTGTTGTACCACCCGAAACAAAAGTTTCGTCGTTCATATATAACTTCACAGTTGGAGGAATATTGTCTACAACTGCATTTTCATTTATACCACCTACTTTTATTGTTGTGTCATAACCAGTTTCATTCTCTAATAGTTGGTTTCGTTTAGCATAAAAACTGATTTTTCCATTGCCAATTGGAATTCTTATGTCTCTTGGAACCACAAAACTAAATTCAAATTGTCCATTCGTAACGGATGCATTTCCTCTGAATATAGTTTCTCCAAGAACATTAAAATTCATTGGAGGGCTAAATCCGTCATTGTTCAAAGTCGATCTTGCGATTATTTTGTCGAAAACTGTAGTTGAAAGTTCTCCATTATAAGTTGTTAAAGGCGTGTTGTTTTCATCGGTTACATCGCCTGAAATTGTCATTTTTGCCAATGATTTAAAATCAGCAAAAGGTTGTGAAATAGGCACGCCATTTACCTTTGTAAGTCTTATTTTTGGTTTGGGTATGGCGAGCATAAGTGCTGGGTCACCAATATAAAAAACTACATTTGTTGATGAATTTGGATTACTGTTTTTAGAAATCCTTAAGGCTTCGGCTATAGATGTATATTGGTTTGAGCCAAATGAGTACAGGTTTTTTGATATGACATCATTAAAATTTTCGGCACTAAACTGTCCAATTTCTCGAATTGTAGTAAGCATGGCAATGGCTCCACCTTTAGGGTTCCAGTACGTATATTCGCCAGCCGTTGGATGAGACGGATTGTCAAACCTTGAAAAATCACAAGTTATGGTTATAAATAATGGATACTTATATTGATTACTTAAGGTTTGTCCATCGGATTTTTCCCAGATTCGTTCACTTGCTAATCCATCTTCGCCACCATGACCTAAATAGTTAAATACTAATGCGCCTTTTTCGAGAGCACTAAATAAATCGGTTCTTGCCTTAGGGTAGCGAGATCCTCCGGCTGAAGCTTCTTGGACATAAGAATCCAATATTATTTTATTTACATTAAAGAATGGTTTTGCTCCAGTGATAACATCGGCTAAATTATTTTGTCGGTTTTGGAGTGTGGCATCCGAAGCTTTATCAGAATCGTCACAAACCAATACAAGATTGTTTCTCCAGCTTCCAAATGATTTTATATCATGGTATTCGATAACTTTATTTACCATTTCATCGGCTTGCTTGGCATCATCGTTTAGCATCCTGCCCACAGCAATGTCAATGCCTCCAAAAGATGAAATAACATTTCCTTCATTTGAATCCATTAATCCATAAAAATCATCAGAGGCAAAAGACGCTTCGCCAATAGTATTACTGTTTAATGCGTGATAAATAGGAACAATATTAGAGTTGTTAGGTGTTCGGTTTTTGTAATCATAAGAAGCATCGCCAAAAAGATTGACATATTTTATTTTTTTGTCGTTAGAGGAAGCATTTTCATAAATGTATTTGATACAGTTTCTAATGGCGGCAATATCTTGTTTTCCTGAAGAAAACTCTTGGTATATTGATTCAAGTGTAATTACTTTGACATTCAAATTAGAATACGAACGGTGAAAACTGGCTAATTTTTCAGCCTGAGTTGTCAGGAAATTGGGTGTAATAATTACATAATCAATATCCTGAAACTGACCTTGAGCATTTTTGAAAATCGTACCCTTTATATTTTGGTTGTTTATCTTTGTTACGCTTCCTTTTAAAGGGGTGTAATAATCTAAAGGGTCAATGGCGATATATTTTCTTAGTTCTCCTAGATTTGCCTTAAAGGAAAAGATGGCTTGGTTTAGATTTTCTATTTTGGTTGCATTTTGCAAATCGGTGACATCCCAAATTTCAGAAATTCCACTAGCGTTTGAAAAATTGTAATTTACAATTCCTAAGCTAGAACTGGATAAGTCATACTGAAATTGAAATTGTTTTCCATATCCTTGAAGTTTTCTTTTGGCGATTAATCGAATGTTATCGAGATAGCCAATTGAGCCTGGTACACCACCGTTATCATATGTCAGTTTTATTTTTACGTTTTCTGAACCTGAAAAAGTGGTGTTATTTGGTGATGAGTTCACATTAAATTGAATTCCTGAACCTGCAATTAATGATGGAAATGAAATTGATGTTAAATCTGATCCGTTTACGGCTATTTTAAATGAAGTAGGTGTAAAAGCTTCAGAAGCACCTGTTATCATTAGTTGCACAGGAGTTGTGGTGTCTATATTCGGAAAATTAAAAGAAAATTCCTGCTCATTGTTGATTTCAAATGATTCTCCAAACCATTGTCTTCCTAAGTGAACAATATTTACAAGATCTAATTCGTGAAATTGATGGTCGTCAAATGTGTTGAGAGATAAAGCACTGTTTCCGGTAGGCTGTTGCGCCGTAGGAATTCTTTTTCCATCATTCCCCTGAGCTGTTATATAATAATAGGACTTGGAATCATATAAATTATTGTTGGTTTGACTTTCGTCATTCCAAGTGTCAACTCCTTCAGCGTAAAATAAAATGTAATCTTCATTATTGAAAACACCATCGTTTTCGCCAATAACTTCAATAGCATTTTCGGCTAAATCTGATGGATAATAAGTGCTGTTTAATAAAGGTAACATTTTGCCACCATTTCCAAAAATTTGTATCTTTCTAGGGTCAACTGAATTTACATTAAGACCTAATTGCTGTAAAAAACTTTTTGAAATTTTGTAAACACCAGACTTTTCCACATAAAACTGAAACCAATCGCCTGATGCTAAAACTGAATTAGAAATAGCGGCTGATTTTTTGGTGGATTGAGAAATTTTTGACGAATTGCTACTTACTGAATAAGAAAAAGATTTAATTCTTTTGTATCCGAGTTCGTCTTTTATTATGGGTGAAAACACAAGAAAAGATTGTTTTATGTCTCGGGATTGGGATGTTTTTATTGTGGCTGATGGTGTTTTTGGGATGTTTTTTAGGTTTAAATCACCAAGTTGTGAGACAGAAATCGATTCGTAAACTACATTTGTTAGTTGAGCATTGTTTCCTTCAAAAGGTGTTGATTCTGTTAGGTTTAGAACATAGAAAAGCGCCTTTTTGGAAGCTTCATAGTCGTAACTATTACCAGTAAATTGGGGAATATTGATTTTATTATCGCCAAAAGAAGTTTCGTTTTTTTCAAGCCATTCAATAGTAATGTCACTTTTAATTTGGGTAAAAGAAAAGAAAGGAATTAGGCTTAAACAAACGAATAGTATTTTTTTCATTATTTTCTAAAACGGTATTATTAACGGATTATTATGATGAGTAAAAATATGTCATTTAGTGTAATTGTAAATAATAAAAAGTATAAATTTGCGTTTTGAATGTGTATTTCTCCTTAACAAGGATACCTCTATTGATTTATTTAAAAAATATTGTTGCGGTTTAATGGTTAATTATTATATTGCACCTCTTAAAATTATTACCTACTAAAAAGTATGAAAGTAAACAAAATTATAGACTTACGATTGATGTTATCATTGATGTTGATTATAGGTTTTGCTAGTTGTAGTAAAAAATCAGGAACTGGAAGCGGTAATTCTGCTTCGAGAGCAACTGGATGGGATGTGAGTAAAGCTGGAAGAGGTAAAATAAATGCTTCAAGTGATAAAAAACAAAAGGCAGGTCCTGGTTTGGTTTTTGTTGAAGGCGGAACATTTACAATGGGTAAAGTTGAAGATGATGTAATGCATGATTGGAACAATACACCAACGCAACAACATGTGCAATCCTTTTATATGGACGAAACTGAGGTTACTAACTTTATGTATTTGGAATATTTAGATTGGTTGAAAAAAGTATTTCCTCCAACTGAAGAAAATTACAAAAATATTTATGCAGGTGCTTCGCCAGATACTTTAGTTTGGAGAAATAGATTGGGTTATAATGAGACAATGACCAATAACTATTTAAGACACCCTTCTTATGCAAATTACCCTGTTGTAGGAGTAAATTGGATTCAAGCAGTTGAATTTAGCAAATGGAGAACGGAACGTGTAAATGAGTCTATTTTAGAAAAAAATGGTTATCTTAAAAAGAACGCAAAAATTTTAGACGTAACTGCTGAGAAAAATTTTGATACAGAAACTTATTTGAATAGTCCAACACAAACTTATGGAGGTGACGAAAAAATTGTTTTAAAAGGAGCTAAGGGAGCAAGAAAACTTACCAATCTAGGTAAAGATAATAAAGCTGTTGCAGCAAAAAATGTTTATGCACAACGTACTACAGGTATTCTTTTGCCAGAATATAGACTTCCTACTGAAGCAGAGTGGGAATATGCCGCAGCTGCAGATGTAGGTCAAAGAGAATACAATATATATAAAGGTCAGAAAAAATATCCTTGGTCTGGAAGTTATACACGTTCAGGGAAAAGACAATCCAAAGGCGATCAATTAGCCAATTTTAAACAAGGAAATGGTGATTATGGTGGAATAGCAGGATGGTCTGATGATGGTGCCGATATTACCAATGCTGTAAAAAGTTATCCCGCAAATGATTTTGGTTTGTATGATATGGCTGGTAATGTTGCCGAGTGGGTTCTAGATGTTTATAGACCAATTATTGATAATGAGGCTAATGATTTCAACTATTTTAGAGGAAATAATTATACCAAAAACAAAATTGGTAAGGATGGTAAAATTGAAGTTGTTACAAAAGATAATATTAAATATGACACTTTAAGTAACGGAAAAGTTGTTGCAAGAAATTTTCCGGGACAAATTGTTCAAGTTCCAGTTGATGAGAATGAAACTTATTTAAGACAGAATTTTGATAAGAGCAATAATATAAATTATAGAGATGGTGATAAACAATCCTCTAAATATTTTAATTTGTCCGATTTAGGAACCGATAATAAAAAGGGAAAAGAAGATAAAGAGATGTATAATTCTCCTAAACACAATGTGACAACAGACAGTTTAGGGAATATGGTTAGGAAATACGACAAGTCTAATAAAAGAACAACTTTAATAAATGATAACATTAGAGTATATAAAGGAGGTTCATGGAGAGACAGAGCTTACTGGTTAGATCCGGCGCAAAGAAGATACTTCCCGCAAGATATGGCTACTGATTATATTGGATTTAGATGTGCAATGTCTAGAGTTGGTCCAAAAGCTGAAAAAAGAAAATCAGCCAGAAATAAAAGATAATTTTTTTATATAATAGTAATAAAAGCCCTTTGATTAGGGCTTTTATTTTTTAAATATTTTTCAGATGGACATCTCATACATCCATAGTTTATTTTTGAAATGTAATTCTGTTTCGATTGATACTCGAAAAATTGAACCCAATTCATTATTTGTAGCCATAAAAGGAGAAAACTTTGATGCAAATACTTTTGCTAATGAAGCTATTGAAAAAGGAGCTTCCTATGTAATAATTGATAACAAGGATTATTATATTGACCAAAGAACTATTTTGGTTGAAAATAGTTTAACCACGCTTCAAGAATTAGCAAAATTTCATCGTCAATTTTTAAAATTACCAATAATAGCACTTACGGGAAGTAATGGAAAGACAACTACCAAAGAACTTATTAATGCAGTTCTTTCTAAAAAATATGCTACTAAAGCTACCATTGGAAACTTAAACAATCATATTGGAGTTCCATTAACATTATTGTCTTTTAATGCTCAAACTGAAATTGGTATTGTTGAAATGGGAGCTAACCACAAAAAGGAAATCGAATTTCTATGTGATTTGGCTCAGCCAGATTATGGTTATGTGACTAATTTTGGCAAAGCACATTTAGAAGGTTTTGGTGGAGTTGAAGGTGTTATTGAGGCGAAAAGTGAAATGTATAATTATCTTTCTACAAATGATAAATTGGTCTTCGTTAATCTTGAAGATGAAATTCAGGTAGAGAAAACCAAAAAAATGAAGTCGTATTCATTTGGCATAAATAATACAGCTGCCGATGTTAGTGTTTTGTCAGTAAAAGCAAATCCGTTTGTTGAAATATATTATTCCAATAGTGTAATTTTAACGCATTTGATTGGGCTTTATAACGCGAATAACATCAATGCGGCACTTGCTATTGGAAAGTATTTTAGCGTGGAAAATAGGGTCATTAAGGAGGCTTTAGAAAATTATATTCCTGAAAATAATAGATCGCAGCTTATAAAAAAAGAAACAAACCAGATAATACTTGATGCCTATAATGCTAACCCAAGCAGTATGGCAGTTGCAATCGAAAATTTTGTTCAACTGAATAATACAAACAAGATTCTGATTTTGGGAGATATGTTTGAGTTAGGAAAAGAAAGTCAAGAAGAACATAAAGCTATCGTAGACACACTTTCGAATCAGGACAAGATTGTTTGTTGTTTTATAGGTAAAGACTTTTATAGTAATAGAATTGAAAAGCCTAATTTTCATTTTTATGAAACTTTTGATACTTTTTCTGAATATTTAAAAGGAAAGACTATTAGCAATAGCTCTATTCTTATTAAAGGTTCCCGAGGAATGGCTTTAGAGAGAACTTTAGCGTTGTTATAATGATCCTAAATTTAAAACAAAAATGCCATACTATTTTGATGGCATTTTTTGTTGTTTTAAATACTCATTAAAAATCCGATGAGGTTTTCTTTCTTGTTTAAATTTAGTTTTTTTCGTAATCTGTAACGGGCTAATTCTACACCACCGCTTGAAATATTCATAATTTCGGCAATTTCCTTGGTTGACATATTCATCAATAAATAAGTGGATAAATCTAATTCACGTGGCGAAATTGTAGGGTATTTTTCTTTTAATCTTTTTAGAAAATCAAAATGGACATTTTTAATGTGTTTTTCTAAATCCTTCCAACTGTGATCTGCATTTACCTCTTTGACAATACTCTTGTTTAATTTGCTAAATTGAAATTTAGCAGAATCATCAAAGGATTCAATATCAATATCTTTTAATTTATGAATAATTCCGTTTAGGATTTTGTTTTTCTTTACAACCTGCAAGGAGTTGTTTACTAGTTCCTTATCCTTGACTAGAATTTTTATTTTGAGTTTGTCATTTTTAAGTTTTTCAATTTCTTTTTCTAGTTCATATTGCTCTTGCCTTATTTTAGATTCTTTTTCTAAATAAAGCCGTCTTTGTTCGATGGTTTCATAATATTTATTCTTTCTTATTTTATTTTGAATTCCTTTTCTTACGTAAAAGACAATAATAATGATGGCTATAAAATAGAGGAAATAGGCTAGATAGCTTCTATACCAGGGAGGAGAGATTGTAAAAGAAACAATAGCTGGATTAGATATGATACCATAACTGTTTTTCGTTTTTACTTTCATGTTATAATCACCTTCTTTTAGATTGGTGTATTCTTTTCTGGAAACACTTGACCATTCACTCCATTTGTCTTCAAAACCTTCTAATTGATAAGAGAATTTCACGTTTTCTATGTTTTCATAAGTAGGTGATGAAAAAGTGAATTTCACATAATTGGATTTAAACGGAATTTTATATTTATTTATTAATTTCTGTTCATTACCATAAAGTAAGGTGTCTTCTAAGTTGGAGAAACTTCGTATAAAAGTTTTAGGTTTAGTAATTAGATTTTTAATAAGTTTAGAATCATAATGGGCTAAACCATCTGTGAGACCTATAAAGATGTTTTTAGGATTGTAGGTGTTAACAGATAAATTATTGTAAACTAAATTTTCGGTTAAATTTGAAAATGGTGCAACACTGTTTTTATAATTCCCATCAGGTTTTTTTATCAATACCCCTAAAGATTTATTGAAAACATACCAAATATTTCCTTCGCTATCTTCCGATATGGTACTTACTTTAGGGATATTTTGGAATAAATTCGTCATGAATTTATCTTCATAAAACAAATCTTCTGTTTGTGAATATTTATAAAAATGATTGTCAGTTTGAAAATAGACATTGTCGTTTATACTTTGAATGCTGCCTATTGTCTTTGTAGTTTTAGGTAAATTCTTATATGTTTTAATTGATCTAAATGTTTTAAAATCTTCATAAAAAGACATTTGGTATATTAGTTCATCTTTTTTGACCCATATGTTTTCGTTATCTACTTCAAAATTTCCTGATGATTTATCGAAACCTTCAATTTGTTTTATTAATTGCCAACCATTTTGTTTCTTTTCAAATAATGAAAATCCATTGTAATTAGAACCAATCAGTAAATTGGGATGATTTGGAATTTTCTTAAAATTCCAATAGCCTTTATTATCAAGAGTCTTAATAGATTTTCCGCCTTCAATTAGTAGCGCGCCTCTATTATGAGCACATATTAATTGATTATCTATCATTTGAATATTCCATGCCTGTCCTGTAGTTCCTTCTACCAGCGAAAAGGTATCTTCTTGGAATGGTTTATTCCACGAGTGATAAAATACACCTTGATTTGTGGCGACATACAAATTTTCTTTATATATTATCGAGGCATAAACGGTGCTAATATCATAACTATAACCAAAATAGGAGAAGGCTGAATTTTCATTAATAAATGTAATTCCGTTATCCAGACCAAGCCAAAGATTATTTTTGTTGTCAATAAATGAAGTAAGAACGGTGTTGTTTTGTAACCCTTTTTTTCGATTGATATGCTGAATTATTTTACCCTCTTTATTACATATTACAATGCCATTCAATACAGTGTTGAGTGCGATGTAATTGTCTTTTATAGCTACTCCCCCTAAGCAGCTGTTGTTTTTGACAAAAGTATTGGCTTCGGAGTTCCAAGAAGTTATCGTTTTGTTAGTATATAAAAACAGTCCCTTGTCAATGGTTGCAATAAGTAACTTGTCTTCTGGCATTGGAAATATTCCCCATACTTCGGTGTTGTTTAGTGTTGTTGTGCCTTCAAGGGCAATTAGTTTTCCATTTCTATATTCCATTAAGCCTGCTGCAATATCTTGAAAATAGAGTTTGTTGTTTGCTTCAAATGAAAATTGAAATCTTGATTTTGGTTTAAGTAAGCTTATTTTGTTGTTTTTCCATACATAGGCCATTGCGAATGATTGAAAAATTACTTCGTCTTTGTAAAGATGAATTTTCCAAACCATGTCTATTGTATTGACGATGTTTTTGTTTAAGAATTTGGATAATGAAAAGTAAACAAGTCTTCCTTTTGAATCCGATTTGAAATAGCCGAATTCATTATAATTCCCAACATATATTTTTCCGGTAGCATCAATTTTTATAGATCTAATTCCGGAATGATTGGGTAAGGTGTATTTGTACCAAAAGGCTCCATCAAATTGGAAAAGACCATTATTATTGGCAAAATAAATAGTGCCATTTTTATCTTGATCGATGTTCCAGTTTTGAGTTCCGCCTTTATAATCATTTCTTTTGTAATTTCTAATCTCAGGAAGACCGATACTTTTTACCTGACAATACATAATATTTGTTAGTGTAAAAAAAAGTATGGATAGGAAATGTAGCTTTTTAGACAGAGAGAATTTTTTCATTATTGGGAATTTAATAGTGGAAATTTTTTTTTTGATTGCATCTAATTTTGGGGCTGTAATTAGTTTAAAATCAATAATAATTGGGAAAATTGCTATTTTTTATAAATGTAGTGTTTATTTTTTATTTTTCTATTTCTTTATTGTGTTAAAATAATTTTCAATGTATTGATTAGTAATGTTTTATTTATAAAACGATGTGTTTTTGTTTAGTATTAAAATGCTTTTTGATGTGTTTTTGTAATAGTTTTATTAAGCGAATTATTAAAATATATCAATATTATTGTATCGAATTACTAATTAATTAACCAAAATTTTAGAAATATGAAATTTACCAAATTACTTATTTTTTGTTTTTTATCTACACTATTCTCAGTTTATGGGCAGGCTCAAGACCTAACCATTAAAGGAAAAGTAGTAGACGAAAACGGACTTCCCATTCCGGGAGCTTCCATTTTAATTAAAGGAACGACTAAAGCTGCGGCTTCGGACATTGATGGGAATTATCAGTTGAAGGCCGCCTCAAACGGTACTTTAGTATATAGCTTTGTAGGCTACAGTAAAGTAGAACAAGCTATAAAAGGGCGAACTCGAATTGACGTAAAACTTAGTTTAGAAGCACAATCTTTGCAAGAGGTTGTAGTTGTGGGGTATGGTACTCAAAAGAAAAGTGTTGTTACTGGCGCTATTTCAAGTATCAAAGCAAAAGACCTTGAAAACATTCCTAATGGGCGCGTTGAAGAAGCCTTACAAGGAAGAGTTGCTGGTGTTACGGTTGCCTCAAATGCAGGTCAACCTGGTTCTACGGCAACTATTCGAGTTAGGGGTATCACTACTTTCGATACTTATGGAGGAAATAATCCGCTATGGGTGGTTGATGGTGTTGTGGTAGATTCTGGTGGAATAGGTTATTTGAATCAAAGTGACATAGAATCTATGGAGGTTTTGAAAGATGCTGCTTCGCTTGCAATTTATGGTTCTCGTGCAGCTTCTGGGGTTATTTTGGTAACTACTAAAAAAGGAAAATCTGGAAAAATTACTGTTAATTATACAGGTTATAGCGGTACTTCTAGTCCTTCTAAAACTTTGAATTTATTAAATGCTACCCAATATGGAGCCTTAATGAATGAAAGATCTGTTGCTGGTGGTGGTCCAGTTTTATTTTCAAACTTAAGTACTTTGGGAGTTGGAACAGATTGGCAAAAAGCAATATTTAATAATAATGCACAACAGGTTTCTCACGAACTTAGTTTGAGTGGAGGGAATGAAGTTTCAACTTTTTATCTTTCATTTGGCCTTCAAGATCAACAAGGAATTGTAACTTCTGCTATTTCAAATTACAATAAGAAGAATATTCGTTTGAATTCGACTCATAAAATCTCGAAGATTTTTACAGTTGGGCAAACATTAGGTTATTCTCATCAAAATAGTATTGGAATTGGAAATACAAATAGTGAATTTGGAGGACCTTTAAGTTCTGCAATCAACTTAGATCCAATTACTCCAATTATTGTTACTGATCCTGTTGTAGCTAACCAATCTCCCTATACTTTAGCGGGTGTAATTAAAGATCCAAACGGAAACCCTTACGGAATTTCAAGTATTGTAGGTCAAGAAATGACAAATCCATTGGCTTATGTTCAAACAAGATTAGGAGCAACTAACTGGTCTGATGATTTCGTTGGAAATGCATTTGTTGAAATTGCACCTATTAAAGGATTGAAATTTAAAACATCTATTGGTGGTAAATTAGCTTATTGGGGTTCTGAAGGTTTTACGCCTCAGTATTATTTGAATGCTTCAGTTCTGGCTACTCAAAATAATTTAAGTCGATCTACGAATCAAACTTTTGGTTGGAATGTTGAAAATACAGCTTCGTATAATAAAACTTTTAAAGAACACGATGTTACTTTATTAGTGGGTCAGGGAGCTTATGTAGATAATATTACAAGCGGTACATACACAACTTATTTTAATTTGCCGGTTTCTTCTTATAGAGATGCCTCTTTTAATTTTAGTCTTCCAGCGAATCAAATTACTGCAAGTGCCTATACTGGAAATCAACATGTATTATCCTCTTTGTTTTCAAGATTGAATTACAATTACAATGAGAAATATTTGTTTACAGGAGTAATTCGTCGTGACGGTTCTTCTCGTTTTGGTTCAAATAATAAATACGGAACTTTTCCTTCTTTCTCAGCTGGATGGGTAATTTCGAAAGAAAATTTTTGGAAAGAAAATAATGTAGTTACTTCCTTGAAATTAAGAGGTGGTTATGGTGTTACAGGGAATGATGCTATTCCAGATTTTGGCTATGTATCTACAATTGGTGGTGGTAGAAATTACACAATTGGAAACTCTGGGAATGTTACCATAGGAAACAGTCCAAACGCTCCTTCTAACCCAGATTTAAAATGGGAACAAACAGCTCAAACTAACATTGGTGTTGATGCAAAATTATTTAACTCCCTTAATTTGACTGTTGAGGTTTACAATAAAAAAACAACAGGAATTTTACAATATGTTTCTTTGCCAGGTTATGTAGGTTCAACAGGAAGTCCGTTAGGAAATGTTGCTGACATGGAAAACAAGGGACTTGAGGTTGAATTAGGGTATCATAAAAAGTTTGGAAACTTCAATTTCTCTGCTAATGGTAATGTAGCCTATTTGAAAAATAATGTAACTAATTTAGGTGAAGGGAAAACATTTATTCCAGGAGACGCTGCATTCCAATCTATGGGGGCTGTAACTAGAACCGAAGTTGGTCAAGCTTATAATACATTTTATGGCTATCAAACTGCTGGAATTTTTCAAAATATGGCCGAAGTAAATGCCTACAAAAATGCTTCAGGTGGTTTAATTCAGCCCAATGCAAGACCTGGAGATTTTCGTTGGGTGGATACCAACGGTGATGGTGCTATTACAGCAGCAGATGAAAAATATTTAGGAAGTCCGCTTCCAAAATACACTTTTGGTTTAACGTTAAATCTTGAATACAAAGGATTTGAATTGATGGTATTTACTCAAGGTGCTGCAGGAAACAAGATTTTTCAAGGTTTACGTCGTTTAGATATTGGTACTGCAAATTATCAAACAGATGCTTTGGGACGTTGGAACGGAGAAGGAACTTCGAATTCTTTTCCTAGACTTACCACAAATGATACCAATGGAAACTTCACTAATCCTTCTAACTTTTATTTAGAAAATGGAGATTATTTACGTATCAAAGTGGTGACATTAGGGTATTCATTACCAAGTGATATAATTAGTGAAATTGGAGCTTCAAAAATAAAAGTTTTCATAACTGGTCAAAATCTTTTCACACTTACTAAATATACAGGATATGATCCTGAAATTGGAGGTAATGTAATGGGAATTGATAAAGGATATTATCCTCAAGCCCGCACAGTTATGTTCGGAGCTAATCTACAGTTTTAATATAAAATAAAGTATTATGAAAACAATAAAAATAAAGTATTTATTTATTGCTTTAGCAATAATAGCCGTAACGGTATCTTGTTCTGATAATTTTTTAGAAGTGAAACCCTCAGGTACTAATCTAGAAAGTGCCTATTATACCAATCAAGCAGAAGCCTATTCAGGATTGGTTGCGGTATATGATGTAATGCGTAAAAGCTCAGGAGGATTTGAAAACACAATTTCTATTTTGAATGCTGTTTCAGATGATCACTACGCTGGTGGTGGTGGTTCTACAGATGGTGTAGGAATTCAGGCAGCTTCAACTTTCACACAAACGGGAGTTACAATTCCTGAAAGCTATTGGTCTGATTATTACCAAGGAATTTTTAGAGCTAATTATTTGCTTACAAAATTACCAAGTGTACCAATGGATGTCAGTTTAATAGCAAGATATACTGCCGAAACAAAAGCATTACGTGCTTACTATTATTTTAACTTGGTAAGAATGTTTAAAAATATTCCGCTAATTACGGTGCCGCTAACTTCAAGTCAATTTTTGACTGTTACTCAAGCAGATCCAGCGGCTGTTTATGCGCAAATTGAAAAAGATCTTACCGAGGCAATTGCTGTTTTACCAGCTAGTATAAATATTGCAACCGAAGCAGGGCGTTTTACCAAAGGAGCTGCAATAGCCACTTTAGGAAAAGTGTATCTTACCGAAGGAAAAGGTGCTTTGGCAGCAGCCCAATTGGCTCTTGTGAATGGAACTCCGGGAGCAACAAGTCCTTTAGGATATAAATTGTTAGCTAATTATAACGATTTATGGGTTGTTTCAAATAAATTTAACTCAGAATCTATTCTTGAAACGAGTCATACAAGCACATCCAATGCGGGTTGGGGTAACTGGGGTTCAGGTTCAGATGAAGGAAATTCATTAAACGTAATGGTTGGGCCTAGAGGTTATACAACACCATCTGTTACAACTGCGCCTAATTTACCATCTGGTTGGAGTTTTAATCCAATTACTCAAGATTTATATGATCTTATTAAAACCGATCCACGTTTTGCAGCAACTGTTTTAGATATGAAAGCGTTGAAAGCAGCAGGACAAGCAGATTATATCCCTGGTTATAAAGACACTGGATATTTTCTTAACAAGTTTATACCAAGACAAGCCGATGTTACGACAGGTGGTGGTGATGCAGTATTAAACTATAAACAAGACACCTACGATATTAGATTAGCTGATACTTATTTATTAGAAG
>CANBWX010000011.1 GCA_947373225.1 Flavobacteriaceae bacterium | reverse complement strand
CCGTTTGGTAACATAATACCGTTGGAGCTGCAGGTTGTTCACCAGTTATATCATATTGACAAGTTGTTCCATTCCAAGTAGCTGTTTGGTAACATAATACCGTCGGTGCTGTTGGTTGTGTTCCTGTTACATCGTATTGACATGATGTTGGATTCCAAGTAGCTGTTTGGTAACATAATACTGTTGGAGCCGTTGGTTGCGTTCCTGTTACATCGTATTGACATGATGTTGGATTCCAAGTAGCTGTTTGGTAACATAATACCGTAGGTGATGTTGGTTGTGTTCCTGTTACATCGTATTGACATGATGTTGGATTCCAAGTAGCGGTTTGGTAACATAATACCGTCGGTGCTGCTGGCTGAGTTCCTGTTACATCATATTGACATGAGGTTGGGTTCCAAGTAGCCGTTTGGTAACATAATACCGTTGGTGCTGCTGGCTGAGTTCCTGTTACATCGTATTGACATGATGTTGGGTTCCAAGTAGCCGTTTGGTAACATAATACCGTTGGTGCTGCTGGCTGAGTTCCTGTTACATCGTATTGACATGATGTTGGGTTCCAAGTAGCTGTTTGGTAACATAATACCGTTGGTGCTGCTGGCTGAGTTCCTGTTACATCGTATTGACATGATGTTGGGTTCCAAGTAGCTGTTTGGTAACATAATACCGTCGGTGCTGTTGGTTGTGTTCCTGTTACATCGTATTGACATGATGTTGGATTCCAAGTAGCTGTTTGGTAACATAATACTGTTGGAGCTGTTGGTTGTGTTCCTGTTACATCCCAAACACAAGTTGTAGAATTGAAAGTAGCCGTTTGGTAACATAATACTGTTGGAGCTGCAGGTTTAGGTGTATTGTTATTTATCCAAGTACAAGTTGTTGTGTTGAAAGTAAAAGTATCCCAACAGTTTACTTTAGCAGGTTCTACAGGTTTTGCAGAGTGGTTATTTATCCAAGTACAAGTTGTTGTGTTGAAAGTAAAAGTATCCCAACAGTTTACTTTAGCAGGTTCAGCAGGTTTTGCATTTACAGTAACAACAATTGCTTTTTTAGGTCCAATACAAGATCCTGAAGCGGCTTCAGCTACATAATAGGTTGTTTGTCCTGAAATAGCTGTTGATGGTATTAATGATAATTGTGGTGTTCCAGTAAGTGATGTAAAATAATATAGTGTATAGGCTGGGTTAGTTGCAGTAGCAGCTAATGGAGTTGCTATTGAACCTTGGCAATAACTAATAGCCGTTGTAGTTGTTGGCATTGTACCTACGTTGGTTACTGTTATTTTAAACGGAAAATAACAACCAGAACTCGCTCCAGGAGGAACGCAAAAATAATTTACAGATCCAGAAGTAGCAGGAAATGGATTTGTTATAGTATATTGTATACTTGTATTTGTTACGGGGTATTCATTATAGAATAATGATCCAGCGGGAAAACCATCACTAATTGAAGTAACAGGAATCGTAGTATCTGTTGTACAAAAAACAAATTCTCTTAGAGTATCTGTATTTGGACAGTTTGCTGTTATATAATTAGTTGAATTAATATTAACTATAAGCGGATTCAATATTGGTTCTCCAACGCAGTTTCCAATAGAAGTATAGCCAATATACAAAGGTTTATTACTAAAATTTACTCCCGTAGTTGCTCCCGTACCACTAATAAGTCCAGAAACAGAGGTGTTTTGGTTACAAAGCGGATTTTTTAGAATTGAACAATCAGTAGTTATTTTTATGCTAAATGAAAAATTTGCTAAAATTGTACTGGGATTTACGGGTAAAGGTAAAGTTCCAAAATCAAAAACTATTGAACCTTTTGGTCCTAAAGTTGGATCAAAATAGTAATTGTTTGGAGTAGGTAATGGAAGGAAATTAATGGTTTTTGCAAGACTACCATTTACATAATCAGCAGTATAAGGAATAGCAATTACAAATTTTGTGTTATTTACTGCTTCGGTTCCTTGGTTGGTAACATCTACTTTTACATTTAATATATCTCCAGGCAAAGCAGTAATTGAACCACTACTTACAGGATTACCATTTAAAGTCATTGGAGAAATTACAGCATTTACAACAGGAATATAAGCATCAACAGCCATCGCAATTGCAAAAATTGAGTAGGTGTCGCTAGTCGTTCCGTATTTAAAATTAGTTGCTGTTTGATTATTGCCAATTACTGTATTTCCTACATTTGGAACACTAAACATATTGATATCAATACCTGTATTATTTACTAAATTCGGATTTCTAGCACCTCCTCCAGTATCTATTGATGAATCAAAGAAGTTTGTAGCTGTAGTTGTATCATTGGAATGTGTCAAACTTAAATAATTGGTTGTATTTAGTTGTTGAATTTGAAAATAATCTCCAGTATAAGAAACGTCACCTTCGCTAGCCATAACGCCTAGTTTTATTCCAACATTTCCAGTTTGAACTGAATTAAAACCAGAAACAGGCAAAGAAATACCAGAAGTATTAGTAGCATTTACATAAGCATAACCATCAAAAATAGTTACATCTCGATATTTCATTTTCGAATTCTCATAAATCACAATCATTCCCCAGCCTCCAGAAGATCCAGTAGTTCCTACATTACCTTCTACTAAGGCGATGTCAGCAGCAAAATACGCACCTATACCATTTGTTTTAACGTAATCAGTTACTTCAACATAAGCAGAAAAGATATTGTCATCTACACCACTTGCTGGATAATAAATATCAGTTGACGCTGCTGTGAACTGTGTGTAAGAACTTGCATTTGGACCTTTTAGAGAAATTTTTCTTTTATCAAGAGTTTTGGTTATTGTTGTAAACACATTAATAGTTCCTGAAATAGTACCATTGGCAAAAGAAGAAGTTTGAGTATTTGTAGTACTTAAATTTGTTGAAGTACTTCTAATCAATTGATTTATTGTAATGCTTACAGCTCCGTCTACAAAGGTGTAAGGCGAAGTAAGAGTTGCAGTAGCTGTAGTTCCAGAAGTTGCAATTGTAACTGGAATATTTGTTGCAGTTGCTCCGTTTATTGAAAGGGTAATTGTTGAAGCTCCAGTTGTGTTACTATAGTTAAAAACATAAGTATTAGTTCCGTAAGAAAAAGTATAAACAGGGTTATAGGTAGTAACCTGATTCTTACCATTACCTGTTGAAACAGAATTCCTGGTTATAGCTAATGAATAATTTGTGTTTGGAATATTATTAGCATCTCCTACATTAAAAGCTTGGTTTGTTACTGTTGCAGTTCCGTTAGGAATTTGTTTTGAAACGGTAAAAGTATTAGTAGGTGAAGCTGCGCCTGTCCAATATAAGCCTGCGTATATAATTTTAGAACAATCAGGTGAAGCACCATTTTCTGTAGACAATGCCAATGTTGCAGACGATGAATTAAATGTATTAGGATCGTTATCAACATCAACATACTGCATGTTTTGCCCATTATTATTCGTTGTAGGAGAATAATTTTGAAGGGTCAAATTAGTATTACCCATCATGGCAAAGTCACCTTGCACATTATATATTTTTTTTGTGGGTGTATAAGTAGATGTTCTTTGTGTAAAACCTGTTCTTACCTGAGCATCAGCATTAAACGCATTACCAATTAGTATTACAATTAATACTATTAAAAAATGCGAGTAAATTTTTATCGTTTTAAAGTAGTTATTCTTCATAATGATTTGTTTTATTAACTTGGGGGCTTTTGTTATTCTCCTTTAACAACTTTATAAAAAATATTGAATCGTTCGTCATAATTGACAATCATTTTAGTAATATCTTGATCTGTAATGGAAATATTTGATAATATATAAATGTATTTTAATTTAGTAAAACTTGAAAATACAGACAAATCAATAGTCGAATTCAAATTGTTACAGTTAATTGCTACAATTTCAATATTGTTTTTCAATAAATTTGAATTTGATAATCCATTTAATGAAGCAACATCAGTATATAAGTTTCTTGGTTTATCGCCATAAGTTTTTTCAACACCTGAATAAAAATAGATTGAGGGCTGAATTTTAAATAGTAAATCTTCTAAATTTTGCTCATTCGAAAATGAAGTTGTAGTACTTAGTTCTAATGTTTTTAAATAAGAAATATAAACGTTTAACTCCATAATTTGTGGAGTGATGACAGTCGTCGTATTAGTTTGAGCAAAAATTGTTGTGCCAAAAATTGTGAATACTAATATAAATAATACTCTTTTTAAAGTAAATGAGAATGATTTTTGAATTGAAATAAAATTGTTTTGTGAGTTAACAATTAGATTTGAGTATCGTTTTTTCATATGTAATTAACTTTTAATTATTATAAAATTCCAAAGTTTAATCTGATAAATTATTTGAGTTGAAATATTTAAAAAACTAAATTAAATAGAATGATTCTGATTAACAATTTTTTTCCATGAACTACTCAAATATTCGTTTAAAGGATATTTATGTGTTTTTTGATCTTCTAATTGAATGGAAATAGTAATAGATTTTTGATTTTTTTATATTTTTCTCTCTCTAATTTTTATTATATGTATATTAATTGATGCTTTCTCTCTTTATTTTTTAATAGAAAGATTAATCAAACTTAATTAAAATTTCAATATCTTTTTAAAATAAAACCGATTAAGTGCAAAAAACAACTGTTTAAGTGCGTTTTTTATATAAAAAATAAGTTTAGCATTACAAAAAAAACATTGACATAATTATGAAGTTGTACTTTCCGTATTTATTTATTTATTTATTTCAAAATTATTCTTTAAAATAAAGACAATTGTATAAAATGTCATAAGAAGGGTTTTTTATGTTATAAGATAGAAAAACTGTATTTATAGAGGCATTTCCAAATTTAATAAACAAATATCAGTAAGTTGAAAGTCTAAATATCATAAAGTCAAAAGCATCGGTATTGATAAATGATGTAAAAATCAATAGTCTAGACCCTTTTTTCTGTTTTAAATTATGTTACTCAGTCATAGTTATAACTCATTTATGTTAATATAATATTTTATTACAACAAAATTTTGTAAATTGTAAACCCTAAATTCAGCAAAGCACTTGAAATTTATTAATCAATAATTCCTATATGAAAAATCTCATATTAATTAGACATGGAAAATCAAGTTGGGAAGCACCTTTAAAAGATATTGATAGACCTTTAGATAGAAAGGGAATTAATGATGCACATAAAGTTGCCATTTATTGTATTCCATTTCTTCCTTCCACGTTTATAATATGGAGTAGTATAGCAGAGAGAGCTTCGGAAACAGCTTTAATTTTCGCCCAAAATATTTTATATCCTATGGATAGTATCATTTTTAAAGAGGAACTATATACTTTTGACGAAAGTCAATTAGAAAAAATTATTAAATCATGCAATAATGTTTACGAAAGTGTTATTCTTTTTGGTCATAATGGTGCAATTACAAATTTTGTTAATAAATTTGGAGATATTTTTATAGACAATGTTCCAACATCTGGATTTGTATCCCTACAATTTGATACTGATAATTGGAAAAAAATAAATAAAGGCAAGATTAAAAAAATAATATTCCCTAAAAAATTAATAAAATCATAGTGCAAAAATACAAATATATAGATAGAGAAAAAAGTTGGCTAACCTTTAATGCACGAGTACTACAAGAAGCAGCCGATGATTCGGTACCACTATTAGATAGATTACGATTTTTAGGTATTTTCTCCAATAATTTAGACGAGTTTTTTAGAGTTCGATTTGCAGCCATACGAAGATTGAGTATGTCTGGTATTTCAGGCGAAAAAGTACTTGGCGGTATTTCGGCTAAACAATTATTAAAAGAAATTATCGAAATTGTAATTCAACAACAATCCGAAAGTCTACGAATATTAAATATTATCGAAACTAAACTCGAAACAGAAAACATATTTATTGTTCATGAAAATAATATTTCTGTTGAACAGGAAGTTTTCTTGAAAGATTTTTTTATTCAAAAATTGAGCCCAGAATTAGTTACAATTATTTTAAATGATCTTGCCGAATTTCCGGTATTGAAAGATTCTGTTGGTTATTTAGCGATAAAATTAGTAATGAAACAAAATTCGGAAATTCGTTACGCCATGATCGAAATTCCTAAAACAATCAACCGATTTGTAGTTTTGCCATCAAGCGATAATAAACAATATGTAATACTACTAGACGATGTAATTCGCCATAACTTAAGCAGTATTTTTAATATTTTCGACTACGAAAGTGTTTCGGCTCACATGATAAAAATTACCCGTGACGCTCAATTGGATATTGATAGTGATTTGAGTAAAAGCATGTTAGAGAAAATTGCTACCAGCGTAAAAGATAGAAGAATAGGGGATCCTGTTCGTTTTATATATGATGAATTAATAGAAAAAGACACCCTCAAGTTTTTCTTGGATAAAATGAAAATTGTATCTAACGATAGTATTATTCCAGGCGGCAGATACCATAATAGAAGAGATTATATGAATTTCCCAGATCTTGGTAGATTCGATTTATTGTACAAAACAAATGTTCCGTTGCCAGTCACAGGTTTAAATCTCGAAGGAAGCATTTTAGAAAAAATTAGCAAAAAAGATTATTTACTAAACGCACCTTACCAATCTTTTTCATACCTCACCAAGTTTTTGCGTGAAGCAGCCCTAGATCCAAAGGTAACTTCTATCAAAATTACTTTGTATCGTTTGGCCAAAAATTCTCAAATTATAAGCTCGTTAATTAACGCAGCTAAAAACGGAAAAAAAGTTATTGTCCAAATCGAATTACAAGCACGTTTTGATGAGGCTTCAAATATTTCGTATGCAGAACAAATGCAAACCGAAGGAATTGAACTTATTTTTGGAATAAAAGGACTTAAAGTCCATAGCAAAGTATGCGTTATCGAAAGAATTGAAAAAGGTAAACCTAAACGTTATGGCTTTATTTCGACAGGAAATTTTAATGAAATGACTGCAAAAGTATACACCGATGTAACCCTTTTTACGAGTCATCAACGAATTCTTAAAGACATTTCAAAAATTTTCGAATTTTTCGAAATCAATTATCGAGTTTACAGATACAAACATCTAATCGTTTCACCTCATTATACACGATCCCGATTTCATAAATTAATCGATCGTGAAATAACCAATTCATTAGAAGGTAAAGAAGCATTCATAAAATTAAAAATGAATAGTTTGTCCGATTTTGAAATGATCGATAAGTTATATGACGCCAGTAATGCAGGAGTAAAAATACAACTCGAAGTTAGAGGAATATGTTCTTTGATTCCAGGAATTATAGGTATGAGCGAAAACATTGAAGCCATAAGTATTGTCGATAATTACTTAGAACATTCAAGAATATATATATTTGCTAATGCTGGAAATCCAGAAGTTTATATTTCTTCAGCCGATTTCATGACGCGAAATCTCGATGGAAGAGTCGAAGTTACTTGCCCAATTTATGACCAAGAAATTAAAAATGAATTAATCGATAATTTTAATTTGGGCTGGAAAGGAAATGTAAAAGCTAGAATACATTCCGAAAATTTAGATAATAAATATAAAACCAGAGAGGAAGAACCTGTTTTTCGAGCACAAATAGAAGCTTATAAATATTACCAAAATAAAGCAGAAGATTTTGACGAAATTGTTTAGCCGTTTGTTTATTAATCGTTCATTCGATTGCAAAAAATAATAAATTAGGTAAATAAAAAGTCAAACAAATCAATATAAGATGATTAGAATAAAAAAATATGCAGCAATCGATATTGGTTCAAACGCCATGCGTTTACTGATTACAAATATCGTTGAGCAAGATGATAAAGAACCACAATTTAATAAAAACTCACTTGTTCGTGTTCCAATTCGTTTGGGACAAGATTCGTTTACCGTAGGTGAAATTTCAGAAGAAAGTATCGAACGGATGACCGATGCTATGAAAGCATTCAGTCTTTTGATGAAAGTACATAAAGTCGAGAAATACATGGCTTTTGCCACTTCGGCGATGCGCGAAGCTTATAATGGTAAAGAGGTAGTAGAAATTATTAAAGAAAAAGCCAATATAAATATCGAAATTATTGACGGAAAAAAAGAAGCGGCTATAATAGCTTCAACCGATTTGCATCATCTTTTAAAAACTGATAAAACTTATCTTTATGTAGATGTTGGTGGTGGAAGTACCGAATTCTCTCTTTTTTCTGACGGAAAAATTGTCATTTCAAAATCATTCAAAGCAGGAACTGTTCGTTTATTAAACGGAATGGTAAGTGAAATAGTTTGGCAAGAAATGGAAAATTGGATTAAAAAAAATACTCAAGATTATGATGAAGTTACGCTCATAGGTTCTGGCGGAAACATTAATAAATTATTTAAAATATCAGGAAAAACACAAGATAAACCCTTGTCATTCATTTATTTGAATTCGCAATATTCTTTGTTAAGTTCCCTTACTTATGATCAAAGAATTTCCGAATTAGGTTTAAATCCCGATCGTGCCGATGTTATTATTCCGGCAACACAAATTTATCTAAACGCAATGAAATGGAGTGGAGCCAGAAATATTTATGTACCAAAAATAGGATTATCGGATGGAATTGTAAAAGCAATGTTTTACGGGAAAATATAGATTGTTCTTTTAATACAGAAATAAATTAACCGCAAATTAGCAAATTTAAGACTTCAATATGAATGTTTAATTTGTGAATTTGCAGTATTTATTTACTCTAAATATCCAAATCAAAAGTCTTTTTTAACAACTCTAAATTGGGGTTTATTTCGTTCAATCTATTGTATTTATCCAAAGCTGTAAAAGCAAATTTATTTTCAACTTGTTCGTTTACAATGACTTCAATCATTATGTCGTGATTGTGTAGTTTTCCTCTCAAATAACCTAAAAGTTCATATTTTTCGGTTTCAAAATCTATTTTCGAACCATCATTTGGCAATTCGTGAATTATGGTTGTTCCTTCTAATTTTGGGTCGCTTATCAACAAAAGCGATTCCATGATTTTATGACCTTTGTCACTTAATCGTTGTGCATATTTGCTCCATTGCAACAACATTTCGGTTTCGGTAAAATCTTCTGTAGGAAGATGAACGGTTTCTTTTACCAATGATTTATTACTTTCCAGCAACTCTCTTTTGGCACGAATACTCGAAATAGACAAGGCCGAAAATTTGGGTTCTGTCGAAGTAGAAGGTGTAATTACAGAATCAACTTTGGGTTTTTCAACTTCTGCTTTTTGCAAACTAATTTCTGCAACCTGCGTGTTGCGTGCTGCTATCTGTTTGTCTTCAACTATAGAATAATTTTGTTTTCTGAAATAAGTAGGTGGAATTATAAATTTGTCAACTTTTTTTTTTCTCCATCATAGGTGATGGAGGCAAGTTGCATCAAGCAAAGTTCAACGAGCAATCGCTGGTTTTGACTCACTTTATATTTTAAATCACAATCATTGGCAATTTCGATTCCTTTCAATAAGAAATCTTGTGATGCTTTTTGGGCTTGAATTCCGTATAATTTTTGGGCTTGTTCCCCGACTTCCAATAAAGATAGAGTAGATGGTGTTTTCGAAACTAATAAATCTCTAAAATGTGTTGCTAAACCCGAAACAAAATGATGTGCATCAAATCCTTTGGCAAGAATATCGTTAAAAGTAAGGAGTAATTCCGGAATTTTGTTTTCGAGAATCAAATCGGTTACGGTAATATAGGTTTCATAATCAAGCACATTTAGGTTTTCGGTAACAGCCTGACGCGTTAAATTAGTACCGCAATAAGAAACCACTCGGTCAAAAATTGACAAGGCATCACGCATGGCGCCATCTGCCTTTTGAGCAATAATATGTAAAGCATCATCTTCGCAAATTACACCTTGGCTTGCAGCAACTTCGGCAAGATGTTCTTTGGCATCTTTTACAGTAATTCTTTTGAAATCAAATATCTGACAACGAGAAAGTATCGTCGGAATAATTTTGTGTTTTTCGGTCGTAGCCAAAATAAAAATGGCGTGTTTTGGCGGTTCTTCCAATGTTTTCAAGAAAGCATTAAAAGCTGCCGAAGACAACATATGAACCTCATCAATAATATAAACCTTGTATTTTCCGGTTTGTGGCGGAATCCTAACTTGGTCAATCAAGTTCCTGATATCATCGACTGAATTGTTTGAAGCAGCATCTAATTCGAAAACATTGAAAGCAAAATCTTCATTCGGGTCATCATAACCAGGTTGATTGATTTTTCGGGCAAGAATTCTTGCGCAAGTTGTTTTTCCAACACCACGAGGACCAGTAAATAATAGGGCAGAGGCAAGGTGATTGCTTTCTATGGCGTGCAACAAAGTATTAGTAATGGCTTTTTGTCCCACAACATCATTAAATGTTTGAGGACGATATTTACGTGCCGATACTACAAATTGTTCCATAGAATTTTATTCGAAAGCAAATATAGTTTTTAATATTCTAAATTCTAAATTTTGAATTTTAAATTTAATAGTACTCTAAATAATAATTTAAAATTTAAAATTGTTTCTTTGCACCGCAGGCCGCCTTATCGCCACGATTTATTGTGGAGGAAAGTCCGGACACCACAGAGAAGCATAGCGGGTAACACCCGTCGGTTTCGATTTATCGAAATTAGGACAAGTGCAACAGAAAGTATGTACAGGTAATGCTGTAGTGAAACCAGGTAAACTCTATGCGGTGAAATTTCAAGTATATCGGCATTTAAGGGTTCTCGCCCGTTGTCGAAGGGTAGAAAGATGGAGCATGTGAGCAATTGCATGCCTAGATAAATGATAAGGCTGCGCTCTGGCGTAGACAGAACCCGGCTTATAGGTCTGCTTTTTTTAATTCTTGTTTTTTAACAAAACGTTATGTTTTGTTTATTCTTGATTAGTTTTTAATAGGATATTTTTATTTTTGAGTTTATTAATTATTTGAACAATGGGATTTTTTTTTAAATTATCACCACTAAATTAATATTAAACGTTTGATTTTAATAGATTTATTATATTTATTTGTTAATTATATAATAATTTATTTGTTTTAAAATATTATATTTGTTTACCCCAAATATTGAAAAATATCATGTTAAATATTTATCATAAACTAATTGATAGTTTTCCGTTAGCCTCTTTTTTTATTGATCGTGAATACTCTATTTTACATGTTAATTCTTTGGGATTAGTTATGTTAGATGTCTCATTGACAGAAATTAAGAATCAATCAATAGCAATTTATTATCCTGAAATTAGTTTGTGTATTAAGCAAGAAGGAGAAAATATTAAAACTTTTTTTACGGATAAAAAAGGTAGAAAAAATGATGTTTTACTTAGATACGCATCTATAGATGACGGTTCTTTATTTGGAATTTTATATATAATTGAAGAATCCCATTCGAACCAACTTATAATAGAGAAACAAAAATTTAATGAAATTATATTAGACAATATCCCAGCTGATATTGCGGTTTTCGATAAAAATCATAATTATTTGTATGTAAATCCTAATGGTATTCGTGATGTTAAAACCAGAAAATGGATGATTGGTAAAAGCGATTTTGATTATTGCGAATATAAAGGTTTAGATAATTCTTTGGCTCAAGGAAGACGTGATCTTTTTAATCAAGCCTTTCAAACAAAACAACAAGTAGAATGGGTAGATGAATATCATCGTGACGGTAAGGATATATGTGTAATGCGCCGGTTTTATCCTGTTTTTATTGATGATATATTTTATTATGTGATAGGTTATGGCATAGATGTTTCAGAACTTAAAAGAATTCAAAATACGGTGATTTCTAATGAAAATAGATATAAACTGATATTAAAGTCTTCGTATGATGCCATAATAAAATTTGATTCTGAAGGTAAAATCACCTTTTGGAACCCGAAAGCAGATCTATTTTTTGGTTGGAAATCGGAAGAAGTTATAGGCGAAAATATTTTCGATATTATTCTTCCCAAAAGAATTGGAAGTATTTATTATCAGCATTTTAAAGATTTTGTTAATGGAAATAAAAGTTTTCTTTTGGATGAGATTATCGAAAATATAGGGATTCATAAAAACAATGGAGAATTCCCTATAGATATTAGTATTTTGCCCTTAAAAGAGGCTAACGGTATTATAACTTTCTGCACTTTTATTAGAGATATTACATCAAGAAAAGAGAAACAAGAACAAGTTGCATTGCAAAATAGAACGCTCAAAAACCAAAATTCAGAATTAGAACAATTCACCTATATAACATCGCATGATCTTCAGGAACCACTCTTGACTTTGATGAGTTTTAGTGAACTTTTATTGGAGGAATATTCAGAGGGTTTAAACGATGAAGCTAAATTATATATTGAATTTATCAATAAGTCCGCCATTAGAATGCGAGCATTGGTTACAGGTTTGATGGAATATGCAAGGATTGGTAAGCGAGATGATGTTAAAGAAATTGATTGTAATCAAGTTATTAGTGATGTTTTGACCGATTTATCAGTGAAAATTAACGAATATAAAGCTGAGATTAAAGTCGAAAATTTACCTAAAATTAGAGGATATGAAACCTATATTCGATTATTATTTCAAAACCTAATAAGCAACGGGATTAAGTTTAATAAGGAAAATAATAAACCTAAAATTAAAATTAAGTGCTCAGAAACAGAAAATGAATGGAAATTTTCAGTTAAAGATAACGGAATAGGAATTGATGAAAAGTACATTGATCAGGTATTTATTATCTTCAAAAGACTCAATAACGATTCTCTTTATAAAGGCTACGGAATTGGATTAGCTCATTGCAAAAAAATAGTTGATATACATAACGGGGAAATTTCTGTAAAATCTAAATTAGGTTCCGGAAGTACATTTAGTTTTACAATTTCAAAAAAAATATAATAATGCTTAAGTTAGATACGATTTTATTGATAGATGATGATTTTACGACTAATTATCTGCATAAAAAAATAATTTCAAAATCCGAAATTGATTCTCCTATTGAAGTTGGAAATAATGGTAAAGAAGGTATTGATAAATTATTAGCACTAAATGAAACTATAAATGATAGCAATTCTTTAGTGTTAATTTTTCTGGATCTAAATATGCCAATTATGGATGGATGGAATTTTTTAGAAATTTTCGAGGAAATTAAACCAACGCTTAATTTTAACACCAATTTGTTCATTGTCAGCTCGTCTATTAATCCTGATGATGAGGCAAGAGCTAAAAATAATCTTCATGTTCTCGATTATTTCCCAAAACCTCTTACAGTAGAAATATTGGTAAAACTAAAAGCTAATTTTATTTAATTATTCCTCTTCGGAATCTTTAAACAAATCTTCGCCTTCTATTTCTTCATCAGTTGATTTTCCTATTTCGAAGAAACTAAAGATAGAACCGCCGTAACTTTTCTTGAAGGAGAAGTGAATTAAATGGTCGAGTTTCGTGTATTTAGAATGCTCGATAATCATCATTCCATCTTCTTGAAGCGTGTTTTTTTCGAAAACTAGCAACACCACTTTTTCAAAAGTTTTTTGGTCTAAAGCATAAGGAGGATCGGCAAAAATAATATCGTAAGTCGCATTATTTCTTTCCAAAAATTTAAAAACATCACTTTTTGTGGCAGCAATATTAAAATCGTATTCGGCAGCGACTTGCTTGATGAATTTTACGCAACCAAAATCTCCATCGACAGAGGTAATTGGTGTGCTGCCACGAGAGGCAAATTCGAAACTTATATTTCCGGTTCCTGCGAATAAATCCAGTATTTTCAAGCCTTCAAAACTGAAATGATTGTTCAAAACATTGAATAATGCTTCTTTTGACATATCGGTTGTGGGGCGAACTGGAAGTCCTTTTGGCGGAAAAATGCGTCTTCCTTTGTATTTACCTGAAATGATTCTCACGATTGGAATAATATAAAATGTTTCTGATTTTGGGCAGTTGAAAAAGTATTGTTTTTTTGCAAATCGGAAACATCATAAAAAGCTACATTTCGAATGTATTTGAAAGCTATTTTATAGAAATCATCTTCCTCGTCAATGGTTCCCAGCAATTCTAATTTGAAGTTTTCGGGATTCATATTCAATTGTTCGGCAGTAAAAAGCAAATAGTAAAGAAAGTCTTCCGGCGTTTGATAATCGAAAGAATTGAATAAATGTAATTTTTGGTTTTGAACAACAATAACCTCAAAATGACCGATATTGAAATTCACAATCATCTTTTTGTCATCATTGTTTTTGGATGCATCCAAAATTTTTGTCACCAAAATGCTATTGGCATGCTTGTAATCGAAAGAGCCAAATTGGTCAATAAAAAAATTATTGATATTCACATACGGAATGTAAACCGCATTCATTTGGTAATTTGAAATTTCATCGAAAGCAAAAAAATCGGTATCGAAAACCTTCGTATTGTATTGCAAATAACTTCCTAAAAAGTGCTCGTCAAAAAGAGGTTCCGGTACAAATGTTGAAAGATTATTGTTATGAATAACCAATATTTCGTCATAAGAATCCTTTAATTCCGGATTGTCATTGAAAGCATCGGCAAATAATTCTTCGATTTTTGTGGCTTTGTGAAATCGATCAAATTGAACTTCTTTTACAGAAAGTATCACGTGATTTAAAGTATCAAAAACACAAAACGACAATCCAGTCAAGGAAACTTGAAGCGAGAGTTTTTTGTATTTTTTATCGGTAATGGTAGTGTTAATCGACATAGTTGCAAACTTACAATTTTTTTTTATTCTAATGCTATTTTATGTCTTTGCTTCAAAATTTCATCCTTATATTTGAAGTTCATTTACACTAACCATCCTCGAATGACTTCCTCCTTGTTTTATAGCCTTTTAAAGAAAAAATTCCCGTTTACACCAACGTATAAGCAGGATATATTTTTTCAGAAAATTGCTATTTTCTTGACTGAAAATGACAACAACACAATTTTTGTCTTGAAAGGGTACGCTGGAACGGGGAAAACAACCGTGATTTCGACTATCGTCAACAATTTACTCGACATCAACAAAAAGTATGTTTTGCTGGCGCCAACAGGTCGCGCCGCCAAAGTAATTGCTAATTATTCGAATAAACCCGCTTTTACCATTCATAAGAAAATTTATTTTCCCAAGAAATCTTCTGGAGGTGGAGTTTCGTTTACTTTGCAGCAAAACAAGCATACCAACACGATTTTTATAGTTGATGAAGCTTCTATGATTTCAGACACGAATTCCGATTCTAAGTTATACGAAAACGGTTCTTTGCTTGACGATTTGATTTCTTATGTGTATTCGGGAACGAATTGTAAAATGATTTTACTCGGAGATACCGCACAATTACCGCCAGTGAATTTAGATATTAGTCCCGCTTTAGACATTCATACTTTGGGATTAAATTATAATAAAGAAGTAGAACATATCGAGTTGGATGAAGTAATGCGTCAGGAAGAAAACTCTGGAATATTGTATAATGCCACGGAACTTCGAGAGTTGTTGAAGGACTCTTTTATTGACGAATTCAAATTTGACCTCAAGAAATTCAAAGATATTGTGCGTTTGACTGATGGTTACGATATTCAAGATGCCATCAATTCTTCTTACAGTAATTACAGTATCGAAGACACGGCTTTCATCGTTCGATCGAATAAACGTGCCAATCAATATAATGAGCAAATTCGCTCGAAGATTTTAGACAAGGAAAACGAATTGTCGACAGGAGATTTTCTGATGGTTGTAAAGAATAATTATTTTTGGTTAAAAGATTCCGATGAAGCTGGTTTTATTGCCAATGGCGATATTATTGAAGTTTTGGAAATCTTCAATATCAAAGAATTATACGGTTTTAATTTTGCCAAAGTAAAAATACGAATGGTCGATTATCCAAACCAAAAACCATTTGAAACAGTTCTATTATTAGACACCATAAAAAGCGAATCGCCATCTTTGACTTACGAAGAATCGAATAGGTTGTATCAGGAAGTTTTGAAAGATTATGAAGGCGAGACCAAATTTAAGCAATTCCAGAAAGTCAAAGCCAACGAATATTTCAATGGTTTACAAGTCAAGTTTTCGTATGCAATAACCTGCCATAAATCACAAGGAGGGCAGTGGAATACAGTGTTTATCGAGCAGCCTTATTTACCTGATGGAATTAACAGAGATTATATTCGCTGGTTGTACACGGCAATGACGAGAGCCAAAAATAAGTTATATTTGATAGGTTTTAAGGACGATAATTTTGTGGAGTAAATGTTAGAAAATGAAACAGAGAATAGCTCATATAGCTTTGGTTGTTGCGGATTATGATGAAGCCATTGCTTTTTATACTCAAAAATTGCATTTTGATTTAATTGAAGATACAGTTTTAAATGAGACAAAGCGTTGGGTCTTAGTTGCGCCAAAAGGCGCTCAGGGATTTAGTTTGTTATTGGCAAAAGCAGTAAATAAAGAACAGTTAGATAGAGTTGGAAATCAAGCCGGTGGGCGTGTTTTTCTGTTTTTAAATACAGATAACTTTGAAATTGATTATCAAAATTTATTGGATAATCAAGTTGAAATTATTAGAGAACCAATAACCGAGGTGTATGGAAAAATAGCTGTTTTTGCAGATATTTATGGAAACCTTTGGGATTTGATAGAGCGTACGGATAATTAATTTTTAATTAAAGTATTAAATGAACACATTAAACGATTTACATAAAATTTCAAGCTCTTTTTCGAACACCGAAAAAATGCCAGTATTATTCCTAGGACACGGAAGCCCGATGAATGCTATTGAGGAAAATCAGTTTGTAACTGGCTTTCGAAACATGGCAAAATCTTTACCAAAACCCAACGCCATTTTGTGTATTTCGGCACATTGGTTTACCAATGGAACCAAGGTTACCGCTATGGAAATGCCCAGAACGATTCACGATTTTGGAGGTTTTCCGCAAGAATTGTTCGAGGTGCAATATCCTGCGAAAGGAAGTCCAGAATTAGCTATTGAAACCAAACATTTGTTAAAACCAATTGAAGTAGAATTGGACGAACATTGGGGGTTGGATCACGGCACTTGGAGCGTGGTCAAGCATTTGTATCCTGAGGCTAATGTTCCCGTGATTCAGTTGAGTATTGATTATACCAAACCGCCACAATATCATTTTGAATTGGCCAATAAATTAAGCGATTTACGCCAAAAAGGAATCTTGATAATTGGCAGTGGGAATATCGTTCATAACTTGCGATTGGTCGATTTTCCTAATTTTGACAAAGACAATTACGGTTACGATTGGGCGATTGAAGCCCGAGAAACCGTTAACAATTATTTGTTAGATGGCAATTTTCAACCGCTTATTGATTACGAAAAACAAAGCAAGGCGTTACAAATTGCGATTCCTACGCCAGACCATTATTTACCTTTGATTTACACCTTGGGACTGAAAGACAAAACCGAAGAACTGACTTTGTTTAATGACAAATTAGTGGCGGGTTCGTTGAGTATGACTTCGGTGAAGATTGTGTAGAGAAGTTATTTAAGAAAAATGTTTTTGTTATATTTGTAAAAATAAAAGTCATTATGAGTACAATAACTATTGAAGTTGATGAAAAACACATTTCGTTTGTCAAAACACTTTTGGAGCATCTAAAAGGGGTTAGAAATGTGACCATAAATGAAGGAGATAGTCCTTATAATCCTGATTTTGTAAATTCAGTTCAAGAAGGTAGAGCCGAATATAAACGCGGTGAGTGTACTACTATTTCTACCAAGGATTTATGGAAGTAAAACTAACCAAAAAAGCATTAGAGCATTTGGGGTTTTGGAAAAAATCAGGAAATAAAGCCATTCAAAAAAAGATTCAGCTTCTGGTTGAAGACATAATGAAAAATCCATTTGAAGGTATTGGAAAACCCGAGGCATTAAAATATAATTTGCAAGGAACTTGGTCTAGAAAAATTAACGAAGAACATCGTATTGTTTATGAAATTCCTGACGAAGGTATTTTATTAATACATAGTTTGAAAGGACATTATACGGATTTAGAAATTTAAAATTGAACCTCACTTTAAAATTTAGTGGGGTTTTGTTTTATAGCTGAGTTTGTTTAATGACAAATTAGTGGCGGGTTCGTTGAGTACGACTTCGGTGAAGATTATGTAATTGTTTTATATTAAAATATACATTAAATAACGATTAAAGAAATAGGTTTTATTTTTGAATTATTTTAATAAAAGTTATTTTTTTTATTTCAACTACTATTTGTCTTAAGTTTTAGATGTATATTTGTTTAATAATTGCAAATATTAATCTTATACATTATGTTAATAGAGATTTCAATAACAAATTTTAGATCATTTAGAGAAAGACAGACTTTTTCATTATTGCCATTTGGTAAGATAAGAGATCGAGAAGTGAAAGTTTTACAGCCTGTAAATTATCCTAAAGTACAAGTTTTATCTTCAGCTGTTTTATATGGACCAAATAATTCAGGAAAAAGTAATTTTATAAAAGTTTTTCAGGCTTTGGAATGGCTTGTTTTAAAATCAGGAAATTTTAATTCCGATCAAAAATTACATGCAAATGAATATTTTCATTTTGATAAGCAAACAAAAGACCAGCCTAGTACTTTTGAATTAGATTTTATAGCTCCTAATCAAAAAAGATATAATTATCAAGTGACTTTTGGTGAAAAATCTATTATAAAAGAATATTTATATAGTTACAATATAACTAATACAGGAAAAATTACTCTTAATACATTGTTTGAAAGAAATCAGCAGATAATTAAATTTATTGCTTTGAAAGGAGCAAAAGAAAGTGTGAATTTTGAGCCTAATCAATTATTTCTTTCAAGAGGTGATATTGCAGGAAATTCTGAATTAAAAGATGTTTATTCTTTTTTTTCTAATCAAATGATTTCTTTAACTTTTACTGAAACAGAATATACAAATTTTTTAACTAGAAAATATGGTGAATTTATAATTGATAATCCAGACAGTAAAATCCCTAAACTTGTTGAAAGCATTTTACAAGAAACAAATTCAGGTATTTTAGGGATTGAAACAAATATGGTAGATATTTCAAAAATTAATTTCCCTGATGATATTTCACAAGAGATTAAGGATAAGTTGTTTGAACAAATAAAATATGATTTAAGGACTAAACATAAACTTTTTGATGGTAATTCAGAAATAGGAACAGAGACTATATCACTTAAAGAGCAATCAACAGGTACACGAAAACTTATAGGAATCTCACCTGTAATTTTGGATGCCTTATCAAACGGACGGGTTTTATTAATTGATGAAATGAATACAAGTTTACATACTGAAATTACTTCTTGGTTAATTGAATTATTCAATAATCCAATTACAAATCCGAATAATGCCCAGTTAATTATCACAACTCATGACATATCATTACTAGACAGGAATTTATATGAAAGAGATCAAATATATGCTATTGAAAAAAATGAATTTGGAGCTTCAAATATGTATTCTTTCGCAGAATTTACGGGATTAAGGAAAATTGATAATAGATTAGCAGATTTTTATGAATCAGGTCGATTAGGAGGTTTACCTCATATTACAAAACCTTATTTAGAAAATCTTATAAGCCAATTTATTCAAGATGAGCAAACCGAATAAAAAAAATAGTCGTGAATCAAAAATTGGGTTAAATCTGAAAGATCCAATTATTTCAAAATCAACTAAAACAAAAAATAAAATTCCTTTAGATAATGATTTTAATAAAAGAATATTAATTGTTTGTGAAGGCTCCACAGAGTATAGCTATTTTGAAGGATTATGTTCTTTCTATAATATCCGCCAAAAAAATAATTTTCACATTATTGTTTTGCCAGAAAAAAAAGAAGACAATAATCAAAATTACAAAGGATCATCAGTGAAAGGATTGCTTTATGAAGCAATGAAAAAAAAGTATCAAGATGAAGATTATGATGAAATTTGGATTGTTACTGATAATGATGAAGAAAATTCATTTAAATTAGATCAAAATAGTCTTTTTAAAATCAAACCACATATAACATCAGAGATATATGAAAGATTGGAGGAACTTCAAATATTTCGAATGAATGTTAGAGATATCGAGGAAAAAAAAGGTGAAAATGAACGAATAAGATATTTTTTAAATAAGTTAGATTATGAAATTTTTCTTTTCCAAAATATTTTACTAACAGATGCAGAAAAAATATTTTTAGATTCCATAATTGAAAACACAAATAAATCAAATCATTTTGAATTATTGTATGATGGAGATTCTAAAGCCTTTTTTTATGATGAGGATGAAAATTTCTTGAGTAAAAATGCTAGAGGAGAAGATGTTTTCGAAGAAAAATATTTTGACAAAAATTGGAAAAAATATAAAGTAGCTTATACTTCAATAGCATTTGAGCATTGGCTTTTATTACATTTCGAAATGAATAATCAAGAATTTTATAATTCTAGAGAAATCATTAAATTCTTTGATGATAAAGGTTATTTCAATTTAGAATTTAAAAAAAATCAATCTAATGGATTTATAAAAGGATTTCATTTATATGCACTATTAAAAAAAGGAAATTCTCAAATAATATCATTTTTTAAACTTGCAAATCAAGCTATTTTTAATAATCTGTTGTTAAATAATGAAATGCAATCTAAAATAAATGAGAATAATAGATTTTATGAGCTAAACCCTTTTTCAGATGTTTTTGTCTTAACAAATTTACTGTTGAATAATAATGAAATTAAACAAGGATTTGTGAATGTTGAAACAGCTACCATTTCTTTTGAAAATATTTTAGTTCAGTTTGATCAAGATAAAATTCAAGTTTATTTTAAATTTAGTGGAAAAAATCCAAAGATGAAAACAGAAATTGCAACTTTATTTTCTTTAGTTGATCTTAATAATTCTAAAATTCAAGTTGAATTGGATATTAACTGTGAAACAATAATTAGGAAAAATGATAATGTTGTGATTGAAATTGCATTGAATCATCAAATATACAAACCATATTTTCTTTTTTTTCATAGTTATGAAGCAAAGAAAGAAAGTATTGTTTGGCTTATTGAATAATTTTAAATATAAAAATGAAAATAATAGCAGTCATTCCCGCACGTTATGCTTCCACACGATTTCCTGCCAAACTGATGCAGGATTTGGGAGGAAAAACCGTGATTTTAAGAACTTACGAAGCCGCCAAAAAGTCTAATCTTTTTGATGCTGTTTTTGTGGTTACCGATTCGGATTTAATTTATGACGAAATAGTTTCTAATGGAGGCAAAGCCATCAAGAGCATCAAGGAACACGAATCAGGAAGCGATAGAATTGCCGAAGCCATTGAAAATCTTGATGTAGATATTGTTGTAAATGTTCAAGGTGATGAACCTTTTATTAATACGACAGCTCTTGAAAAACTTATTGAAGTCTTTGATTCCTCGAAATCTCGGAAAGACAAAGTGGATAAAGTAGATTTAGCTTCTTTAATGTGTGAAATCACAGACGAAGACGAAATCAATAATCCCAATAATGTAAAAGTGGTGGTGGATCAAAACGGTTTTGCCTTGTATTTTTCACGTTCCGTGATTCCGTATCCTAGAGAGAAAAATGTAGGTGTTCGCTATATGCAACACATCGGGATTTATGCTTTTAGAAAACAGGCGCTTTTAGATTTTTACAGTTTGCCAATGAAATCTTTGGAAGCTTCCGAAAAACTGGAACAATTACGCTATTTAGAATTTGGAAAACGTATAAAAATGGTCGAAACTGCCGAAAAAAGTATAGGTATTGATACCAAAGAAGACTTAGAAAAAGCAAGAAAAATGCTGTAATTTAACCTTTACTTCCAAAAAATAAAATTAGTTATTTAATTGAAAATTAGTATATTACAATATTTTTTCAATGATTATTAACTCGTTAGTTTCTTCCATTTTATTCAGTTTTGTAACTCTATATGTATTAGGATTAAAGCTTTCGATGTAATTTAAATTGAGTTGTTTTTGATTTTTGTTTACTATCATTGTATTGAAGAGTATAAAACCTTTTGCATTTAATAAATGGCAAATTCGATCCGTAAAAACCTTTTCAAAAAGGAAATCTGGCATTTTTGTATCTTGAAAAATATCAATAATAATTAAATCGAATGTATCTTCGGTTTTAAGTACAAATTCAAGAGCATCGTCAATATTAATTTCAAGGTTTTGAATTTTATCAAGCTGAAAATAATCATTCGCAATTTCGATAACGGCTTTGTCAATTTCTACACCAATGATTTTTTCTGTATAATTAATTTCATCGACCAATGTTTTTATAACACTTCCGCCAGCAACTCCAAGAACAAGAATTTTTTTCATATTCCGGATTTTTTCGAAACCGATAGACCTTAATCCTTTTCGTAAAATACGTTGTAAACTTCCATAGGAATAATTGGTATTATTACTGTCCAAAACTAATTGACCATTGGTCCAAGTCACTTCGAGCGTTTGGCTAATTTTAGATTTTTGTTTGTAAATATTGAGGGGAATAATATAACTGAACAGTTTTTTGAACATTTGAAATAATTTTCATCAAAAATAATAGATTAATACTAATTTTACTGAAAATTGTTTCTAAATGAAAAGGAGTCTCTATAAATTTATTTTCTTTAAATTAATGGGTTGGAAAATCGAAGGCACGATTGATGAAAGCGTCAAGAAATGTGTTCTGATGGTAATTCCGCACACTAGCTGGCACGATTTCTATTTAGGAATATTCACTAGAGGAATTACGGGAATCGAAATGAATTATATTGGCAAAAAGGAATTGTTTCGTTTTCCGTTCGGATATTATTTCCGTTGGATGGGCGGGGCGCCAATAGACAGAACTGGAAGTTTGAATAAAGTAGATGCTATTGCAAAAATTTTCGAAAATCATGATGAGTTCCGACTTGCGATTTTTCCTGAAGGAACTAGAAAAAAAGTTGTAGATCTAAAATCGGGATTTTATTATATTGCATTGAAAGCAAATATTCCAATCGTTCCTGTTGCTTTTGATTTTGGAAGAAAAACAGTCAATATGGGAAAACAATTTTATCCTACTACAAATTACGAAAAGGACTTAAAAAATTTATTAAAACATTTCGATGGCGTTATCGGAAAAGTTCCTGAAAAAAGTTTTTTTTCCAAAAAATAATTATTCGGGAGAATAAGTTTTAAAAGTTCCGTTTTTATAAAATATCACAATTCGATCAATTTCAGCTTCCTTATTATTAGAAGCTGAGTTTTGTGTATTTGGAATTGTATTTGTAAATTTTTCTCCAACACGATTTTTCAGTTCTACAATTTTCTCCGAAAATAAATCAGCCGGTATTTCAATTTGGTTTTCTGTAATTTTAGTATTTAAAGTTGGAGTAGGAGTTGTGATAATTGCTTCACTTTTGTTTTCAGATTTTGGAAAAGTTCCTTTGCCATTTAAAATCCAATACAAATCTACATCGGGAAAAACTTCTATAATTTTTAAAATAAAATCTAAGCTTGGCTTGTTTCTACCCGAAAGTAGGTGAGACAAACTAGAGCGTTGTACACCAATTTTATCGGCAAATGAAGAAGCATTTAGACTATTATAATCCAATATAATTTCTAATCTTTTGATGAAATCGTCAGTGTTTACCATTGTAAATTCACGTTTTTAATAACAGAGTTACAAATGTAACTAAACGGAACGAAAGTACCAAAATTACAGATGTAAATCATTAAAATACATTCAGAATAATGGAATAATAACATTAATTGAATACATATAAGTAACTGATAAATAAATGTATAAATATTAAATATGTTTTAATAAACAAATGTGTACAATAGATAGATAGCGGAATTCATTTAGCGGTAGAAAACTGTTTACATAATTAAATTACAATCTTTTTCAATCGTTTACAAATGTAAATATAAAGATGTTTACTTTTGTAAATCAAAATTAAAGTCATGAATTTAGAACAATTATTCAATCAATACAAGGAGCAATCATTATATGGTCGTTATATTACTTTAGAATCAATTGAGCCTATATTGAAAAAAAATAACACCAATAATCAACTTGAAATTATTGGAAAATCGGTTTTTGATGAACCTATATATAAGTATCAAATTGGCACAGGAAAAATGAAAATTTTGCTTTGGTCGCAAATGCATGGAAATGAAAGCACAACCACAAAAGGACTTTTTGATTTTATAAACCTGTTAAATAGCAGTTCGGAATTAGCAAATAAATTTCTTAACACATTTACATTTTGCTGCATTCCGATGTTAAATCCTGATGGAGCGAAACTTTATACACGTGCAAATGCTAATAAAATTGATTTAAATAGAGATTCTCAAGATCTTACTCAACCTGAAAGTCGGGTTTTGAGAGAGGTTTTCGAGAGTTTTAAACCAGATTTTTGTTATAATCTTCATGATCAGCGTACCATTTTTGGCGTAGCTAATACAGGAAAACCAGCAACTTTATCTTTTTTAGCTCCTTCTTATAATGAAGATAGAGAAATAAATGCTTCGCGTTTAAAGGCAATTAACTTAATTGCGGGAATAAATGACACTTTGCAGCAGTATCTTCCGGGTCAAGTAGGGCGTTTTGATGATTCATTTAATATAAATTGTATTGGAGATACTTTTCAATATATGGGAGTTCCAACGGTTTTATTTGAAGCTGGACATTTTCCTAATGATTATAAAAGAGAAGAAACCCGAAAATATGTATTTATCAGTTTAGTTTCGAGTTTTGAGATATTAAGCGAAAACGATATAGTCAGCAATGAAATCGATAAATATTTGAGTATTCCTCAAAATAATGTTGTTTTTTATGATTTTATATATAAAAATATCAAAATAAATTATGATGGTATTGAAATAATCACGAATTTTGCTGCACAATACAAAGAGGAGTTAATTGATAATAATGTTTATTTTAATGCATATATCGTTAAAATAGGTGAATTAGATGATTATTTCGGACATATTGAATATAATGCGAATGGGGCTTTATACCACGATAATCGCAATAATGTTCCTGAATTAGATCAAAAAGCTGATTTTTATTTAGATAGCAATATTAGGTTTGTTAATGGTGCGGTAAAAGTGTAAATTTCGAATTCTATTTTGTTTATGTTAATTTTTTATAAATACAATTAATAATATTAATTTAAGAATTATGAGTAAGTTTCGTTTAGATGAAGTAGATCACCAGATTTTAGATATGTTGATAGATAATACAAGAATTCCGTTTACGGATATTGCAAAAAAACTATTAATATCTGCTGGAACTGTACATGTTAGAGTAAAAAAGATGGAAGATGCAGGAATCATAATGGGTTCATCATTGGTTCTTGATTATGATAAATTAGGCTATTCTTTTATTGCTTATGTGGGTGTTTTTCTAAACAATACATCGCAGACAAAGTTTGTTTTGCAGCGTATCAACGAAATTCCATTTGTGACTGTAGCTTCAGTAACTACAGGTAAGTTTAATATTTTTTGCAAAATTAGAGCAAAAGATACGAAGCATGCAAAAGATGTGATTTTTATGATTGATGATATCGAGGGGGTTTATAGAACTGAAACTATGATTTCATTAGAAGAAAGTATTAATGACAAAAAGCGATTGATGCATACCATTTTTAAGAACATGTAATCACTTGATAACTATATTAATAAGTTAACCTCAAGTGAATTCTTGGGGTTTTTTTATGCTCTAACTATTACCAACAATAACTAATTAAGATATATGTATACGCTTCCAAAAATAGAACGATTTAATCAAGAAGTTCTCTCTAAATATCATATTTACAATAGTGTTTTTATCACTTTGCCTTTTGATTCTATAGATAATACAGGGGTTTTACTTCCGTTATTTACTGATGTATGTGATACTGGCTTCAAAAAACAGGAAACACCTAAGGAAATAGTTGATTTTTTTGCCCAAAAATATCTTCATAGCGCCTCTGAAACAGAGAAAATTGATTTGATGTTTCGTTTTATACAATATATTGAACGTCAAATAGTTCTTTTTGATGCTATTGAGGACGCTGCTTTCCCTGTTGTGAATAATATGGAAGGAAGAGGTTCGTTGCGTGATATTAAAGAAAAAGCAGATGCCAAGAATAGAAAAGCGGAATTGATAGATTTCTTAGAAAACTTCAATGTTAGAACAGTATTAACGGCACATCCAACACAGTTTTACCCTGGAGCAGTCTTGGGAATTATCAATGATTTGACCGATGCAATTCGTAAAAATAACTTGCTCGAAATAAAACAATTATTAGCTCAATTAGGGAAAACTCCTTTTATCCAAAACGAAAAACCAAATCCTTTTGATGAAGCAGTAAGTTTGATTTGGTATCTTGAAAATGTGTTTTATGAAACTTCTGGAGAAATGGTTCATTATCTTCAAAAGAATATATTTAATGGAGAATCTATTCAAAATCAATTGATTAAACTTGGTTTTTGGCCAGGTGGAGATCGTGATGGAAATCCTTTTGTAACTACCGAAATCACTCTAAAAGTGGCGGAACGTCTAAGAACTTCGATATTAAAATGTTATTATATCGAAATGAGAAACCTCAAACGTAAACTTACTTTCTTTGAAGTAGATGTTTTAGTTTCTGAACTTGAACAAAAATTATATCGTTCGGTTTTTTATTCTAAAGGTGATATTTTCATCACTTTAGAAGAGTTTAAAACTCAGTTAAATAAAATTAAAACAATTATAATAGAACGCCATCAGTCTTTATACTTAGAAGAATTAGATGCACTATTGATAAAAGTTAACTTATTTGGTTTTCATTTCGCATCTTTAGATATTCGTCAAAACAGTAAAATACATGATGCTGTTTTTGATGATGTGGTTCAATTTTATTTGAATTCAGGTTCAACAGTTTTTCCTGAAAACTACTATGAATTAAGTGAAAATGAAAAATTCGAAGTATTGTCTAATGTTAAAGGAAATCTTGATCCGAATGCATTTAATAATGAAATTACAAAATCTACTTTAGAATCGATACAAGCTATTAAAAAAATTCAAGAATCAAACGGAGAATCTGGTGCTGATAGATATATCATTAGCAACAACGAAAGTGCGCTAAATGTTATGGAAACTTTTGCTCTTTTTCATTTAAATAACTGGGATCATTTGTCGGTTGATATTATTCCTTTGTTCGAATCGGTTGATGATTTGCAAAGTGCACATATTATTATGGAAAAACTCTATACTAATCCTGCTTATGCTAATCATTTGAAAAATAGGAATCAAAAGCAAACAATAATGCTTGGTTTCTCTGACGGAACAAAAGACGGAGGTTATTTGATGGCGAATTGGAGTATTTATAAAGCTAAAAAAGAGCTTACTACAATGTCTAGAAAATACGGAATTCATGCTATTTTCTTTGATGGTCGTGGTGGACCTCCAGCTCGTGGTGGAGGAAAAACGCATAAATTCTATGCTTCTTTGGGACCAAAAATTGAAAACAACGAAATTCAAGTAACGGTTCAAGGACAAACAATTAGTTCTAATTTTGGAACTTTAGATTCTTGTCGTCATAATTTAGAAAATTTACTAAGTGCGGGTGTTACTAATCAGGTTTTTAGTAAAGCTAAAAATGAATTGACTGTAGATCAAACTGCTATTTTAGATCAATTAGCAGAGTTAGGATATGAAAAATACTTAAGTTTCAAGAATCATCCAAAATTTATTCCTTATTTGGAGCAAATGAGTACCTTAAAATATTATGCTAAAACGAATATTGGTAGTCGTCCTTCAAAAAGAAGCAAATCGGAGAGCTTGGATTTTGCTGATTTAAGAGCGATTCCTTTTGTGGGTTCTTGGAGTCAATTAAAACAAAATGTACCTGGATTTTTTGGGGTAGGTTCTGCGTTGAAATCTTTTGAAGATAATGACCAATGGAATAAAGTTCAAGACTTATATGACAACTCATTATTCTTTAAAACATTATTAGAAAACAGTATGATGTCCTTGGCGAAATCATTTTTCCCTTTGACTGCTTACATGAAAAAAGATCCTGAATTTGGTGCTTTTTGGCAAATTATTTATGATGAATTTTTGGAAACAAAAAGATTATTATTGAAAATTGCAGGCCATAAAGAGCTAATGGAAAATTATCCTGATGGCAAAGCTTCGATTGATGTAAGAGAACGTATTGTATTGCCGTTGTTGACAATACAACAATATGCTTTGTTAAGAATTAACGAATTGATTAAGGAGAAAAATCCAGATTTAGAATTGATAAAAACATACGAGAAAATTGTAACTCGATCTCTTTTCGGAAATACAAATGCTAGTAGAAACTCGGCTTAATTCCTATTTTATGAAACCAAATGAATTATCAAGATCAGAATACTCATCTTTCAATGCTACTTATATAAGCGCATTGGAAGAAGTAAGTTTGATAGAAGGTTTAGATAAAGGATTGAACCAAATGGTTTCTTTTATTTCGACTATTCCAAACGAAAAATTGGAATATCGTTATGCGGAAGGGAAGTGGACAATCAAGGATATTTTACTTCACCTTATTGATGCCGAACGTATTTTTGCATATAGAGCATTGAGAATTGGGAGAGGAGATAAAACGCCATTGGCAGGTTTTGAAGAGAATGATTATGTTCCAAATGCAAATGCAAATGGTCGAACACTTGAAAGTTTATTGGGAGAATTCCAATTAGTTAGAAAATCGACATTGCTATTGTTTGAAAATTTTTCTGAGAAACAGCTATTATATTTAGGAACTTCTTCAGAAAATATGATTTCTGTTCGCGCAATTGGATTTTTAATTTCAGGACATCAAAATCATCATTTAAAAATAATTCGAGAAAGATATTTATAATTTATTTCAATAAAAAAAGGAACTCATTTGAGTTCCTTTTTTTATTGAAATATTATTTTTTCTTTTTCTTAGGAAGATCTTCATCTTCTTCATCTTCATCTTCTTCATCAAAATCTTTTTCTTCAAAATCAGAATCGTCATCGTCATCGTCAGTTTCGGGTTTGTCATAGTTATCATTTTCATCTTCATCATCTTCGTCATCTTCATCATCAAGACCTTTTATTGGTATGATTGGTTCGATTTCATCAGCTATTTCGTCATCTTCATCATAATTTTCGATTCGATCAGCAAGTTTTGTACTTACTTTTACCAAATAAATGGTGTCTTCAGTTCGTACTTCAACAGCTTCAATCAACTCGTTTTTTGCATTTCTAAAACGGATAATGTTTGAATCATCATAGCCATCAGGAAATCTTTCGACCAAAAGGTTTAAAATTTCGTGCGTAAGTTTTGCGTAATCAACAATTACTCTTTTCATATAATAAAGTCTATAGGTCTAACAAATAAGCAAAAATTAACGGAGCAACAATTGTGGCATCCGACTCGATAATAAATTTTGGGGTTTTAATATCTAATTTTCCCCAAGTGATTTTTTCATTTGGAACAGCTCCAGAATAAGAACCATAACTAGTCGTTGAATCTGAGATTTGGCAAAAATAACTCCAAAAAGGAATATCGTGCATTTCCATATCTTGGTATAACATTGGAACAACGCAAATTGGAAAATCACCTGCAATTCCGCCACCAATTTGGAAAAAACCAACACCATTTTGGCTGTTTTTTGGATACCAATCTGATAAATAAACCATGTATTCTATACCGGATTTCATCGTCGAAGCTTTCAAATCTCCTTTTATTACATATGAGGCAAATATATTTCCCATGGTGCTATCTTCCCATCCTGGTACAATAATAGGTAAATTTTTCTCGGCAGCTGCGTACATCCAACTGTCTTTTAAGTCAATTTCATAATATTCTTCAAGAACTCCAGAAAGTAACATTTTATACATAAATTCATGTGGAAAATAGCGTTCTCCTTTGTCATCGGCATCTTTCCAAATTTTGTAAATGTGTTTTTGCAAACGTCGGAAAGCTTCGTGTTCTGGGATACAAGTATCCGTAACACGGTTTAATCCTCTTTCTAACAATGCCCATTCGTCTTCTGGTGTCAAATCACGATAATGTGGCACTCTTTCGTAATGAGAATGTGCTACTAAATTCATTATGTCTTCCTCAAGATTTGCTCCTGTGCAAGAAATAATTTGAACTTTATCTTGACGAATTATTTCGGCAAAAATTTTCCCAATTTCGGCGGTACTCATTGCACCAGCCATACTTACCATCATTTTTGCCCCATTGGCTAATTGTTGTTCGTATGCTTTTGCAGCATCAACTAAAGATGCAGAGTTGAAATGCAAATAATGCTTTTCGATAAACTGACTTATTGGTCCTTTACTCATTTTTTAAAATTTAAAATTTAAAAAATTGAAATTCTGAAAAACATATTTCAAAATTAACAAATTTTCAAATAGACTAATTATTTAATTATATATTTATTTTGCGTAACCTAATATTTTTAAAACATCCTCAGCAGTTTGTTGCTCTGAGAAAATTTCGGTTGCCAATATTCCGTTTTCATCCTTATCAATTAAGATATGTTTGGGTTCTGGAATTAAGCAGTGATGTAAACCACCGTAACCACCTATGGTTTCTTGATAAGCTCCTGTGTTGAAAAAGCCAATATAAAGTGGTTTTTCCTTATTGTATTTTGGTAAATATATGGCATTCATATTTTGCTCAGAATTATAGTAATCATCACTATCACAAGTCATTCCGCCAAGTAAAACTCTTTCGTAAGTATCATTCCAGCGGTTTACAGCTAGCATGATAAAACGTTTATTTATCGCCCAAGTATCTGGTAAAGTAGTAATAAATGAAGAGTCAATCATATTCCATTTTTCTCTATCATTTTGTTGCTTTTGATACAAAATTTGATAAATAGCACCTCCGCTTTCGCCAACAGTATAGGATCCAAATTCAGTAAAAATATTAGGAACATCCACTTCGGCTTCATCACATGCAATCTTGATTTGATTGATAATTTCGTCAATCATGTATTGGTAATCGTATTCGAACGCTAATGAATTTTTTATCGGAAAGCCACCACCTATATTTAAACTATCAAGTGTTGGACATTCTTTTTTTAAGGAAACATACACTTTGATACATTTTACTAATTCGTTCCAATAATAAGCATTATCATTGATACCTGTATTGATGAAAAAGTGTAACATTTTGAGTTCCAGCTTTTTATTGTCTTGAATTTGTTTTTTGTAAAACTGAACTATATTTTTGTAACCAATGCCAAGACGAGAAGTATAGAATTCGAATTTGGGTTCTTCCTCAGCGGCAATACGTATTCCTATTTTAAATTTTCGCTTGATTTTCTCTTGCAAAAGATCCAATTCTTCATAATTATCAATAATTGGAATGGTATTTTTATGACCGTTATTGATAATTCGAGCAATGTTTTCAATGTATTGATCTCTTTTGAAACCGTTACAAATCACATAAGTACTTTTGTTGATTTTGCCTGAAGCCATCAAATTTTCGACAATATTAATGTCAAAAGCAGACGAAGTTTCAATATGAATATTATTCTTAAAAGCTTCATTCATTACGTATTCAAAATGAGAACTTTTGGTGCAATAACAATAGTAATATTTTGCCTCATATTTGTTCTTTTCCATTGATTTACGAAACCAGTTTTTGGCTTTGTTAATGTTATTGGAAATTTGTGGCAAATACGTGAATTTTAGCGGAGTTCCGTATTTCTCTACAAGTTTCATTAAATCAATATTATGAAACTGAAGATTATCTTTATCTAAAGTAAACTCTTCTTGGGGAAAATAATAGGTTTGATTTATTAAATCAAAATATTTTGTATTCATTTAGTTTTCAGTATTTTATGTTATTGTAATGTAAAATAAATCAAACTAAAATTCAAACCCTAATATTAGCGTATATAATTTGAAGCTTTTCGTTTTCAGCCTTCAAATATTGAAAAATGTCAAAATTAAAGGTATCTTTAATAGTATAAAAACGTTTCAATAATCTTGAAAAAGACGTATTGATTTCGTTTTTAATCGATTTAAAAATTCTCTTGTTTTGATTTTTTTTCATTGAGGCAAATGTAAAAAATAGTATAGAGCAAAGCAATCCTTTTTGCTAAAAAAATTAAGATTTATAATCTTCGAAAGCTTTTATAATTAATTTATTTTCAACAGATTGATTAATTTTTATTTTTCCAATGCCATCAATCAACGCAAATTGTATATTTCCGTACTCATTTTTTTTGTCGTGAATGAGCAATTCTAATATAGGTTCGATGTCATTTTTATCAAAAACTACATCATCGTAAATGGCTTTTATTGCATTTTTAATTTGATTATACTCCTCTTTGTTAATCAAATCTTTTTCTAAAGAAATATAGCTTTCCAAGATCATTCCAATAGCAATTGCTTCTCCGTGCAACAAACTTATTTTGTCTTCATTTTCCAAGAAATAACTTTCGATAGCGTGACCCAAAGTGTGACCAAAGTTCAACGCTTTTCGAATATTCTTTTCGGTTGGATCTTGTATTACTATTTCATTCTTTATTTTTACAGAACGGTATATTAATTCATCAAAATCGGCAAAATCTACAGCTTTTAAATCTAAGAACTTTTCCCAATATTCTTTGTCGTAAATTAATCCGTGTTTGAGCATTTCGGCAAGACCGGAACGCATTTCTTTTTTGGATAAAGTCTCTAAATATTGAGTGTCAATAAGTACCATTTTTGGTACATTGATAACTCCAATTTGGTTTTTTAAATTACCTAAATCAACACCGGTTTTTCCTCCTACAGAGGCGTCAACCATAGAAAGTAAAGTGGTAGGAATATGAATAAAATCAATTCCACGTTTGAATGTTGATGCTACAAAACCACCTAAATCAGTGACAACACCGCCACCAAGATTGATTACTAGACTTTTTCTATCTGCGCCAAGTTCTGTTAATACATTCCATAATTGTACACAAGTTTCGATATTTTTATTGGGTTCACCAGCTTCAAATTCGACTATTTCAATAGTAAGATTAGTTGCTAAATAAGGTAGAAATTTAGACAAACAAAACTCATTTGTATTGCTGTCAACGATAACAAATAAGTTCGAATATTTACTTTCGTTTATGAATGAGTTTAAGGCGCTATATCCTTTTTCATTGAAATGAACTAGATAATTATTGGCTTGAATGGATTGCATATTATTTGATTAATTGAAAGCGCAAAATAAGGTAATTTTTGCTGAATAATATTCAAAACTCTACCTATATTTGTGTAAAAATATAACAAAAAATGAAAAATATATTCAATAACACACAAATTGCCTTCTTATTAAAAAGCGATACCGAACTAGATAGAGCTTATTTTCTATTTAAATTGATAGATAATCAACCACTTGTTAGGATAGGAACTGCTGTCACCAATTTTGCATTAAAAGCAAGTTTACCTGTCGAGGGTTTAATTCGAGCTACTGTTTTCGATCATTTTTGCGGGGGTGTAAATGAGGAGGATTGTATTAGTGTTGTTGATAAAATGTATGTCAAAGGAGTTTCATCAGTTTTGGATTATTCTGTTGAAGGAAAAGAAGAGGAAGAACAGTTCGACGCTGTTTTAGAAAAAACATTGAAGCTTATTGATTTTGCTAAAGAAAAAAAAGCAATTCCTTTTGCCGTTTTTAAACCATCAGGTTTTGGACGCATAGATTTATACCAAGCAGTTGGAGAAGGGCAACAATTAAATGCTGCAGAAACCGAAGAGTGGAATAGAGTAGTGGACAGATTTGATAAAGTTTGTAAAACATCCTATGATAATGATGTAGCACTTTTGATTGATAGCGAAGAAAGTTGGATGCAAGATGCCGTCGATAATTTAGTCGAAGCAATGATGCAAAAATACAATAAATTGAAACCTATTGTTTTCAATACGTTGCAAATGTACCGCTGGGATCGATTGGATTATTTGAAAAAACTGCACGAAAGAGCAACTACCGAAGGTTTTCATATTGGAATGAAATTAGTTCGTGGTGCTTATATGGAAAAGGAAAATGAACGCGCTATAGAAATGGGCTATCAATCGCCAATATGTTATTCAAAAGAAGCTACTGATGAAAATTATGATGCAGCCGTGAAATATATGGTAGATAATAAGATGTCTGTTTTCGCAGGGACTCATAACGAATTGAGTACTTATTTCTTGATGAATCTAATGGAAGAAAAAGGAATTAAATCAGATGATTCTAGAATTTGGTTTGGGCAATTATACGGAATGAGTGATAATATTAGTTTTAATTTAGCGGCAGAAGGTTATAATGTAGCCAAGTATTTGCCTTTTGGTCCTGTAAAAGATGTTATGCCGTACTTAATTCGTCGTGCCGAAGAAAATACTTCTGTAGCAGGACAAACTAGTCGTGAATTATCGATGATAAAAGCGGAACGAAATAGGAGGAAACAGAAGTAGTTACCATAAATGGAACACGGATAAAGCGGATTTACTTCGTAAAGACACGGATGAAAACTGATTTTGATTGCAGAAATAAAAAGAAAATCAGTTTTTATCTGTTTTTTCGCTTTTTGCGAATCCGTGTCATCAGCGTTCTTAAATTAAGAATGGCTAAACTGTAAATTACTCAAGTTTTTATAAATTCCATTTTTTAAAACTATCAATTCCTGATGTGTTCCTTGCTCGGCAATTACACCTTTATCAAGAACCAAAATTTGATCAGCGCTGCGAATAGTCGAAAGTCGATGCGCAATAATAATGCTCGTTCTTCCTTCCATCAAAATTTCTAAAGCTTCCTGAACTAGTTTTTCACTTTCGCTGTCTAATGATGACGTAGCTTCATCAAGTATTAATATACTTGGGTTTTTAAGCAATGCTCTTGCAATTGCAATACGTTGTCGTTGTCCGCCGGAAAGTTTAATTCCTCTTTCGCCAACAATAGTTTCAAATTTTTCGGGGAAACTTTCGATAAAATTCAAAGCATTGGCTTGTTTTGCTGCAATAACAATTTCTTCTTCGGAGGCATTTGGTTTTCCGTATGCTATATTTTCTTTTATGGTTCCGCCAAATAAAATTACGTCTTGCGGAACAATGCTCATATTTCCACGAAGATTTTCGAGATCATAATCATAGATATTTTTTCCGTCAATCAATATTTCTCCACCTTCAATATCGTAAAAACGTAATAATAAGGAAGCAATTGTTGATTTTCCAACGCCGCTTGGCCCTACGATGGCTATTTTTTGACCAAAATTAGCGGTGAAGTTCACATCTTTTAAAACCTTAATTTCTTTTCTTGACGGATAACTAAAAGCTACGTTTTTAAAAGTTACATTTCCTTTAATTTTTTGAATGGATGCCGAATTTTGTTGGGAGTTAATTTTTTCGGGAGTTTCTTCCAATAATTCAAAAACGCGTTCGGTTGCTCCAATAGCTTTTTGAATTTGGGCATAAAGCTCAGCAATTCCGCCAAAAGAAGCTCCAACGAAAGTCGAATACAATACAAACGAGATTAATTGTCCAACGCTCATTTCGCCGCTAATGCTCAATCGAACACCAAACCAAACTACGGCAACAATGGCTCCAAAGAGACAAAATATGATGAATGAAGCGAAATATCCTCTGTATTTTCCACCTTTGATAGCTATTTTTACGACTTCTTTTATTTTTCCATCATAGCGCGCAATTTCATACCATTCATTGGCGAATGCCTTTACGATACTGATTCCTTGCATGGTTTCTTCAACAATTACCTGACTTTCGGCAACTTGATCCTGAACTTTTTTCGAATATTTTCGAATGAATCTACCAAAAATTACTGCCGCAACTGCAACAAGTGGAACTACGGACAACATTAATAAAGTCAGTTTTAGACTTTGCGTTGCCAATAAAATTACCCCACCAATAATCAATATAAATTGTCTTAAAAATTCAGCAATTGTTGATGTCAATGTATCTTGAATTTGAGTAATATCAGAACTAATTCGGCTATTTAATTCCCCAACACGCTTTTGCGAAAAGAATGACATGGGTAATTTGACAAGATTACTGTATAAGGCTAGTCGAAGATTTGCCAATGTATGTTCGGTAAAATTCACAAACAATGAAAGCCTGAAAAAAGAAGAAAAGGATTGTAAAAATAATATTCCTATCAATAACAATGCAATATTATTTGCTTTGTCATAGCTTTTGTCTTTCACACAGTCAATTAAAAGTCCCATTAATTTTGGGAAAGCCAAGGCTGTAGCTCCCGTAAACAATAGAAAAACCAATCCTAAATAAAATTTCCAACGATGTTCTCCTGCATATTTAAAAATGAGTGTTGCTTTAGTTAGGGAGCTTTTTGTAACCTTTGATTTTGGTAAATCATTTTCTTTAAATCTGGCCATTGATGTCGTTTTGTTTTTACAAATGTAATGTTATACCTTTTCAACACAAAAAAACAACTCTTAATTTACTTATTAAATTAGGTATTATACCTGCTTTTCGAATTTAATTATTTTATTTTTGAGTTTTGTTTGCAATTACAATATCTAAGTGTATATTTGCACTCCTGTTAAGGGCGATTAGCTCAGCTGGTTCAGAGCACCTCGTTTACACCGAGGGGGTCGGGGGTTCGAACCCCTCATCGCCCACAAAAAACTCCATTATTTCTAATGGAGTTTTTTTATGGTATATTCTCAATATTTATTTCTTTGGCCCTTTATCGCGATATTGCTGTAATAATTTTCTATTAAAGTTTTCTTCAGCCTTTTTAAGTTTTATAATTTTTAGTGGAGGAAGTATTCCTTTTAGACTGGCAATAAATTTTTTCCTTGTTATATATAGTTCATCTTCATTACTTTCCATTTGAGCAAGTAATATTGTAGCCTCTTTTTCATTCATTTTATCAAAAGAATCATCTTCTAATCTATCTTTAATTGATTTCATTTTTTGATGTCTCAATTCAAATTGTTTGTCATCAAAAACATTATAAATGGGCCAAAACCGACTTGCTTCTTCTGATGTCAAGGCTAACTCATTGGTAATAAAACCAACTTTTAAGGCTTTTATTTGATCTCTTTTTTCGCCAAACTTTGCTTGTCCAAAAGAATGAATTGATACCAATAAAATAATGATTACTAATAGTTTGTTCATTTTCATTGTATTTTAATTTAATATATATTGCTCTAAATTTTTGTTTGTGATAAGTTCGTCTTCAATCTTTTTATCTTCAATATTTAAGTTAGTACTTATTTTTTGAATATCCTTTTCGTCAAGAATACTAACTAAATCTGCATCAGAAACGGTAGAATGATAGGCTATATAATTTTCTAATGTAATAGTATCAATTTCGCTAGATTTTGTATGATAATTATTGTATACTGGAATAGTCAATGCTAAGACTATAGCTGCTGCTGCTGCATAAATCCAAGTTTTTGTTATAGAAAAAATCGAAATTACTTTTGGTTCATTTTCTGGTAATTGTTGTAAAAATTTCGCAGAAAATTCCTCAAAATAATTTTCGGGGGTTGTAAACCCGGATTCAATTTTTGGTTCGTTTTCTAATTTAAATGTTTTCATAATATTCATTAGACTTGATTTGTGTCAAAAGGTTTAATTTGTTGTTACAAAGGCTTCTATTTTTTTTACTGCATGATGATAAGATGCTTTCAAAGCTCCTACTGATGTGCCTAGAATCTCTGATATTTCTTCATATTTTAATTCTTCAAAATATTTCATCTTGAATACCAATTGCTGTTTTTCGGGTAATAATACAATCGCTTTTTGCAATTTTATTTGAATTTCGTTTCCATCAAAATAAACATCGGCTTGTAAATTATCTATGGTTTTGTTTTGCAATGTTTCCGATGAAATTCCATTTTTTTTTGCTTTTTGATTCAAAAAAGTCAAAGCTTCATTGGTGGCAATGCGATACATCCATGAAAATAGTTTGCTTTCTCCTTTAAATTTTTTTAGATGTTGAAACACTTTTACAAATGTATTTTGCAAAACATCATCCGTATCATCGTGGTTTAAAACAATATTACGAATATGATTATAAAGAGGTTTTTGGTACTCTTTCAAGAGCCTTTCAAACGCCTGATTTTGTGTATTAGGGTTTAACAATTCTTGAATGAATTCCTGTTCTTCTTGCAATGCTTTTATTTATTTGAGATTAGAATGGAATTTATTAAATAGGTTTAATCAATGAAAAAAAAATTAAAATTCAGATGGAATTTCTTTCTCTGGTTTAGATACTGGAGCAACTTTAGTTGGAATGGTTTTAGTTGTAATAGTTTTAGTTGGAGTAACTTTTATTGGAGTAATTATTTCCGAAGGATGCTCTTCTATATTAGGTTCAATAGCCAAAGGTTTTTTATAAACAACTTTCGGTCTCACAGGAATATAAATTTCGGTTATCCATTTCGAAGGATTTTTTGTTTCAATAGTACCATTTGTGTATATTTCGATAAAAGAAAACGTATCGTTAGCGTTAAGAAAATTGGCAGTAAAATATTCTTTAGCTTTGACTAAAGCCTTTTTTTTATGAATATAATCTCCAGTTAGAGTTGTTTTTAAAGCTTGATAGGCTTCGATTTTATTCAATGAAATAGAATTTTGTGCGACGTTTGCAATTGAGTCTCTTATAGGAATACAAATCGATATTTTGGTTAATTTATTGATAGTGTCATAAGTATGATGAATAATAAAAGGTTTTCCGTTAATACTGATATTATTTTTTTTGCAATAACTAATAATTTTCGGGAATACAATTCCTGAATTTTTGTCAACTTTTGAAATTTCACTTGTGAAGGTTTGCGCTAAGTAGAAACTTTTTTGAACGTTTACTAACCCATTTACTTTTGCCGAAAAAGTATTTACTTCATAATTTAGTTTTTTATCAAGATTGGCTAAACTTTTTTCGAACATTATGCTTATTACACTTTTTAGGTTGCTATTAAAAGCGGTAAGAATTTTATAAGAAAAACTCATTTTTCCGATTGTCTTCCATGTTACTTTTGTGCCTCCAACGGTATCTTTAAAATGTATATAAACATCGGAATCATTACCATTGTAATTCATTTTTTGGACAATATTATCATTTTCTTTAATAGAAATTGTTTGTACATTACCACTTCCTTCTTTTCCTTCCCAAGAATAAAAGCTTCCGTTACCAATTGTATTTGGAGAATTAGTAACTTTGATTCCTGCATCTTCAACTGCCCAAGAATTCCATGCTACCCAATTTTTAGTATCATTTACATAATTGAAAACCAATGGTCTAGGTGAATTAATAATTTTGCTTCTTTCTACAGTATAATCGCCTTTTTGAGTTGCGACAAAGATGGTCAAAGCGACTAAGCTCAATAAAAATAGAAGAAATAAATATTTTAAAATTCTCATGTTAAGTAAGTTTTCAGATGTAAAGTTAGAAATTTTATTAATACTTTGATTAGCTTAAAAATATAAAATTATCATTTTAAACTATTTCTAAGAAATTAAATCCTCAAATTATCATTTTTTTTAAATTCAAATTTGCTCTAAATAAACTAATATATTTTAGAAAATAGTAGTTTTTATTCCTATATTTTTTTTCTAAAATAGTATGCAAGCATTGTATATTGTTTGAAAAATGTGTATTTTTGACAAAAATTGTTATAAATAAAACAACTAAATAGAATTAATGATGAAATTACTCAAAATTACAAGCGTTTTTATTGCTGTTGGATTTTCTTTCATTTGTAATGCACAAATAATAAAAACGACCAACGGAAAAATTTCCGAAAAAGCTCCATTTGATTATGTTGCTGAACAGTTTTCAGATATAAAAGTATTGCGTTATCAAATTTCGGGTTGGGAAAATCTAACGCTGAAAGAGCAGAAATTAATCTATTATCTTACTCAAGCAGGTTATTCTGGACGAGATATTGCTTGGGATCAGCATTATAAATACAATCTGAAAATTAGAAAAGCATTAGAGAATATTTACCAGAATTATAAAGGTAGCAAAACTTCTGATGACTGGAAAAATTTCGAAATTTATCTTAAAAGAGTTTGGTTTGCAAACGGAATTCATCATCATTATTCTTCGGATAAAATTAAACCAGGATTTTCAAAAGAATATTTCCTTAGCTTGACGAAAGCTACCAAAACAGTTTTGGCACCAGCCATTACGGATATTCTTTTTAATGATACTGACTCCAAAAGAGTAAATCTTGATGAATCAAAAGGTTTATTAGAAGGATCTGCAATCAATTTTTATGACAAAGCAATTACAGCAAAAGAGGTTGAAAATTTCTATGCAAAAAAAACAAGTCCTGATGCCAAGAAACCGTATTCTTTTGGTTTAAATTCAAAATTGGTTCGCACTGCCAAAGGACAATTAGAAGAAAAAACATGGAAAAGTGGCGGAATGTACGGAGCCGCCATCGACAAAATCATTTATTGGTTAGAAAAAGCAAAAAGTGTTGCCGAAAATAAAAAACAAGCTGATGCTTTAGGATTATTGATTCAGTATTACCAAACAGGAAATTTGAAAACTTGGGATGATTATAACATCGCTTGGTTGCAAGCTACTGAAGGAAATATTGATTATATCAACAGTTTTATCGAAGTCTATAATGATCCATTAGGATACCGAGGTTCGTATGAAAGTATTGTCCAAATTAAAGATTTTGACATGTCGAAAAAAATGGAAGTTATTTCTAAAAATGCGCAATGGTTCGAAGATAATTCCCCGTTAATGCCAGAACATAAAAAGAAAAATGTAGTAGGTGTTTCTTACAAAACGGTTATTGTAGCCGGTGAATCTGGCGATTCTTCACCAGCAACACCTATTGGTGTAAACTTACCAAATGCCGATTGGATTCGTGCTGAACATGGTTCGAAATCAGTTTCGTTAGGAAATATTTTAGATTCTTATTCGAAAGCTGGCGGAAAAGGTAGATTGAAAGAATTTGCCAATGATGCTGACGAAATTGCTTTGGCAGAAAAATATGGCGAACTAGGAGATAAATTGCATACTGCTTTGCACGAAGTGATTGGACATGCTTCGGGACAAATAAATCCGGGTGTGGGAACTCCGAAAGAAACCTTGAAAAGTTACGCTTCAACTCTTGAAGAAGGAAGAGCAGATTTAGTGGGATTGTATTATGTTTATAATCCAAAACTACAAGAATTGGGATTGGTTGACGATTGGAAAAAACTAGGAATGGAATCCTATGATAGCTACATTCGAAACGGATTAATGACACAATTAGTTCGCTTGGAACCAGGGGCAAATATTGAGGAAGCGCACATGCGTAACCGTCAATATATAAGTGCTTGGGTTTTCGAAAAAGGAAAAAAAGACAATGTAATCGAAAAAATTTCTCGTGACGGAAAAACCTATTTCAATATTACGGATTATGAAAAATTACATGATTTATTCGGACAATTATTGCGCGAAATTCAACGCATAAAATCTGAAGGCGATTATGCTGCAGGGAAAGCTTTGGTTGAAGATTATGGTGTAAAAGTTGATCAAAAAATGCACACCGAAGTTTTAGAAAGAAACAAACAATTTACTTCTGCACCATATAGCGGTTTTGTAAATCCAGTATTGGTTCCAAAATTAGATGCAAAAGGAAATATTATTTCTATTGAAGTAACGCAACCAAAATCGTTTGCCGATCAAATGTTGAATTACTCTAAAAAATACGGTTTTCTACCTTTGGAAAATTAAAAAACATTAAGAAAAAATCTTCTTTATTTTGTCATTTCGACGAAGGAGACCCGAGAGCTTTGCTCGAACAGGCGAAGCAAATCACATAGCGAGAGAGCAACTTATGTGACTTCTCCTTCGTCGAAATTACAAATTATGATTTCAATAAAAAAGGATGCCTTTACTGCATCCTTTTTTTTATTCTTAAAAATGAAAAATCTATCGTTTAAAAAATATTTTTATCACGAACAAAATCGCGATAAAAAGGATAAACCCAAGTAAAATCTTGTAATTATCTTTGTAAAAAGTTTTATGCAATTTCGCATCTTTTCTATAAGCATAAATCATTGCGATAACAAAAGCAACAAAAAAAGCGACTCCAAATAACAATTGTCCTTGACTAAACATAGTTTAAAATATTTTGGGCAAATTTAGGAATTTGTTTAGGAAAAGTTACTAATTTGCTCCTTCATTTAATTAAATAAAATTATGCAAAAACAAATCAACGCTGTCAAGGAATTTCACACTGCATTTATCATTGGTCACAGTGAAACTCCAATCGCCGATTTGGGTGAATCTAAAAACATACTTCGTTATAACTTGATGAAAGAAGAAAACGAAGAATATCTTGAAGCCGTTCAAAATAATGATTTAATAGAAATTGCCGACGCACTTGG
>CANBWX010000010.1 GCA_947373225.1 Flavobacteriaceae bacterium | reverse complement strand
CGGGTTGCAGACGGAATGTTTTGGCTCAACCGATATATGGAAAGAACAGATGGAATGTTGCTTACTCTTAACACCTTTTACATCTTGTCTTTCGACAAAGAAATGGAAGATTCTCTTGGCTATAAACCCTTATTGGAATATTACACTAGTTTGTCCAAAACACAAATAAGTCAGGCGCAATATGACAGTACTTATGTTTTGAAATACATTGTGTGCGATAGTCAAAACCAAAATTCGGTGAAAAATCTTGTCACAAAAGCCAGAGAAAATGCTAGAGGATCACAAGATAAAATTACCAAGGAACTTTGGGAACATATTAACTCTATGTATCACTTTATGAATGCTCCTGATTTGCCAAAAAGACTGGAAACTGCAGAGGCTTCAACCATTATTTCTAAACTTAATAAGAAATTATTAATGTATAATGGTATTGTTAATGTAACGATGCCAAGAGGATTAGGATGGTGGTTTTCAAGTATTGGAAAACATATCGAAAGATGTTTGCAAACCATTACATTGACGCAATCCTACTATGCCCCTATTCATTATAACCTTGAAGGAAAAGAAGATTTAATGTACTGGAGAAGGCTTTTGCTATCACTTTCTGGATACGAATTGTATTTGAAAAGCTATAGCAATATTCCCCATAATCGAAAAGTAGTACAACAAGTTATCTTCAACGATGAGTTTGCTCATTCGGTGATTTATACCTTAAGCTTAATCGAAGTATATCTAGAAAGCCTTTTTAAAGACAACAATTTGAATGAAGCAAGAACTTTGCGCAATCAATTTGGAAGATTAAAAAGCTATGTAGAATTTACTGATTATCACAATCTTACTAATCAACAACTGGAAGATTTGCTTAATCACACAAAAGCAGAATTAATCAAATTTTCGATCGATTTTTCAAAATTATTCTTCTCTTATACCTAAAATCATGGCAATTTTCAAAATAGTTCATATTACAAAATATCAATATAGTTGGCCAATAAAAGAAAGCATTAACGAAATTCGTTTATTTCCACATAATTTTGACAACCAAGATGTGCTTCAACACCAGCTTGTTATTAGCAATAATCCAATTGTTGAAATTTCGAAAGATACATTTGGAAATAGGATTGGAAATTTCAATACTTTAGAAGCTCATAAAGAAATGACCATCGAATCAAGAATGATTGTTCGAGTTAATCACTCGCTAAAAATTCCTGAAATCGATGCAACCAGTGTCAAAGATTTGGAAAGTGAAAAAGCAAAAAGTATTGAATTACTTCGGTATTGTTATCCAAAAATCATTGCTAAGCAAAAGAAAATAGACGCCATTTTAAAAAAAATGAATTGCGAAGAAAAGTCTATTATAGAAATTGCGCAACAATGCAATGAATATGTGTATAAAAACTTTACCTATACTAAAGGAATTACAAATATAGAAACTACTATAGATGAAATTTTAGAAATTAAAAAAGGGGTTTGCCAAGATTTTGCCCATATTTTACTTCAACTATTACGTACTGCGGGAATTCCTTCAAGATATGTAAGCGGCTATGTTTGCCCTAACGAAACGGGCTTAAGAGGCGAAGGCGCCACGCATGCTTGGGTTGAATTTTATACACCAACACAGGGTTGGTTAGGCTTAGATCCTACCAATAATATCTGGACAATGGATAATCATGTGAAACTTTCGGTTGGAAGACATTTCGAGGATTGTACATTAGTAAAAGGAACTTTCAAAGGACTTTCTAAACAAACGCTTTCTGTAAGCGTTTCTATTGGTTACGAAGACGGAAGACAATTTGAAGAAATAAACAATGTAAAATTGCAAGAAGTTAGCGTTGAACATCAGGAGCAAATTAAACATTTGGAACAACAGCATCAACAGCAACAATAAAGTAATTATTTTACAATTTTATGCCGCTATTAAATATCATTGAAAAATGATGTTAATAGCGGCATAAAATTGTAACGATTAGACTAAACTACCCAATTACATATTAAACAACCAACTTGCAGGATTGTTATAAATTGTATTTTGCATAATAATAAACTTCATTATCGTTTTTCCGCTATCGCCACTAGTTCGTATTTTTCCAATGTTTTGTTTTATGCTTACTTTATCGCCTTTGCTCACAGAAACGGAACTTAAATTTTGATATACCGTAAAATAATCTCCATGCTGTATAACAACAGCTTTGGTAATAGGAGAAGTAACTAAAACACTTGTTACAACACCTCCAAAAACGGCTCTTGCAGATGCGCCTTGATCGGTGGTAATATCTACACCACTATTGTGTACCATCAATGTGCTAATGACAGGATGAGGATGATCTCCATAAGCCGAAGATACAACACCTCTTTCAACTGGCCAAGGTAATTTTCCTCTATTGGCCTTGAAATTATCAGCTAGTATTTTCGATTCAGCGGTAAGTTCAATTTTTGATGATGACACTGAGGCTTCCGAAGAAACAATAGCTTTTGCTCGAGTTTTAAGTTCCTCGTTAGATTCGACTTTTGATGCCGCTTTGGCCATTGCTTTGGCTTTTTCCATGGCTCTTTCCATTGCCGCTTTTCTATTGGCTTCAGCAATTGCTTCCCGAATTAATCGATCTATTTGTTTGTCAATAGCGCGTGATTCTTGTTGTTTTTTCTTGATTTCGCCTGCTATTTTATTTTTATCTTTTTTAATAGTTTTTACCAATTTTTCTTGCTCTTGTTTTTCCTTCAATAAAGACAAACGCTCTTTTTCATTTTCTTCAACCAGTTTTTGTTTGGCAGTTTTTTGAACATTCAGCTTTCCATTATAAACAATCAATTGGCTTGTTTTTGATTTAATTTCCTCACCCTGCAATTTTCTATAATTCGTATATTGCTTCATGTATTGCACTCTTTTATATGCCTGCAAAAAATTATTTGATGACAATATAAACATGGCTCGACTTTGTTCAGACCGGCTTTTATAAGACTTTACAATCATTCGAGAATAATCTTCTTTAAGTACATCTAGTTGTCCTTTTAGCTTATTAATTTGTACTTGATTAATGTACATGTCATTATTCAATAGCTTGGTTTGCTTTTCGGTTGTATTTATCAGCGTTTCCTTTAGCTTAATTTTTTTGGTCTGAATTGTAAATACAGTCACGGCCGATTTCTCTTTTTTACTTACGGATTGCAACAATGCTTCATTTTCCCGAATTTCTTTTTGAATTTGGGCTTTGCGTTCTTCTAGTTTTTCTTGTTGAGTAGATTGGCTCCACATAATTGAAGTCAAGCATATAAAAATCAGGCTTAGGAGAAATTTTGGCATCTTAAAAATATATTTGTGCAAACTTACTTAATTAAAATTCTTTTGTAACCATTTGGAACACTATAAGGAAAAGAAAGTTCTTCGTTAAAGCTTATTGTGTTGTAATCTAGATTTATCTCACTTTTACTATTCTTTTGAAAAGTTTTTATAATCACGCTAGTAGGCATTGTTGCTTCTTTGTAAAAAACTTCATTTGCATACGTAACCTGAATCATTCGTCCTTCGGCAGTTTGTGTAATTTCTTGTTTTTTTACAAAAAATTTATCCGCATCTAAGAAGAAAGATTTCTTGGTATTATTCCCAGAAGCATCATCCAATCTATAGGTTTGATCTGCTAATGATTCCGTGTATTTTCCGTTTTTCAACTCGTCAATTGCACGACCTAACAACATATTTTGAATTTTATTAAAATCTAAATCCGTTCCCAGCCATTGGCTCAAAGCACTAAAATCACCTTCAAAATAACTTCCGTTTATTTTTTCGTAATAGCTTACTTTTGTTGGTGTAATCAAAGCTTTTGCCATCGTAATTCCCAAAAACCGAATACTTACCAAAATTTGTTCGTCCTTCTTAATTTTTATTTCGGCGGTAACATTCTGTGTTTGTTTATCATCTGCATATTGAACGTTTGACTTAATATTTAATGTAGAAAAATTAGTTTTATTATTGCTATAATTTTCTATTACATTGCTAGATTTCACATGAGTTTCTGGTTTTATTATATCAACCACTGCAGCTTTCGATTTACAAGAAACGAAAGTCAACAAGCTAGTGAAACAAACAACTATTAGTAATACAATGGATCTTTTCATTTAAATTTATTTTTTTAATAATTGATTGGCTTTAGAAAAATAAAGCTCTTTTTTCTTCAAATCTCCCAAGCCATTATAGGCTTCGCCAAGTTGAATGTTGAAATTGATTTCCAAAACGACATCGTTAACCAGATAATCCATTCCCATTTCGAGCATTTCCTTTGCTTTTTTAAATTGCTGCAATTGATTGTTTGCCAAACCCGAAAAATAATAAAACTGAGGCTGTGTCGGGAAACTTTCGATCATTGCAGTTGCTTTTTTGGCAAGCAAATTAAATTGTTTCGTTTCGACATAAGCTTGAAACAAAAGCAAATTAGTTTCGACATCTTGCCCTGAATTTTTCCTTAAAGCTTGCTCATAGTATTTTACCGCCTTATCCCATTGCTTTTTATTATGATAATACTTCCCTATTTCTTTGGAAACATCCACTTCGTTGTCATTATCGAAATAAGAAATTGCTTTTTCTAAATCAATTGAATATTGAGTATTCGTATCTACAAAAATCAAGAATTCATTCAGGATTCGGTGTTTGATTTTCGAATCCATTTTCGAACTGGCCAAAACCATATTCATCGAATGTATTGCTTTCTGTCCTTCGTTTTTATCCAAATAAAATTTGAATAATCCCACTTGCGCCCATACCGAAGTCGGGATTTCGGCTTCGAGTTTCTTTGTGATTTCAAGTGCTTTATCGACCTCATTATTTTCCGAATATAACCGAATTAAAGCAATATAATTCGATTCTTCTTTTGGATTTTTATTGATTTGGTCTGCCAAATTTACTATTTCAGCATTTTGATATTTCCCTTGGGACAAAATCTGCATTTTGTATAAATCCCTTCTATCCGATTTTCCAACCTTATCATTTAGCTCATTTATAAGAACGAGCGCTTTGTCAAATTGTTGCGTATTCATATAAAGCGAAACCAAATCCTCTTTATAAACTTCATCAAATGTTATCAACTTATTGATCGTGACAATCGCTTGTTTGAAATCCTTGGTTTGATAACTCACATCGTACATTCCTAACCAAAACCATTTGTTGCTTGGTTCAATTTGTGTTGCTTTTTCGAATGAACTATAGGCTTTATCATATTGTTTTAAAGCCAACTGATTTTTTCCCAATTCGAAATAAACTGTGGCATCGTTTGGTTTTATTTTCAAACATTGTTCGAGAGCCGTAATGGCTTTGTCATAATTCTCGATCCCTTTTTGCATCAATGACTCATAAAAATAATCTTGAAATTTATCCGTTTCAGGCTTGATTTCCTCTGGTTCCGTTTGTGCCAAAAGCACCGCCGGATTGCAAAGCAAAACCAAGAATAGAAATGTCAAAATTATTTTTTTCATTTATTATAAATTATTCCAATACCGAATAATCACCGATGCTTATGCTTGTAAATTTACCGTCGAAAATGGCGTGATTACCAATCATTGCGTTGTCTAAATTGGCATTTTTTATATGAGAATGTGTTTGTACCAAACTGTTTTTTATTTTGCTATCACTCACGTGACATCCGTTTCCTAAAGAAACATTTGGTCCCACGGTTGAGTTAATTAAAACTACATTTTCACCAATATAACAAGGAGGAATAATAGTTGAATTCTCTAATTTTACATCATAAGCAACTAAATGTTCTCCATCATTATGCAAGAAACCAAGCATTCTAGAATTAGTTTCAACCGTAACATCTTTGTTACCGCAATCCATCCATTCCGCTACTTCTCCTGGAACAAATTTCATGCCCTTTGCCATCATTTGTTTGATTCCGTCATTGATTTGGTATTCTCCACCATGAATAATGTTATTGTCTAACACTAATTGCAGTTCGTTTTTTAGAACGGCAACGTCTTTGAAATAGTAAATTCCGATTACGGCAAGATCCGAAACAAACTCTTTTGGTTTCTCGACCAATTCGATTATTTCATTCTTTTCATTTAAGTTAATCACACCAAAAGCTTCCGGTTGATCGACTTGTTTTACCCAAATAACGCTATCGGCAGTGGCGTCTAATTCGAAATCGGCACGGATTAAAGTATCGGCATAAGCAATAACTGCTGGTCCGCTCAAAGATTCTTTGGCACACATAATGGCATGACCGGTTCCAAGCGCTTCGTTTTGGTAATAAATAGTTCCTTTTGAACCTAGTTTTTCGGCAATAGCAATTAAATCTTCTTCTACTTTTTTGCCAAAACTTTCGTGAATGATAAAAGCTATTTCTTCAATATCTTGATTTAAAACCCCTGCAATATCTTCGACCAAACGGTGTACGATTGGTTTACCAGCAATAGGAATTAATGGTTTAGGAATTGTTAATGTGTGTGGTCTTAATCTGGATCCTCGTCCAGCCATTGGTACTATTATTTTCATTTTTTATTGTTTTAAGCGCAAAGTTCGCAGAGGTTTCCGCAAAGTTCACGAAGGTTTTTTATTGTTGTTATTTATGACTTCTTATTTCTAAAAATGGTTTCGGATTATATTAATCCTACAGTTAAAATCAATTTTTGTATCAGAAGTGTTGTCAATTTATTCTTGTTGAATCCATTTGTATTTTCCGTCTTTTAAATAGATTATTCCACCACCACAACTTTCTTCGGCGTGCAGAAATATTCCATCATTTAATAATTTTATTTTATCAGTTTCTTTTATTTCACCTTCAGTTAATATTTCACCATCATCATTTACATTATTCCAATAAATTCCGTTTTTTGGTGCTTTTTCAAATATTCCAGCCCAATCTATTTCATCAAACCCTTGTTCTAAAATATTATTTCCCATTCCTAAATAATCTATTCTATTTCCGTTTCCAAATATTATTCTTAAACCACTTTTTCCGCTTTTAGTACTTCTTACAATTTCAACAGTTTCATTCAATTTATCTCCGTCTAAATCACAAAGAATTTTGTTTATTTTGTGTTTATTAGAAATTGTAATCGTGTCAATCCCTTTATCTGTAGTTTCTTTTTTTGTGGTTTTCGCTATTTTGGATTGGTTTTCAATTTCTTTTTTACAAGAAATAAAAACTAACACAATGATTACTAATATTCTAATTTTCATATTTCAATTATCTGTTGTTTTGCTCGAGTTTCCTTTCCAATACATTACGCCAATTAAAGATTACTTCACTCCCGTACTTCCAAAACCGCCTTCGCCTCTTGAGGTTTCGGATAATTCCTGAACTTCAATCCATTCAGCTCTTTCGTGTTGGGCAATGATGAGTTGCGCAATGCGTTCGCCGTTTTCGATAACGAAAACTTCATTGGATAAATTTACCAAAATTACACCAATTTCTCCACGGTAATCAGCATCGACAGTTCCTGGTGAATTGAGTACGGTGATTCCTTTTTTGGCTGCCAAGCCGCTTCTTGGTCGCACTTGCGCTTCATAACCAATAGGTAATTCGATGAAAAGTCCCGTTTTTACAATGGCTCTTTCTAAAGGTTGCAAGGTGATTGATTGGGTTAAATTAGCACGCAAATCCATTCCTGCCGAAGCTATGGTTTCATAGTTTGGCAAAGCGTGCTGCGATTTATTGATGATGTTAATGTTCATTATTTTTGATTATTTAATTGGTAGGGACAAGTCGCGACTTGTCCGTACAATACGTCAGTAATTATTTTCGTTTCATCATTCCTAAAATGGTTTCTTTCTCATTGTGATAAATGAAATACAAGAATAGCGCTAACAATGGAACTCCGACAAAATAGTTTTCGCGGAAATAATAGAATGACACGATAGAAAACCCAATTGAAAGTCCCAAATATGCACTTATTTTTTTGATGTCGTAAGGAATTGGATAGTATTTGTTGCCCAAAATATAGGAAATCAACATCATCGTTCCGTAAGCTGCTATTGTGGCAATTGCCGAACCATAGTAACTCATGGAAGGAATCAGCAAGAAGTTAAGCGCAAGTGTCACAACGGCACCTACAATCGAAATATAAGCCCCAATATGTGTCTTATCGATCAATTTGTACCAAACGGAAAGATTGGTGTAAATCCCCAGAAAAAAGTTGGCCAATATGATTAGTGGAACTACTTTCATGGCTTCCCAATAGGAAGAATCCCGAATCATGAGGTATTTGAAAATATCGGCAAAAACGATTACCGTTAGCAAAATAAAGGAACCAAAAATCACGAAATATTTGGTTATCGTCGCATAGGTTTGCGGAGCATTTTCATTGGAAGCATGGCTAAAAAAGAAAGGTTCAATTCCTAATGTGTAGGCGGTTCGATATAAAACCATGAACAATCCCAGTTTATAACAGGCGGAATAAACACCCACTTGTGCATCGGCGATATTGGCGGGCAATAATTTTCCTAACAGGATTTTATCGAATTGTTCATTGATGGCAAAGGCAATTCCTGCAACCATAATTGGCAAGCCGTATTTCATCATGCGTTTCCATAAACCGAAATCGAAATTCCATTTTAATGAAAAATAATCGGGCGACAACACTACAAATGTGAGTAAACTGGCAACAATATTAGCCACAAAAATATAACCAATTTGGAAGTTTTCGGCATACAAAGAACTTAAAAAGCCACTTGGATTTGACTCCGCAATTTTAGGCAAATAAATTAAAAAGAAGATGTTTAAACTAAGGTTAACAATTACATTTCCTATTTTAATAATGGCATAAACCATTGGTTTTTGAAAGGCTCTCAACTTCGAAAAGGGGACAATTACAAGTGCGTCAAGAACTAAAATCCAAATCGTATAGGTAATATACTGAACATCAATTCCAGAAAAGGAAGCCAATGAATTCCGGAACAATAATGCTGGAAACAAGAACAATATGGTTGTCCAGAAAACGGAAACAGTGGTAGTTTCGACAACCGATTTTTTATCGGATTCATTATTGTAAAATCTAAAAAAAGCCGTTTCCATTCCGTAAGCCAAGATTACATTAAAGAAAATCATGTAGGCAAAAATGATGGAAACTTTACCATATTCTTCTTTTGGGAGCAAATTAGTGTAAAGAGGCACCAATAAAAAGCTGAACATTCGCGGCAAAACCGTCGCGAGTCCGTAAATGGCTGTTTGTTTAAAAAGATTTTTATATAATCCCAAGGAGGTATGTTTTTATTTTATGAAGCAAAAATAAGTATTTCTATGGTTTAATAATGCTTTTATTGATTCAAACTGCGTAGTTTATTACGTCAAGCCGTCTTCGTTTAGCGTTTTAATAAAATGGAAGCCTCTTGGGAAATAACCTTGATTATAATAAAACCGATGTGCTGTAAAATTCCCTGTAAAAGCATCGAGAACAATCATGGTACATCCTAAATCCATTCCTTTTTGGTTTACAAAATCGGTTAAAAGTTTTCCAACGCCTTTAGAACGATGATCAGGATGAACAATAAAATTATCTATTTCTAAATATTTACCTGACCAAAGCTTAGTTCCAAACCATAAACCGGTAAGGCCAAGGCATTCTTCGTTTTCGAAAACTGCAACTTGAGTATAATTATGTAGAATCATTTCTTGAAGAAAATCGGTATATTTCTCTAATGTAAAATTAGGATATAAGTGCTTCATCAATTCAAATTGAGCCAGCATTTCTTCAATTGTAGTAAGTTCGATGGTTTTCAATATTCCTGTTATTTATGAAATTATAGTATAAATTTAAACAAAAAAAGAGCCACGATATTCGTAGCTCTTTAATATTTTTAGAATAAAAAATCTTATCCTTTCAAAGCTTCCGCTCCACCAACAATCTCCAAGATTTCATTGGTAATTGCAGCTTGACGAGCTTTGTTATAAGTCAATTTCAATTGGTCTCTCAACTCAGTTGCATTGTCTGTTGCTTTGTGCATGGCAGTCATACGCGCTCCGTGTTCGGAGGCAAATGAATCTCTAATTCCTTTGTACAATTGTGTTTTCAATGATTTTGGAATCAAAGTCAATACAATTTCTTCTTTGGATGGTTCAAAAATATAATCACCTGTTGAAGCTGGTTTATCAGATTTAATTGGTGCTAAAGGCAAAAATTGTTCAGTTTGAACGATTTGAGTCGCTGCATTTTTAAATTGATTGTAAACCAATTCGATTCTGTCATATTCACCAGACACAAATTTTTGTGTCAAAGTTTCAGCAATTTTGGTAACATTATCGAAAGTCAAATCATCAAAAACGTGACTTTGATTGTCAACCACAGAAAGCGTTTTACTCAAGATATCGTTTCCTTTTTTACCAATGGCAAAAACATCTACTTGTTTTCCTGCGTAATATTCAGAACGAATTTTAACTTCCTTGATTACATTACTATTAAAAGCGCCACACAAACCTCTATTTGAAGTTATAGCAACCATTAATACTTTTTTAACCTCGCGTTGTGTCGTGTACTCACCTCCAACATCTCCATCAAGAGTTGATGAAAGGTTTTGCAACAATTCCGTTAATTTTTCGGCATAAGGGCGCATTGCCGTGATGGCATCTTGTGCCTTCTTTAGCTTTGCTGCAGAAACCATTTTCATCGCAGAAGTAATCTGCATCGTTGATGAAACGGAAGTAATTCTATTACGGATTTCCTTTAAATTTGCCATTTTATAAAAGTCTAATGTCATAAAGTCATAAAGATAAAAGTCTGTTAAAGTATCGAATCGTTAGATTTAACTTTAGACTTTCGGCTTTAAGACCTTTGACTAATTTTAGTTATATTTTGCTGAAACTTCTTTTGCTACTGATTCAAGTACATCTGTAATTTCGTCAGTCAATTTACCTGCTTTCAACGCATCAAGAGTTGCTCTGTTTTTGTTGTTTAAATATTCTAAGAAATCTTTCTCGAATTCTTTTACTTTATTAACAGGAACATTTCTCAACAAGTTTTTAGAACCAGCGTAGATAATAGCTGTTTGATCTTCAACAGTATAAGGGTCATTAAGATTTTGTTTCAAGATCTCAACGTTTCTTTTTCCTTTTTCGATTACGTTTAAAGTAACTGCATCTAAGTCAGAACCAAATTTAGCAAACGCTTCCAATTCACGGTATTGCGCTTGATCTAATTTTAAAGTTCCTGCTACTTTTTTCATTGATTTAATTTGTGCATTTCCTCCAACACGTGATACCGAAATACCTACGTTGATCGCTGGACGAACACCAGAATTAAACAAATCACCATCAAGGAAAATCTGACCATCAGTGATCGAAATTACGTTAGTTGGGATATATGCAGAAACGTCACCAGCTTGAGTTTCGATAATTGGTAAAGCAGTCAAAGAACCACCACCTTTTACGATACCTTTCAATGAATCTGGTAAATCGTTCATGTTTTTTGCAATTCCATCATCAGCAATTACTTTACAAGCTCTTTCTAATAAACGAGAGTGTAAGTAAAAAACGTCTCCAGGATATGCCTCACGTCCCGGTGGTCTTCTTAATAAAAGAGAAACTTCACGGTAAGCAACAGCTTGTTTAGATAAATCATCATAAACAATTAACGCTGGACGACCTGAATCTCTAAAATATTCACCAATTGCAGCACCTGCCATTGGAGCATATACTTGCATTGGAGCTGGATCAGATGCATTAGCAGCCACAATTACTGTGTAAGCCATTGCTCCTTTTTCTTCCAACATTTTTGCGATTCCTGCTACAGTTGATGCTTTTTGCCCAATTGCAACATAGATACAGAATACAGGTTTTCCTGCATCATAAAATTCTTTTTGATTCAAAATGGTATCAATACAAACCGTAGATTTACCTGTTTGACGGTCACCAATAACTAGCTCACGTTGTCCACGACCTACTGGGATCATTGCATCTACTGCTTTGATACCTGTTTGTAATGGCTCGGTAACTGGTTGACGAAAGATAACTCCAGGAGCTTTTCTTTCTAATGGCATTTCGTATAATTCACCTGTAATTGGTCCTTTTCCATCAATAGGAAAACCAAGTGTGTTTACTACACGACCTACGATTCCTTCACCTGTTTTTAGGGAAGCAATACGTTGTGTTCTTTTTGCAGTTGAACCTTCTTTGATTCCTGTAGATGGTCCTAAAAGTACCACACCCACATTGTCTTCTTCAAGATTCAAAACGATACCTTCTAGTCCGTTATCGAATTCTACAAGTTCTCCATATTGAACATTAGAAAGTCCGTAAACACGAGCAATTCCATCTCCAACTTGAAGTACAGAACCCACTTCTTCTAATGTAGCACCAGATTCAAAACCTTCTACTTGCTTTTTTAATATTGCTGAAATTTCAGCAGGTTTAATTTCCGCCATAATTATTTATAAATAACTAGTTACTTAATTCTCTTTTTAATACTTGTAATCTGTTGGCAATTGAAGCGTTATATTGCTTGTCGCCTATTCTTAAAATAAAACCTCCAATGATGGAAGGATCTATAGTGTTTTCAATCGTAATTTTTTTGTTTGAAAATGTGGCGATTTTAGCTGAAACTTTCGCTTCTAAAGCCGCGTCCATAGCAATAGCGGTAGTAACTTTTGCCACTTCAATACCATTCATAATGTCAAACAAATTATTGTACTCTATTGCAATAGCATCCAAAATTTCGAATCTTTTGTTTTCCAATAATAAATGGAAAAGACTTTTTGTTACTGGATTAACAGATACAAAAACTTCAGAAACAACATCTTTTTTAGTTTCCGTTTTTATAAGCGGATTTTCGATAAAAGAACTTAATTCTAAATTTCCTGTAATTGTTGATGCAATCAATGCCATATCGGCACTCACTTCAGACGCCACTTTCTTAGAGTCGGCTATTTCTAAAATGGCTTTTGCATAACGAATTGCTGCTCTTGTACTTGCCATATTAGTTTAATTTAGCGTCACCTAACATTTTTTCCACTAATTTTACTTGAGCTTCTTTGTTAGACAATTCGTCTTTTAATAATTTCTCAGCAATTTCAATTGACAATGTAGAAACGTGAAGTTTCAATTCTGCCATAGCAGCATTTTTTTCGCTTTCGATAGCCGCTTTAGCTTGTTCGATCATTTTTAGACCTTGAGCTTGAGCTTCATTTTTGGCGTCTGCAACCATTTTTTCTTTCATTTCACGTGCATCTTTCAATAATGAGTCACGCTCTAATCTTGCTTCTTGCAAAATACGTTGATTGTCCGATTGAAGGTTTTGCATTTCTTTTCTAGCATTGTCTGCAGAAAGTAATGCGTTTTTGATGCCTTCTTCTCTTTCGTTAACAGAATCAAGAATTGGTTTCCAAGCAAATTTTCTCAATAAGAATATTAATCCTATGAAAATAATGGCGTTCCAAAAGAACAATCCAAATCCGAAATCTTCCCACAATTTTTCCATCTTTATTTATGTATAATGTATGTATATTGTAATAATGTAACTTGTAAAATTAAAACAAAAACTGCAACCAACCGTTACAGTTTTTGTTTAGCTTTTTTTAATTAGCTCACTGCAAATAAAGCAGCAAATCCAATTCCTTCAATAAGTGCTGCAGCGATAAGCATAGCAGTTTGGATTTTTCCTGAAGCTTCTGGTTGACGAGCAATAGCGTCCATTGCTGAACCACCAATTCTACCAATACCAATACCAGCTCCAATAACTACTAATCCTGCTCCAATAAGGTGAAGATTTCCTTCCATAATGTATATATATTTAATTAAACATTCTTTGTTTGGTCTTAATGTCTTAATGTCTAATGTTAGACTTTATGACTTTTGACGTTTGACTAATTAATGTGCTTCTTCGTGATGGTGCTCCTCTACTGCTGAACCAAAATACAAAGCGGCTAACATAGTAAAAATATATGCTTGCAATGCTGCAACTAATATTTCGATAATCGATATTATAAATGTTAATATCAATGAAAATGCACCCATACCAATATTTTTGAAAATAAAGATCAAAGCAAGCAAACTCATTACAACAATGTGTCCTGCAATCATATTGGCATAAAGACGAATCATTAATGCAAAAGGTTTGATGAATATTCCCAATAATTCGATTGGCGCCAATATTATTTTCATTGGTGTTGGCACCCCTGGCATCCAGAAAATGTGTCCCCAATAATTTTTATTTGCTGTAAATGTTGTAATAATAAAGGTAATAATTCCTAGACCAGCTGTAATAGCAATGTTTCCTGTAACATTGATTCCTAGTGGCGTTAATCCAAAAATATTTAAGAACCAAATAAAGAAAAATATGGTCAATAAGAAACTCATGTAACGTTTGTAATGTTTCTCACCAATATTTGGAATCGCAATTTCGTCACGAACGTACAAAACGATTGGCTCGAAAAGACGTCCTGCTCCCGCAGAAATTCCACCGTTTTTAGAATATGATTTTGCTAATCCAGAAAATAATAAAAACATTAAAAGAGCAACAATCATCATTGTGAAAACACTTTTAGTTATAGAAAAATCTAAAACTTGTGGATTTGATGGATGATGTTCGTCACCTGTCATTGTTCCCGATGCATCAGTTTTATAAATTTTTTCGTTGTGACCTAATTTATAAAAATTTCCATTTGATTCTGCTACCGCTTCTCCGTGATTGAATTTTGATGATGAAAATAGTTGAACTCCATTATCCCATAAAATTATAGGTAAAGGAAAACCATAATACGTATTTGTAGCTTCGTCTTCAAATAAAGAAAATTCGTGAGCATCAAGTACGTGATGTGCTTTTTTCTCTGCTATTTTTTCTACAATATTCGATTTTTCATCAACTGTTTTTGTAGCATTTTCTGCTACAACTGCTGTTGTTTCAGTTTGTGCTGGCGTAGTTTCTGTCTCGGCATTGGCAAAGCCAACTAGCGGAAGACACGCTACTAAAATTGCTATTATAAATCTAAGTGGTTTGTTTGAAATCACCATATCTGTTATATATATTAATTTTTACTTTCTGAAATTGGGTGCAAAGGTACATTATAAATTAATATGCCAAAAGTATTAAATGAAATATTTTGCCATAATTGATGCTTTTGTTGTGATTTATTGCTTATTGTTTAATATTCTAATGGTTACAATGGTCTCAATTGTTAAAAACAAGGCGAAAATGATAAAAAAGTTTATTTTCTCATTGGTCCTATTTATGTTTCCAGAATGCGTAATTGGATACAAAACAGTAAAAGAAATTATCATCTTAATACTAGTTAATAGTAAAAAAGTATAGCCTACATTATCTATATTCTTTTGCTTAACCTTAAGAAGTAGTAAAATGATTAGTAGGGAGCAAATAAAGAAAAATCCGTAGATCAATTCTATTGGAAAATGAAAATTTTGCAATTTGGGATTATCTTCATTTAGGAAGAAAACTAATTTGTGTAGTATATAAACCAAAATCGAAATCGCTGTAATTTCAAAAACTAGTTGGTATTTTTTTAAATTCATTGGGGTTTTATGAAGATTCGTTGATGTCCTTGAGTTGTCTATTTAAATTATAAAAGGCAATCGCAACACCAACTAGGGTTAACGTTTTGACGAACACATTATATGAATTTATATATTTTCCATCCAACCAATTTCCTAAATAGGAGAACAAAAAAATGATTGCTCCCATTTGTATAGGAATATTAATAAAGGCAAGCCACTTATTGGTTTGCTTGTTCGGGTTTTGGTTGTCCTTCATTGCCAATGTGATTTTTTGGATTAGTCTTCATGATACAAGAAGCACTGAAATCGGCACCTGGTTCTACCGATAATTTTCCTACTGTTACTTCTCCGTGAATTATGGCTTTTGATTTTACATTCAGTATTTCTAAAACCTGAATTCTTCCGTTAAATTTTCCTTCAATATCGGCATTTTTGCATACAATATCACCGGTAACACTTCCTGCTGGCCCAATAACTATTTTTCCTTTAGACTGAAAATTTCCTATTAATTCGCCGTCTAATCTAAAATCGGCCTGCGAAATAATATCTCCTTTTATTAAGGTTCCCTCAACAATTCTATTTGTTTTTCCTAAAAGTTCGGTGTATGATTTTGGCTTTTTATTAAACATATCTACGGCTTTTTTGGTGAATTAGGGCTTGTGTTAATTTTATCTTTTCTGTTCGGATTTTGAATTGGTGGAAACTTTTCCAAGGGTGTATCTTGATTTGTGTTTAATGGTTGAGAAACTGCTTGTTGATTAGGTATTATTATTGTCTTTGGTGGAGCCAAATATTCCTCAAGATTCTTCTTAATTTGGACTATTTTGTAGTTTTCATCCGAAATTATAATTGCAGCTTCCGTAATTTTATATTTGTCTTTTAATATACTAACTATTGTTTTTGCATAGGCTTCTGAATTTATGCCCTGAATCATAACAAAACTTTCCTTTTCCGAATAATTTTCACACGTAAAGAATAATTCTTTATAGATTTCATTACCAAATAACTTGCTAATTTTAATTTGTAAATCCGCTGTGCTTTTGCCTTCCAAATCGGCAACTTTATAAAGAACTTTCCAGTTTTTTTTGTCAATCACATCAAAACTCATCTTTTCTAAAAATGGAATTTGTGTAGTCAAAATTTCTTTAGCGTTTTTCCCTTCCTCACTTTTTGGATACGTATCGGCAACATATTGCATCGCTTTTTTATACGCTTCTAATCCTTTGAGTTTTCCTATAGTATTAGCTTTTAGTAATTCGAATTTAGATACAATTTCATCACCCGAAAACTGATTAATCAGTTCATCAATAGCTCCCAAAACAGTAACGAATTGTTCACCCTGATACAATTTATACCATTTATTATATATGTTTTCGGGACTTCCTTTTTCAAGAGCCTCGGTAGGATTTGCATTGTTTATTATCTGAGCATAACGCGAATTTGAATACTGGCTCGAAATTCTGGCTTTCATCGCCTCTGCCTTATTTACATTGGTAATTTGGTATGTTTTATATAAATTATACATCGCCGGAAGAATCAGTTTTTCTTCTGGATTTTGCTGCAATAACAGTTCTAGTCTGTTAGTGGCTAATTGATATTCCTTGAATTTTTCTTTATAAATAACCCCAAGTTCATAATAAGCAACATTACGCTCCTTGGCAATTTTATCTATTTCCACTTGCGTTTTCGGAAGTTGTTTTAGATAAAAATCAGTAGTGTATTTTTCGGGGATTTTATCTTCCGCTAATTTATTTTCTTCCGCTGGTTTGTTTTTGTTGATTGTGTCATTAACACTTGGACTTATCGCATTGGTTGGTTGTCTCCAATTTCCATTTAATGCTCTGTCACCCCACCTTTTTTTGAATTCTACTTTTCCATAAGCCACAGTTGTGGGATTATAGAAATAGAAAGCACTTGCAGCGGCATTAATCGAAGCATCTGCAATTGAAGGCGGTCCTGAAGCTGCTTTCTTGACTGCTTTTCCTGGTGATTGAGCGCCAAAAGCAGGATCAGCCGAAGCTACTTTACTGTTTCTTGCTATATTTTCTAATCTTTGTTTTTCTTTTTCCTCCGCTTTTTTCTTGGCTATATCCGCTTTTTTAAGCTTTTCTATATAATTTTCATAGTATAAAACTCGGTCTGCTTCTGTCAAAGAAACTACCTTTAATATACTGTCATTTGTTTTGGCAACTAACTCATATTCGATCACTTCATCTAAATCTTTTCGGACTTTTTTAATGTGTATGTATTCTCTTGTTTTTGTTTCAAGTTTAACTAATGTGCTGTCATAATACTTTGCGGCAAGGGGATATTCCGCATTTTTAAAGTGCATATTTCCTATGTTTCTATAATCTGAAGCTACTAAATAGTTGTCGGATGATTTTCTTTTTAGAGAAGAATTATAATATTTAGAAGCCAATTTCTGGTCATTTCGTTTGTCATAAAACACACCCATTTCATAATAAATAACATCCAAAAACGGTCTGTTTTCTCTGTCGGCAACCAGCTTATTAAATGTTTTTATAAAGGTATTGGCATCTCCTTTTTCATAATCGAATAATTGAGCTTTTTTAGCATACGCTTGAATAACAAATTCCCGACTAGATTTTCTATTCATAGCAATCACCGATTGATAACTATATAAAGCACTATCTTTTTTTCCTAATTCTTGATACAATTGTCCTAAAATAAAACGATATCGAGCTCTTTCGGTATTTATTTTGGTGTATTTTTCAGCAATTTTTAATTTTGCTAGCGCACTATCTGTTTGTTCAAGATTTAAAAATGCTTCCGAAAGTAGGGCATTCGCATTAGCAACGACTTGGTTTTTAAGTTTTTTCTGGTCTAAAAGTTTATTGATGTTTTTTATAACCTGTTCATCATTACCCAAGCGCATATTCGTTTTTTCGCGCCAAATTCTAGCTTCATAAATCTTGTCGCTATTCGTGTATTTGTACAAAATATAATTGAAAGCATCGATCGCAGGAATAAATCTTTGGTCGTAATATCTGGCTTTTCCTAGCATCAAATAGGCTTCGTCCATTTGCATATTTCGTTCTCTGCCGTCAATATTCATGGAATGTTTTTGAATTGCCTTTGTAGCTTTGGCTTCAGCAAGTTCAAAATCGGCGTTTTTGGGTTTTGGAGCAGCCGAATTATCGTCAATAAATTGCATTTTTTCTATTGGCAATCGTTTCCAAAAATTGTCTTTGTTTTTAGATTCAATACTTTTTATTCCTTTGTCTAAACCTATTTGCCCGTTAAAAAGAATGTTGTATTCTGTGCTAAGTGCGTGGGAATTCCTAGCCAAAAAAGTGTCTCTCTTAGTAGAACAAGCTATCAAGAAAAATAAAAATCCTAAAATAAATGTGTATTTATACGTATTGGTTTTCAATGGTAGCCTTTTTAATCATTTAACTTTTAAAACAACGTTTTAGTATAATGACTGGTAAAAATACGTTTCTTTTTTAAATATCGAAATTTAAACCGCAAAAAACGTTTCTAGCTCTTGTAAGGTTTCCTTTGATGTTTGAATATCTTTTACAACTTCGCCTTTGTTTAGAACCAAAATCCGGTCGCAAACCTCAACTGTATGTTGCAAATCATGGCTCGAAACTAGGACGGTAACATCAGGATTTTCGGCAAGTTCCTTGATGATTTTTTTTAATCGACTTACTGTTGTTGGATCCAAATTAGCAAAAGGTTCATCAAGAATTACCACTTCGGGATTACCAATAAGTGTGGCAATAATCCCTACTTTCTTTTGGTTTCCCTTGGATAAATCACGCAAATATTTTTTGTTTTTCAGAATTTCACCATTAAAAAATTCTTCGTGTTTGGCTAATAAAGCATCAACGTCGGCTTTGTTTTGATTACGTAAATCGCCAATAAAATAAAAATATTCTTCTGGCGTCAAATAGCCAATCAAGAAACTTTCGTCAAGAAAAGAAGCGGTAAAAGGTTTCCAGTTTTCACTGGTATTTACCTGAACTTCGTTGTTGATAATATGCCCCGTTGATGGTTGAATCAAATCTAAAACTAAACTAAAAAATGTAGTTTTTCCGGCGCCATTGTTGCCCACAAGACCAAAACTTTGTCCTTTTGGGATTTCTAGATTTTCTATTTTAAGTACGGTAGTTCCGTTATATGTTTTCGAAAGATTGCTTACTTGTATCATTTAAAAAAGGTTTATTCGGTTATTTGTTGAATCGTTTTAGAAAATTAGTTTAAGCTTTTTGTTTGTAAGCATCAATTGTTTTGTATTTCTCGGTTCTGTATATTTTTTCGATTAAAGAAAACACTTTGTCTCTAAAAGCAAAACCTAAAACTCCTGCAATTGCAACAAATACAAGTCCTAAATTTGCATTCATTAATGAAGAACCCGCCCAATATAGTAAAACTGGTAAGAGTAATTTTGGCAACGAAATTAGCATTGTGTTCACATTAAAAGCCTTTTTATCGCCAAAAGCGCCTTTGCTAGAAGCCAAATCTATTGGCGTTTTTGTATAAGCACCGCCAAGCAAAACCAAATGCGAATTGACACCAATATTATAAATCGCTCCAACAACAATCGTAAGGTAAACTTGCCATCCAAAATACAAATAAAACGAAGCCAAAATGGTCGAGATCAAAGTAGCAATTACAACAAGCCACCATTTTGAGTTCAAATAACCTTTGTAAGAAATATTTTGTGTCATCATTAACTGGTAATAAGCACTGTCCCAGCTAGGAACAAACTGTCCGAAAGTGAATAAAAATCCACCCGAAACGAATATCCCAGCAAAAATATTCATTACTGCTGGTTGATGTGAATGTTCTTTGAAAAAAATTATTCCGTAGAATAAAAACAAAAAACTCATAAAAATCGTGTTTCTTGAACGTTTATTTCTTTTGATGAGTTTAATATCATTTTTCAGGAAGGTTCCTAATGATCCAAATTGGTTTAACCAAGTTAGATTTTCGGTTTTGGCAATTTCTTGCTTGGTCGAAAGTCCTGCATCAAGATACAACTCACTTTTGAAATAGTTGAACGTGTAATAGTACAAGCCAATCAATATTGTAAGAGGAACAAAAAATAGTCCTTTTGAAGCAAACAATCCGTCAAAAAATACTACAGTATAATCTGTAATATTGAAAATTTCATAATATTGAAATCCGCCAAGAACAGCTGCAATTCCTAGAAAAATAACAAACAAATTGTCTTTGTTATTCAGAATAATATTCAAAAAATTATTGCTATAAACCAATGCCATCATTGATAAATGCCAAAAAATAACACCCAGGACTTCATAACCCTCAACCAGTAGAATAATAGAAAAAGGTAAAAAGAAAAAAGCTTGAAGCAAATTTGGTGCAGACAATACCGTTTTTCCTAAAGAAAAATTGACCATTAATACTTTTTTTATTGGTAAAACCAACAAAGGACGAATGTTAAGTACTGGGATTTTTTGCATGACTAATCGCATGGCAATACCTATTAAAAAATAGTAAGCCAAGTATTTGTTCACCTCGTGCAAAGGATCTAAATGTCTTTCTTTCAAACCATAAAAAACCGCAATACCCGCACCTAATAACAAGGCAGCATATAGAATAACTAACAAACCCATAAAGATATTGAAGGCTAGATTAGTTCCAAATGAAGCCGATCTTATAAAAGCTTTCCATTCGAGATAAAGGAATTTTTTAATCATGGTAATTTGTTTTGGTTTTGTGATTAGTCGCTAAAAGTAAGAAAATGTTACAATTTTTCGAGCTTATATTCTGGATATGTTTTGGCGAGTTCTTCGGAAACTTTATTGGGGATGATTTTTAGTTGGATAAAAATATAAAGTGTAATTAAAACCAATACACTCGAAGCAATAATTGAATATTCTCTATGCCAAATATTAATTTTTGATACATAAATAATAGTATTGGAAATACTATAACCTAAAATAAAAAGCTGAATTGCAATTAAGCTATTTTCATTATTTTCAAAAAGCCATTTCTTTCCTGTTCGTTTTTGCTTTTGTTTCAATTCTTTTCTTGCTTTTAAGAATAAGACAAAAGAAACAATCAATGTAAAAATATAAGTTCCCATAAAAATAGCTGCGGGATTTTCGAAAAAGTTTAGAAAAGTGTACAACCCATAGATTAAAGCTGTTGTCAAAATAATCTTTGGCAACCTGAAAAACTCTTTATAATATTTCCAAATCAGGCGATTGTATTTTTTTCCAAGAAATTTTTGGCGTTCTTCGACCACGCCCATAAATCCAAAAACTCCAAATTTTCCGAATTCCTTATTTAGAACTTCGTCAAAAGTTAACTTTGGATTTTCTTGCCATTGGGTTTCTATGGCATTCGCCAAATGATCTACCAATTCGGATTGTAAATCATACCATTCTACATAATGCTGGCGGGTGAAAGTAAAAAGTTGGTCTATTTGTTCGGTGGTTAGTTTCATCGTTTCAAGAAATTTTAAGTTTTTTCTCGAATTGAAAGTGTTTGTAGGCGAGTTGCAAAAGTGAAAATGAGGCAATAAAGAATAGAATTGTAGATAAATCTGTCCATAAATTAAATGAAGAATTGCTGTTAAATAAATGAATCGGACTTATTCCAACACCTAAAGTGAAAAGAGCGACAATATAAATTAAACTATTGTTTTTGAAGATTAATCCTGTTATTGTCATTTTTTTAGATTTGTAAATAATCATTCTACATATTACAATTGAAATCCAAAAAATCAAATAAAAACTTCTTATTACGATTGTAATTTCTTTAGAAAACTTTTCAACAGTAACTATTCTAGTAAATAGAATTAAAATCAAACTGATTATAAATAATGATTTTAAAATATTTAAAGATTGTTGTTTATGAATTGATACCCATTTATCAATTACAATTTTTGGTTGTGCATTCTTTCTTCCAATCAAAAACGATGAACTCGGTTTCATTTGCTCTTTCCAATTCAATAAAACTTGAAACAAAGCATCATCAAACGAGATGCTACTTTCATCCATTTTAGCTTCAATTTCAGAAGCAATATGATCTGTAACTTCTAGTTTTATGTCATCATAAATGAGTCCATTTAAAACTAAAGTTTCGTCTATTTCTGCGATTTGTTCGGTAGTTAGTTTCATTTTTTATAGATTAAAATTCTAATTTCGGATTTACTAAAGTCTGCATATTTCGGATAAAATCTTCCAGTTCCGTCAGTCGATTTACGGTTTCTTTTGTTCCGGTTTCAGTGAGTTTATAGTATTTCCGTAAACGATTATCCACTTTTTCGACCTCAACATCGAGCAAACCTTCGGCTTCTAGTTTGTGCAAGGCGGGATACAAAGCGCCTTCGGTAATCGTAAGTTCGCCTTGGGTAATCGCTTTTACTTTTTGGGTGATTTCATAGCCATACATTTTGCCGTTTTCTTCGAGCAATTTCATGATTATTGTATTGAGACTTCCTTTGTATAATTGTGAGTTTTTCATTTTTTTGTCATCGCGAGTTGAAAATCAATCTCGGTTTTAGATTACAAATATACATAAGAATCTTATACATAGTTTATTTAGGTATAAAAATTTCAAACATTTTGATTTTTAGAAATCTCAAGTCTTTACTATCTTTGTAAAAAAATAATCTCATGCCATCATTCAAGAAATTGGTCATAAAAGAAATAACCCGCGAAACGCCTTCTGCGGTTTCTATCCTTTTTAATGTTCCCGAAGAATTAAAACCGAATTATACTTTTATAGCCGGTCAATATATAAATTTGAAATTAACGCTTGACGGTAAAGAAATTCGTCGCGCCTATTCTATAAGTTCTTCGCCCGAAAGTGGTGAATTACGAATTGCGGTGAAAGCCGTAAAAAACGGTGCTTTCTCGCAGTTTGCCAATACAAAACTAAAAGCGGGTGATGTTCTCGAAGTGGGAAAACCAGAAGGAAAATTCACTTTCGAACCGCAAACTGATCGCCAAAAAAACTACGCTGCATTTGTAGCTGGAAGCGGAATTACACCAGCAATATCAATCTTGAAATCGGTGTTGAAAAGCGAACCTAAAAGCACTTTTGTTTTGGTTTACGGAAACAAATCACCCGAAGAAACCATTTTTCACCAAGAATTACACGACTTACATTCTAAATATACAGGGCGATTATTTATTCAATATGTTTTCAGTCAAGCCAAAGTTGACGGGGAATTATTTGGAAGAATAGATAAATCGGTGGTGAATTTTATCTTGAATAATAAACACAAGGAATTGTCTTTTGATAAATTTTATTTGTGCGGTCCCGAAGAAATGATCAATACTGTTTCGGCAGTTTTAGCAGCACATAACATTGTCGAAAAGAATATTAAATTCGAATTATTCTCTAGTTCTTCTGTCGAAAATAAAATCGAAAAATCGCTAGAAGGTCATACCAAAATTACCGTTATGGTTGATGATGAGGAAACGACTTTCGAAATGTCACAAAAACAAACCATTCTTGATGCAGCTTTAAAACAAGGCGTTGACGCTCCTTATTCTTGCCAAGGCGGAATTTGTAGCAGCTGTTTGGCTCGTGTTAAATCTGGAACTGCCGAAATGACTAAAAACTCTATTCTAACGGATAGCGAAATCGCCGAAGGTTTAGTTCTTACATGTCAAGCGCATCCTACATCCGCAGAAATTGTGGTGGATTATGATGATGTTTAATAAAGTCTAAATGATACCGAAAACTTCTCTTTTCAGGGAAGTTTTTTTATTTTAAGGAAGTCGTGATTTTCTCAACAACTGTCTTTGGTAAAATTGTTCGCATGGCACTTTCGTAACTTTCTACTTTTTTATTTCCATACACCGAAGTAGGTAATTTTGGAAACAAATTTCTGTCCGAAACCAAGGCGTTTTCTAATGGCTGATTAAACGGTGAAAAACCCGCAAAAGGATGCGTTGCACCCCAAAGTGTAATTACTTTTAAACCAAGCATTGCAGCAATATGAGCGTTTCCGGAATCCATAGAAAGCATAATATCGAGATTGCTTATGAGTTGTAATTCCTGCTTAAAATTTATTTTTCCTGCAATAGTAACTACATTTTCTCTTTGATTTGAAAGTGAATCTAATTGTTCTATTTCTACTTTTCCGCCACCAAAAAGAAAGATTTTATAAGCTACCTTTTCCGATAGTTTATCGATAACATCTTGCATTAAATCCAAAGGATAAACTTTGGAATCATATTGTGCGAAAGGTGCGATTCCTATCCATTTTTGGTTTTTTTCTCCCGTTAAAACAAGCGTTCGGGAATCTAAATTTTGTTTCGGTGGGAATGTTGGGTTTGACAAATCTATTGGAAAACCTAATTCTTTAAAAACATTAGCGTGTCTTTCGAACATGGAAAGCACAGGCTTGAAAATTTTATATTTCGCTCTTGTCAAAGCTGCTTTTTCGGCGCGACCTTTATCGACAAATGCTGTCGAAATTCCAGAAAATCTAAAAAGTTTTCTAAGAAATTTAGAACGTAAAACATTATGTAAATCGGCAAAAGTATCTATATGTAATTCTTTCAAATCTTGGAATAATCGAAATAACCCAACGACTCCCTTGTGGCGGTTTTTACTATCGAAAGCAAAAAAAGAAACATTTGGAAGGTCCTCAAAAAACGGTTTGTAAAACGGAACTGAAATTATGGTTATTTTAATCTTTGGATATTGCGCAACAAAGGCTCTTAAAATAGGAACCGTCATAGCGACATCTCCCATTGCGGAAAGTCTAATGACGGCAATATGTTGAATTTTATTTGACAAAAAGAGTGTTTAAATTTGTCATTTCGACGAAGGAGACCCAAGAGCTATGCTCGAACAGGCGAAGCAAATCACATAACGAGAGCAACTAATGCGATTTCTCCTTCGTCGAAATGATAGAATAAGTGATTATTTTTTATTTTGGTACAAAACCGGATTCAAATCATCATCATTATACATTTTCATTTGTTTGTATGCTTTCATGTATTTATCCCCGTTTTCAATGTCTTTCAACAAATCTTCGATAGCGGTTGACAAATCGGTTCTTTGTTCTAATAAGACATTTAATTTTGCTTGACATTTGTCTCTATGCTCTTGCGAAGTGGCTGCACGAGTAGCTTCTTCATTCATGTGATAAATTTTTAACGCTAAAATAGACAATCTATCAAACGCCCAAGCTGGACTTTCCGAATTGATTTTGGCATTATCTTTCACGGTAACATGAGCATATTTTTGAAGAAAATAACCATCAATATATTCTACCATATCTGTACGTTCTTGATTAGAAGCATCGATTCTTCTTTTCAAGGTTAATGCCGCAACTGGATCAATATTGGGATCACGAATAATATCTTCAAAATGCCATTGAACAGTGTCAATCCAATTTTTTAGATACAATAAATGCTCGATTTTCTCCTTCGGAAAAGGATTATTTATAGGTTGGTCTACATTATCAAATAAATGATAATCCTTAATACTTTGTTCGAAAACGGAATAAGCTAATTTAGAAAACATATCTTTATCTATTAAAAGACAAAGATACTTTTTATACTTTTATAGACTACTAAAATATTTGGAAGTTTAACATCAATTTTTAAAACATGAAAACACATTATTTATCTGAAGATAACAGCATTCTTAATCATTTTCTTGGACAAATTAGAAACGTAAACATTCAACACGACAGCATGCGTTTTCGAAGAAATATCGAGCGAATTGGTGAAGTAATGGCTTATGAATTAAGCAAAGATTTACATTATAGAAATATTGAAATTCAAACTCCGCTTGGTATCAAAAAAACCACAGAAATAGAAGATCAATTAGTTTTATGTTCTATTCTTAGAGCTGGTTTACCGCTACATTTAGGTTTTTTGAATTATTTTGACAGCGCTGAAAATGGTTTTGTTTCGGCCTACAGACATCATCCTAACAATGATGAGTTTTTTGATATTTTAGTCGAATACCAAGCTGTTCCAAATATTGAAAACAAGACTTTACTTTTAATTGATCCAATGCTTGCAACAGGACAATCAATGGTTGCTGTTTTTAATAAATTAATACAAAAAGGTTTTCCAAAGGAAATTCATATTGCCGTAATTATTGCCGCTCCAGAAGGCGTTGCATATCTTGAAGAACATTTGCCAGATTCCTGTCATCTTTGGGTGGCAACTTTAGACGAAAAATTGAATGACAAAAAATATATCGTTCCAGGATTGGGCGATGCAGGAGATTTGGCTTACGGAAATAAATTATAATTGAGAGAAAAAAGCAAACAAACTACAGGCAATTAGTACAAATAAAACCATTTCTTGTTTCAATTTTAGTTGTTTAATTTCGATGTGACTTGTTGCCATAATCGACAGTGGCGCCATCGTAAATAACAATAAATCATTGCTTTTATTAGAGGAAATCACAAAGATTAAGATTCCAATAAAAAAGAATCCGATAATTTTTTTAAACGATGTATGCAGTACTTGGGGTCTATTTGCTAACGTAGCAAACATCGAAACGACAAAAAACAATGCCACAGTCGCATAAATTGAAAATGCCAAATTTTGATAATTATTTGTAAAATAGTCGATATTAAAATTCATAATTATATTTGCATTTATGAATCCAAAAGCATTTTCATATAAAATCATCGAAAAAAAGATGGAGATAATACCCGCAACAAAAAAAGCAATAAAAGGCAATACCCAATTTCTATAATCTCTAGAAACATGAAAAATTATCGAAATAAAAACCAATATTATAAACAGAATACTCCAAAAATAGAATAATGATGCTAAAAAAATCCACAAAGAAGCATCAAATATTTTTTCTTTAGATGCCTTTAATGATTGTAAAGAAATTAATCTACGAAGCGCTAATAAGACAAAGAAATTAGACACAACTAAATTAGTATTACTTAGCACCGAAGGGAAAAAAAGCAGGAATAAAAAATAGAAAAAGATTGTGTAGCTACTGTCTTTGCTCAATCCGTTCTTCTTTGCAATAAAATCAGTTAGAAAAACTGATCCTAATAAAATGAAAAATAATCCCGTTTTTTTTAAAATTAAAATAGCCGAATTTGTCCAAGATAAATCTTGAAATTGATAGGTTAAAAAGAAAACCAGTAGTAGAATTACAACAAAAATTAAATTAATTGGTGTAGATTTTCTAAAAACACTTGTTATCATAAGGATATTTTATACTTTTGTGACTGTAAATATAATACTTGTATAAAGATGAAAACATTTTTTGATGGAATTCAGTGGTTATTTGAAAACATTTTTTTCGCACTTCACAATTTTTTAAGAGCACTAGAGCTTAAAAGCTGGTTTGCTGCTAATGCAATCAACTGGATTTTTATGATTATCTGCGCTGCTGCTATTGTTTATTGGTGTAAACAATTAATTATACAAGAAAATAACGGCGAAGAAAACCAAGATACAACGGCTCATTCTTTCTTAAAGTAAGTCGAAGCCAATATCTTTTCTAAAATACATCTTATCAAAATTTAGTTTTTCTATGTTTTGATAAGATTTTTTTATGGCTTCTTGAAAATCATTTCCGTATGATGTAACTGCCAAAACTCTTCCTCCATTTGTAACCACATTACCGTTATCTAGTTTTGTTCCTGCTTGAAAAACGATAGAATCTGTAATATTTTCTAATCCTGTGATCACTTTTCCTTTATCGAAATCTTCCGGATAACCACCCGAAACAAGCATAATTGTCGTGGCGCTACGTTCGTCAATTTCAAGTTCGAATTCGTCTAGTTTTTCATTGGCCACAGCCAAAAATAATTCCACTAAATCGGATTTCATTCTTGGAACCACAACTTCGGTTTCAGGATCTCCCATTCTCACGTTGTATTCAATTACGATTGGCTCATTATTTACGTTTATCAAACCAATAAAAACAAATCCTTTGTATTCGATTCCGTCTTTTTGAAAACCTTCAATTGTAGGTTTTACGATACGTGTTTCGATTTTTTCCATCAAAATGGCGTCAACATAAGGAACTGGAGAAACCGCTCCCATTCCGCCTGTGTTTAATCCTGTATCGCCTTCGCCAATACGTTTGTAATCTTTGGCCGTTGGCAAAATTTTATAGCTTTTTCCGTCGGTCAAAACGAAACAACTCAATTCTATCCCGTCAAGAAATTCTTCGATTACCACTTTTGAACTTGCAGTACCGAATTTCTCATGTACCAACATATTTCTTAATTCGTCCTTGGCTTCTGCCAAATCATGAATGATTAAAACTCCTTTTCCAGCTGCCAATCCATCTGCTTTCAAAACATATGGAGGTTTCAAAGTCTCCAGAAAATCACATCCTTTTTCTACAGTTTCTGCCGTAAAACTATCATAAGCTGCTGTCGGAATATTGTGTTTCATCAAGAATTCTTTCGCAAATTCTTTACTTCCTTCAAGAGTTGCGCCTAATTTTGATGGGCCAATAACTGGAATATGATTTAAAAGTTCATCATTTTTAAAGAAATCGAAAATTCCTTTTACTAACGGATCTTCTGGACCAACCACTACCATTTCTACTTTTTCTTGAAGGACAAATGCTTTTAAAGCATCAAAATCCGTTGGATTCATTTCAACATTATTTGCTATTGAAGCAGTTCCGGCATTTCCCGGCGCTACAAAAAGTTTGTCGCAAAGCGGACTTTGAATCATTTTCCAAGCAAAAGCATGTTCTCTTCCTCCCGAACCCAATAGTAAAATTGTCATTGTGTAGTTATTAGTTATGAACCGCAAAAATAATTGCTTTTGAACTTAAAAAATAATTAATTCTCAAAAAGTTGTTGGTTATTGGTCAATAGTTGTTGGTAAATATTATTTTTGGTAAAATATATTCGCAAAAATGTTTCCACTTTTCGATTTATCGCTTCAAATAAATGGTTTTCCAATAAAGAAAGCCAAAACCGAATTGCGAAAAATTGTGGCACTTTCCGAGAAAGAATATGAAATTTTCCTTGAAAACAAAAAAGCTGAAATTGTAAACTTTCATTTGCAGAATAATTCGTTTTATCAGGAATTAACAAATTTAAAGTCCTTCGAGAATTGGAATAATTTACCAATTTTAAACAAACAAAACCTTCAAAAACCTTTGCAAGAAAGATTATCAAAAGGATATTCTTCGAAAAATGTGTACGTCAATAAAACTTCAGGTTCTAGCGGAGATCCATTTGTTTTTGCCAAAGACAATTATTCGCACGCCTTAACTTGGGCTTCAAATATATATCGTTTTGGCTGGTTTAATATTGATTTTAACAGTTCTTACCAAGCTCGTTTTTATGGAATTCCGTTAGATTTTATGGGTCATAAAAAAGAGCGTTTCAAGGATTTTCTTAGCCATCGGTTTCGGTTTCCGATTTTTGATTTATCAGATGCAATTTTTGAAGGATTTTTACAAAAATTCAAAACAAAAAAATTCGATTATATCAACGGTTATACAAGTTCGATTGTTTTGTTTGCCAAGTTTTTGCAGAAGAAAAATATCGTTCTTAAAGCCATTTGCCCCACTTTGAAAGTATGTGTTGTTACTTCGGAAATGCTTTTTGAAGATGACAAAATTCTTTTAGAAAAACAATTCGGAATTCCTGTTGTCAATGAATATGGAGCTTCGGAACTTGATTTGATTGCTTTCGAAAATCCAGAAGGCAAATGGCAAATCAATTCAGAAACGCTATTTGTAGAAATTTTGGATGATGATAACAAGGTTTTGCCTTACGGAAAAGAAGGACGAATCGTGATAACTTCTTTGTTTAATAAAGCACATCCATTTATTCGATACGATATTGGAGATATTGGAATTTTGGACGAAAAAAGTACTTTGAAAAAACCCATTCTTCAACAATTAATTGGTCGAACCAATGATATTGCACTTTTACCAAGCGGGAAAAAATCGCCAGGATTGACATTTTATTATGTCACCAAAAGCATTATTGAAGACGACGGAAACATAAAAGAATTTGTGATTAAGCAAGCCAAAATCGATACTTTTGAGATTGAATATGTGAGCGAAACCGAGTTGAATTTGGCACATATCAATAAAATTGAAGAGGCAATTGCTCTTTATCTAGAAAAAGGTTTGACTTTCACATTTATTCGAAAAAACACACTCGAACGAAGCAATCGTGGAAAATTGAAACAGTTTAAATCGATGCTTTGATTGTCTTGATATAAAATGGTTTTACGATTAATTGAGTGAATAAAAACCCAATCATACACATTAACGCGACAGTTAAATTATACCTGTGAAAAGTCCTGTAAACGGCAAAATTATGCTTTAGCAAATCGATTTTTGAAGCAGAAATTGAGTTTTCTCTTATTCGATAATAAGCCAGACTTTCAGGAATGGCTTGCGCTGATTTTATCTTTTTTAGAATCGTAAGCCATAACATCCAATCTTGGCGTTTCCTGATAGAAGAAATGGTGATTTTTCCAAAATATTTCACCTCATAAATCCCGGTAAGATTCCCAACATAATTACAAAAAAATAATTGTTTATAGGAAAGATTTATTGGCGCTTCTACCCTTTTATTCAATGATTTACCAGATTCATCAATACATTCGTAAAAGGAAAAAGTAAAGGGTAATTTGTTTGTCAAAAGGAAATTAATTTGCTTTTCGAGTTTCTCTGGTTTCCATAAATCATCCGAATCTAAAAAAGAAATATAGCGACCTTTTGTTTTGGTTAAAGCATAATTTCTAGCTATTCCGGTTCCAGAATTTTTTTCGAGTTGAAAAAGTTGAATTCTTGAATCTAACTTAACAAAATCAGCAATAATCGAAACTGTTTTGTCACTAGAACAATCATCAACGATAATCATTTCCCAATTTATATAGGTCTGATCTTGAATCGATTTTATGGTTTGGGTGATAAATTTTTCAGAATTAAAAGTTGGCGTTATTATGGATACTAAAGGATTTTCCATATTAATAGGCTTTTTCATCTCCTTTTAAAGTGTTGAAAATGGTATTGAAAATGATTTTGATATCTAATAAAATAGACCAATTTTCCATATAGAAAATATCATATTTAACTCTATTTATAATATCCTCATCGGTCTCTACTTCGCCTCTAAATCCTTTTGTTTGTGCAAGTCCTGTGATTCCTGGTTTAACAAAATGGCGTACCATAAATTTATCAACTTTTAAAGCATATATGTTAGTAACACTAACCATGTGTGGTCTAGGTCCAACAACAGACATTTCGCCTAAAAAAACATTAAAAAACTGAGGTAATTCATCAATACTAGTTCTTCGAATAAATTTACCAACTTTGGTTATTCGTATGTCATTTTTTGATGCTAAATCTAAATCGGCCTTGTCATTTACCTCCATCGACCGGAACTTGTAACAATTGAATTCTTTGTAATTCAATCCGTTTCTTTTTTGGATAAAAAACAATGGTCCTTTTGATTCCCATTTAATTATTATTGCTAATATTGGTGTAAGCCATGAAAGAATACCAATAATAATTAAAGAAGAAAAAACAAGATCAAAAACACGTTTGAAGATTTTATTTAATGTTTCGTCTTGCAAAATATTCCTTAATGAAATAACTGGAATATAATCATAGTATTCGAACTTAACACTCCTAGAAAGGATTTGCTTTTCATTAGGAATGAATTTTAATGTCTTTAAGTTATTGTCGGCAAAATTAATGATTTCATTTATTTGACTATCCGATAAATCTGCCATTGAACAATATATTTCGTCCATTTTGTTTTCTAAAGCAAAGGAAAGACAGTCATCAATTCTTTGTTTTTTATGGTCTTCAAGGGTAAATACTTTTATTAATTTATATCCATAATCCGGGTTTTCAGTAAAAAAAGCCTTTAAAGGTTTAACGTTAATATCATTTCCTAGCAGTACCACGGTTCTAAAGTTACCGCCAAATAAAACTCTGAATTTTCGAAGAAAATAATAAATAAAAAGTTTGATTGCTAAAATCAGCAACAGTGTTGAAACAACAAAGAAAGCCACCGATTTCTGATTTGAAGTTTCTGAATAAAAATACTCTAAAGCAATACAAAATAAGGTAAATAAAATCCCTTGTTTTACTGTGCAGTTTAGTATTGAAATAACTTTTGTATAGCGATACACTTCATAAAAACCAAGATTTGCAGCAATTATAAACCAAGCGAAACTTATAAAAACAGAATAATAAATTTCATTTGCATGAAATGGCATAATATAAATAGCCAATACATTGATGATTATTAAATCAATCAAGTACGAGAATGGCCGTATATAGCCCGAATATCTTCCTGTTTTCGTTTTCAAATGTGTTAATTTGATTTTTTAGTGTTTATAAATAGAATATTAAATATTTCCTTTTATCTAGTCAATTCTTTATTTTACAATAAAAATTTGTTCCAATATCTTAATTGTTATCAAATAAGTTGGTTTTACTCCTGATGCTCCCAAACCTCCCGAAGCCAATGTGCTTCCGGTTTCTAGCGGATTATCCGATGCGTAATAAGCATATCTCACTTTTACATTGTGTGGGATGCTTTTTCGGATTTTAGAGGCTGATTGAATGGCTTTTTGATAATAAGAACCTTCCATTTCTAAACCAATAACGCCCCAAGTAGATTCGTGAAAGAACTTCAATAAATCTTTATTTTGTAAAGATGTCCCTAAAACCGTTACCATTGGACCCGCAAAAACCGCAATGTCATTTCCTTCAAACATTTCTGGCTTTAGTTCATTATCGAAAAAATAATTATCACCAGTTCCTTCGTTAATGTGAGCTGTTGGGATCATGATGTCCCCTTTTCCGCCTTCCAGAATTCCTGCTTTTCCCATTATAGAAATGGATTCGACATTTATTAAACTATTGTCTTTCTTGAATGGTTTCAATAATTCATCAATAGTTTCATAAGCCTGTTCTCCAAAAGCATAATCCATAACAATAATTACAGGATTTTCGCCTTTAATTTTTGCTGTTGGAAAGGATGATTTTGCCCAATCTATTTTTGCTGTGTCAAAAATTTGAACGTCAATATTAGTTCCAGAATCATCAGGAACAGCAATCATTCCGTGCAGTTTTGCAAATTCCTCGACTTTATCTCTAACCTCATTGGCTCCTGATTTACTCAATTCTTCAAAAATAAAGAAATCAGATTTGTCTTTATAGGTCGTTTTCAACACCGATGTTGCAAAAATAGAGTTCATCACACTGTGCATATTGGCACTAATAACGTGTATCGGACGCTCTAAAAGATTGTTTTCTTTTAATACCTCCTTGATGTTTGTTGCCCAAATTTCACCGTGAATATGATGTCCTAATCGTTCTCTTAAAATTGGACTGAAAGTAATGGTTCTTTTGTTGTCTTCTACAACTTCCTCAATCGCTAATTTTCCTAACCAATAAATTACGTGTAAAAAACGATCTGGCGCTAATTGGGATCCAAAAGCATCATAAATGTATAAAACTTCGATAAATGTTCTTCCAAGAATGTTGGCTGCGTGCGAAACTGCTTTTTCTTTTTCTATTTGCGTAAGCTTTTTCTTTTGGGAAACCGCATGTTCTAGTTTTTGCCAATCGCGAGAAACTTCGCCTCCTTCATCAAGTAAAACTCTATTTTTAATTTTATGCGATTCGATGAATATAAACGTCAAGTGTGTCAAAATATCATAAATATCCGAACGTCCTCGAGTGATTTCAACATTCATTTGTTCTTCATCAATTCGGTAACAATTTCGTCGTCTTTTTGGTGGAACGATTGCCTGAAAATGAGATTTTGAGTAGCCTTCATCCGAAGTCAAATTGATAAATCTACATTCCTCAATTCCTATTGGAAGGCGTTCTATAACATACAAAAGCCCGTTTAATTCTACTTTTTCTTCACCAATATTTCCATAAATTTCAGGTCGTAACGAAAGCAATGCTTCGCGTAATGTTTCGCCCGAAACTCCCATAGGTTTGTAAAAACCACGGTTAAATAAATGGCGCATTGTGATATACATTTTTTCAATTGCCGCCGAAGATTCTTGCGCTCTAGATCTCGATATGTTTTTAATTTCTTTCATCACATTTTATTTTGTAACCAAATGTAAGCCTTTTATTTCTTGTTCAATAAATCTACAATTTTTCTGTCATTGCTCAACCTTGGTATTTTGTTTTGTCCGCCCAGTTTTCCAATGGATTTCATATAGTCTTGAAAACCATTTTTGACCACTTTGGTGACAACCACTTTTTTCAACACATTACCCACAATCAAATCATCGTAATACATGTTTTGTTTGCGCATCGCATGATCTAATGCTTCCGAAAAAGCATCCAAATTCTCTGGTTCATTTTCGAATTCGATAAACCATTCATGGTATGGCAAGCCTTCATTTGGAGTAATTTGTGGCGCAACGGTAAATTCGTTGATGCGAATAGTTGTGCCAATTATAGCTTCCTGCAAAGCACTTTCGACTTCCTTGCCAATCACGTGTTCGCCAAATGCCGAAATATAATGTTTGATTCTTCCCGAGACAATAACTCGATATGGCTTCAAGCTGGTAAACTGAACGGTGTCGCCAATGTTATAACTCCAAAGTCCTGCATTGGTAGAAATTATCAACACATAATTGACGCTCAATTCGACTTCGCCAATGGTGAATCGTCTTGGGTTTTTGGTATAAAATTCATCGCTTTTTATAAATTCATAAAAAATACCTGAATTCAATAATAACAACATTCCTTTTTCTTTTTGAGAATCTTGGTAGGCAAAAAATCCTTCCGAAGCTGGAAATAATTCAATACTGTCTACTTTTCGTCCAATGAGGTTTTCGAATTTTGCGCGATACGGTTCATAATTGACGCCGCCGTAAATAAACAAATTGAAGTTTTTAAAAATTTCGCCAACAGGCTTTCCTCCTTTTTGATGCAGTTTCTCAAAATACATTTGCACCCAAGACGGAATTCCAGAAATCACTGTCATATTCTGATCAAATGTTTCTTCGACAATCGCATTTACCTTGGTTTCCCAATCCTCAATACAATTGGTTTCCCAGGAAGGCATTCGGTTTTTTTGCAAATATTTCGGAACAAAATGCGCCACAATTCCGGATAATCTTCCCAGTTTTATTCCATTTTTTTCTTCCAATATTGGACTTCCTTGGAGAAAAATCATTTTTCCATCTACAAAATCGGCATTTCCTGTTTCGTGAATATAATGCAAAATAGCATTTCGAGCGGCTTCAATATGAAACGGCATCGATTCCTTAGTAAGCGGAATATATTTTGCTCCCGAAGTGGTTCCCGAAGTTTTGGCAAAATAAATGGGCTTACCTTTCCAGAGAATGTTTTCCTCCCCTTTTACGACCCTTTCTATATAAGATTTCAACTCTTCATAATCGCGAACAGGAACGTTTTTAGCGAAATCTTCCGTTGTTTTTATTTGTTCAAAATGATGGTCTATGCCAAATTTTGTGTTTTTCGCTTGACGAATTAAACCTTCAAAAACATTGCGTTGCGTTTCTATTGGATTGTTAGCCCAAAGTTGCGTTTTTCGATATATTTTTTTGGCAAATATTTTAGCAAAAAAAGGTTTTAAAGACATTTATGAGTGTTTATTTTAGTGTGTTTTAACCTTCTTTTTTGAATGACTTTGTTGGGAGGATTTGTCCTCTTTAGCGACATCTTTTCGTAATTCCAGTTCTTCTTTTGAAGGGGACAAATCAACTTTTGTCGGCGTTACTTCTTTTTCAACAAGAATAGAATCTTTATTAAATTTTGCAAAGTCAAGATTGCCCGTCAATACTTTTTGAATTGATTTTATATACGCTTCATTTTTCTTTAGAGCAAAAGAAAGGGAATCTGATTTTAAGGCCAGAACTGTTGCATCTTTTTTCAATTTAGAAGATGAATAACCGGGAATAAACTCGCGTAAAGGTGTGAAAGCAATGATATAAGTAGTAAATGTAATCAATAAAATAGCACCCAAAGTTGCTGCTACAAAAACATTCATTAGATTCAATTTAAAAGAAAAAAGTTCTTCAAATGTTTCCTCATTCAAAATAACAAGTCGGTTTTTTGTGAATAATTTATTATGTAGTTTTCTTATTTTAAGCCTCTTTTCAGCCATAGATTAAAGTTTATTTTACAAATATAATAATTAAAAACTTAGTTATACTTAGATTTGAAAACGTCTATGTTATCTTTCTTTGCTATCAAAAAATAGTTTTTTCGAATTATTTTTATAAATTTGCTTAATAATAATTTAATTTATAGGAATCATGAATTTTCTAATCATTTTTTTAAACTTATCTCCATCACATGTTGTTGTTGTATTGGCAATTGCTTTATTACTTTTTGGAGGCAAAAAAATTCCAGAATTAATGAAAGGTTTAGGTAGTGGAATTAAAGAATTCAAAAACGCCGCTAAAGAAGACGAAAAACCAGCTGATAAAAAAGAAGAAGAAAAGAAAGAATAAATTTCTTTAATTTTCAACTGTAAAAAATTCCAAACTCAATCAATTTTATTCTTGGGTTTGGAATTTTCGTTTAAATAACCATCGTCAACTGTATTCTTTTTCGCTCCTCGTCAACTTCTGTGACTTTTACCTGAACATGTTGGTGTAATTTGACCACTTCATTTACATCGCTTACAAAACCCGCTTTGAGTTGCGAAATGTGAACCAAGCCGCTTTCTTTGATTCCAAGATCTACAAAGCAACCAAAATTGGTAATATTGTTGACAATTCCCGGCAAAATCATTCCAGTTTTCAAGTCTTTAATGGTTTTTACATTGGGATCAAATTCAAAAACTTTGGCTGCTTTTCTCGGATCTAATCCTGGTTTTTCGAGCTCTTTGATAATATCTTTTATTCCTAAAATTCCGATTTCTGAAGTAATATAATTTTCTGGTTTTATTTGTGCAATTTTCTCTTTATTTCCAATTAAATCTAAGAGTGAAAACTTTAAATCTTTTGCCATTTTCTCAACAATAGGGTAGGCTTCGGGATGAACAGCTGAATTATCCAATGGATTTTTACCTTTCGAAATTCGGATAAAAGCTGCTCCTTGTTGGTAGGCTTTTTCGCCTAAACGAGGTACTTTTTTCAATTGTTTTCGGTCTTCAAAAGGCCCGTTTTCGGTGCGATATTGTACAATATTTTCGGCCAGTTTCTCTCCTATTCCACTCACATAACTCAACAAATGCTTGCTCGCCGTATTGATGTTTATCCCAACCGAATTTACGCAACGAATTACCGTATTATCCAGTTCTTCTTTCAGTTTGGTTTGATCTACATCGTGCTGATATTGCCCCACTCCTATTGCTTTTGGGTCAATTTTTACCAATTCGGCCAAAGGATCAGAAAGTCGCCTCCCGATAGAAACCGAGCCACGAACCGTAACATCATAATTGGGGAATTCCTCGCGTGCAATTTTCGATGCCGAATAAACCGAAGCTCCTGCCTCGGAAACGATAAAAACTTGAACTGGTTTATCGAAAGCAATTTTTTTAATGAAGAATTCGGTTTCACGAGAAGCCGTTCCGTTCCCGATAGAAATCGCGTCAATTTGATAGGCATTGACCATCGAACGGATTTTTTTCATCGCCATCGTCGTTTCGTTCTGTGGCGCATGAGGATAAATATTTTCGTTGTACAATAAATCCCCTTTTTCGTCCAGACAAACCACTTTGCAACCCGAGCGAAATCCTGGATCAATTGCCAGAATTCTTTTTTCGCCCAAAGGCGGCGCTAACAATAATTGCCCTAAATTATTGGCAAAAACCTGAATAGAATTGGCATCTGCCTTGGCTTTAGCTTCTTGCAAAGCTTCGTTTGAAATTGCAGGATTTAGCAATCTTTTGTAACTGTCTTCAATTGCCAATTGTAAATGTGGCGTGGTATTTTTTTTGTTTTTGATGATTAACTCATCAATCCTATCAATGGCTTCCTCGTTTTCGACTTCGATTTTAAACTTGATAATACCTTCATTTTCGGCCCGAAGCATTGCCAACAATCGGTGCGAAGGCGCTTTTGTTAATGGTTCTGACCAATCGAAATATTGGTCGAATTTTTGGGCTTTCTCCTCATCTTTTTTAGCTTTTACAAGCTTTGTTGTTATGGTTGCTTTGCGCTGAAAAAGTCTTCGCAATTGCTTGCGGACATAAATATTTTCGTTGATCCATTCGGCAATAATGTCTCGCGCACCTTGCAAAGCTTGATCTTCATTGGGCACTTTATCGTTCAAATATTGGGTAGAAATAAAATCGACATCCTCATTATTTTGCGCCATAATGATTTTTGCCAGCGGTTCTAATCCGTTTTCACGAGCAACATCGGCGCGGGTTTTTTTCTTCTTTTTATAAGGCAAATAAAAATCCTCCAATTCCTGTAAATCGAAGCTTTGTTGGATTTTTTTATCTAATTCTGGCGAAAGTGAATTTTGTTCTTCAATCGATTTTAAAATCGCTTCTTTTCGCTTGACGATGACTTCATAATCTTTTTGAAATTTGGCAATTTGCTCGATAAAAACCTCGTCAAGATTACCTGTTTTATCTTTTCGATACCGAGAAATAAACGGAATTGTACAATCTTCTTGCAATAATTGAACGGTGTTTTGAATGTTTATGGCTGCCGTTTGAACGGTTTTGGAGATGAATTGTATGTTGGTCATTTTTTGGTTTTTTCGGACAGCTAAAATAATATCTTTGGAACTTAATTTGAGTTAAATGAATCTTTTATTGTATTATTTTTTTATTTTGAATGCAATTGGTTTTTTATTAACAACTTATGACAAACATTTGGCAAAAGCGCGCAAACATAGAATTCCTGAGCGGACACTTTTAGGTTTTGTTTTTTTAGGAGGAACTATTGGTTCTGGTTTAGCGATGCTTATTTTTAGACATAAAACTTCTAAAACCTCTTATTTATGGAGATTTTGGGGAATTGTAATTATTCAATGCTTAATTGCTTTTTTATGGTTCTATTCTTCTAAGTGATAAACTCCAAATAATTCCCCTTATTTATCACTTCAAAACTCGCATCTGGATAGGCTTTTGCAAAAGCAGTGGGAATTTTTGCTTTTCTATTTTCGTTCCATTTGAATTCGTAGCCTCGCAAAACACCATTTTCTTCTTCTAACCAATCTAATTCTTGTTGGTCATACGTACGCCAAAAATAATTGGAAACTGTTTTTTGAGTATAATTTTGATACTTTATTCGTTCTGATGCTAGATAATTTTCCCATAAGGCACTAACGTCTGTTCTAGAATCCAATCGGCTAAAATTGGCAATAATACCATTGCGAATTCCATTATCATAAAAATACCATCTATTCGATTTTGTAATTTCTTTTCGCAAATTTCTACTAAAACCTGGTACTTTATAAATCACAAAAACTTTAGAAAGCAAGTCTAAATAACTTTCGACCGTATTTTTAGAAATACCCAATTGTCTGGCTAATTCCTGCAAAGAAACTTCTTGACCCACTTGAAAAGCAATTAATTTTAGTAAATCCAGAATTTTATTGGATTGTTTTATTCCTTCATAAACCAAAATATCTTTCAATAAATAGGAATTGATGATCTCTTTGAGATAATTGATTTTATCATTCCAATCGGGATATTGTTCTAGTTCTGGATAACTTCCAAAAAGCAATCTTTCTTCTAATTTAAGAGTAGTTTCCTTGAAATTCTCTTGATTGGCAAACTCCATTTGAGCCAACGGAAATAAATATATCGTATTTTTTCTACCCACCAAAGGTTCGCCCAATTTGTTTGATAAATCAAAAACGGATGATCCTGTTGCAATAATTTTGATTCCATCAATGGAGTCAACAATCAATTTCAAAATCAGTCCAATGTCTGGAATATTTTGGGCTTCATCAATAACCAATAATTTAATATTGGTTAAAAGTCGGGTGTAATTACTTACCGATCGCTCTTTTAGCAAATTGGCATCTTGAATATCTTCGCCGTTCAATTGCAAATAATCCTCTTTGAGAATTGTGGAAAGGTAGTTTTTGATAAAAGCCGTTTTACCAACACGTCTTGCGCCCAATAAAATCAATACTTTATTAGGTAAAACCTTTTTGTTAAATAAAGTATTTATACCTCGTTCCAAAAAAAACATAGCTTGTATTTTTAAAATTATACTACAAATATAATAATAAAAACACAAATTCAGTCAATCAACTGACTGAATTTACATTAATTCAGTCAGTTGATTGACTGAATTTACATTAATTCAGTCGTCGACTAGTCTTGAACGATAAAATCCATTGGGTCTTCCTTATTAAATTCGGGTTGAATATTAATATGGTTAATTTGAAATTTATTCATTAAAACGTGTTCTAATTGATGCAACATTTCGTTGAATTCGGACATTTTTATATCTTCTAAACAATCCAAATGTGCTTCGAGGTGTAATTCTTCATCGTTAAGATACCAAACATGAATATGGTGTAATTTGCCTGCCCCTCTTATTTTATGCACTTCGGTAACAATGTCTTTTATATCGATATGAGCTGGTGTAAAAAGCATTAACATTTTTGTAGATGTTTTCAATAAATCAAAACCCACAACGATCAAATAAATAGCAATAATCAATGTCATTACGCTATCGACCCAATACCATTGAAAATATTTCATTAATATACCACCAATTAAAACCGCAACTGAAGCCAACATATCTGTAAATAAATGCAAATACGCCGATTTCATATTTATATTTTTGTCAGCATCTTCCTTTAACATTAAAACAGATAAACCGTTTACAACAATACCTAAAAGTGAAAGCCAAATTACTAAATCGGATGCTATTTTGTGTGGATCGAAAAACCTTTCAATAGCACCATAAATTAGAAATAAAGCAACAATAATTAAAGTCATTGCATTTACAAAAGCAGCTATAAGTTCCGCTCTTTTATAACCAAAAGTTTGATTAACCGAAGCTTCTTTCTTAGATAATTTATGAGCTATGTAACTAAAACCTAAGGAAAGAACATCTGAAAAATTATGCAATGCATCCGACATCAAAGCCAAACTTCCTGAAATAAGTCCACCAATAAATTGCGCAACCGTTATTACAAGATTTAAAAAAATGGAATATAACAGGTTTTTACCTTGTACTCCGTGACTGTGGTTATGGCTATGACCGTGACTATGACTGTGATTATGTACCAAAATTAACAGCTTATTTTATTAACTCTTATTTGGTGTCTTCCGCCTTCAAATTCAGTGTTTAAAAATGTATCTACCATTTCTATAGCTTGCTGAATTGAAGTATAACGCGCCGGAATACTTATAACATTAGCATCATTATGTTGTCGAGCCAAAGCAGCAATTTCTTTCATCCAACATAATGCTGCACGAACTTTTGCATGTTTATTCACCGTCATTGCAATTCCGTTTCCTGAACCACAAATAACTATTCCAAAATCAGCTTTTCCTTCAGAAACATCTTTGGCAACAGCATGACCAAAATCAGGATAATCAACACTGTCAATTGTATCGGTTCCGTAATTGGTTACTACATGTCCTTTCGATTCTAAATATTGAACAATTGCTTTTTTATAATCTGGTCCTGCGTGATCGTTTCCTATTGAAATTTTCATTTTGTTTGTTTTAAATTTTGCCTACAAATTTACTCAAAGAAAATAAGATTTGTATTTTTTATTAATTTATTATCTCAATTTTATAACTCTTAGATTATTAATAATCTGATGTTTCTAATAAAAACATTAACCTATAAACTTATTAAATATAAAAGTTTCTTTTTAAATAAATTATTAATTTAATGTTATGTTAATAATGTAATGTAAACGTTTGGAAATCAATTAACGTTGTGTTAACATTAAATGTTTATAAGTTTAGATAGAATATTAGAACTATTTCTTGTTTGTGTTGAATAAAAATGTAATCCAAAATGCAGATGGAATAAACTAATAAAGTTTGATGAATTTTTAGAAAAGTTATGGGTAAAAAAAACACTATTATTAACAAAAATTAAATAGTAAACTTGTTTACAAAACTAATTGATTTCTATTTATTAACCATTGTTCATTGTTTTTTAAATTTACTTTAAAATGAAGCGTTTAAAATAAAATAAGCATGTTAATAAGTCATTATAAAAACACTTAACTACAAATAAAACCTTTTAAAAAGAAAGTTATTGTAACTATTAACACGCTATAATAACCACTAAGATTTAATTTAAATTTAAATTTTCTTTTTGTTGTATTTAATATATGTTGACAACTTTCGAAAATTAAACAATATTTAAATTTGTTTTTAAATCGTCTAAAATGGTTTGAACGTTTTCAAAATCGTTAGGATGAATTTTTAATTTAATTCCGCCCAAAGCATTTGAATAAAAAGGAGCAATGGAAGACATGGTTTCATTTTCGAAAAAATAATGAATTCCTTCTTGATCCAATTTATGTTTTAAAACCACGATTTCATGCGTATAATTGAATATAGTAATTGTTTTAAATTCTTCCATTTTTAATATTTTTATAAAGGTACAAAAGTTATTATTTTTTTAAAACTCAACTCAGAATACGATTCACTGAATACAATTTCGTAATTTTAGACTTTTAAGAAACGATTTATGAGTAAAAAACTGAGAAAACCAGTAAAAAGTGAGAAAGACTTCTCCGATAAAATTATAAAAATACTATCACAAAATGCTAATAAAGCATTTAACTATAAGCAAATAGCCGCTATTTTAGATCTTGATGATACAAAATCAAGAAACGAAATTATTAGAGATTTAAAGATTCTAGCTTCTACAAAAAAAATTGTAGAAACAGAACCAGGAAAATATCTTGTTAAAGCTATAAGCCAAGATTATTACGAAGGAACAATTGATATGACAGGTAGAAAAACGGCTTATTTTGTTTGTCCTGAACTTGAAGAAGATGTATTTATTCCGACGAATAATTTAAACCGCGCTTTAGATAAAGACATTGTCAAAGTTTATGTTTATAATCGTAGAAAGGGAAGAAGACCCGAAGGTGAAGTAATAGAAGTTGTCGAAAGAAAAAAAACCGATTTTGTTGGTGTTATTGATATTCAGAAGAACTTTGCTTTTGTATCGACAGCCAATCCAAAAATGTACACCGATATTTTTATTCCAAAAGATAAATTAGGTGAAGCGGAGCAAGGCGATGTAGTTTTAGTTCATATAGAAGATTGGCCAAAAAGAGCCGATAGTCCTTTTGGAACTGTTGTTAAAGTGCTGGGAAAACCTGGTGAACATGATACCGAGATTCATGCTATTTTAGCAGAATACGGTTTACCTTCTGAATTTCCGGTAGAAGTAGAGGTTTATGCTCAAAAAATTGATACAACAATCCATGAAGAGGAGATTAAAAACCGTCGGGATATGCGGGATACTTTGACTTTTACCATTGATCCCAAAGATGCAAAAGATTTTGATGATGCCTTATCTTTTAAGAAATTAGAAAA